>PBSM01000212.1 GCA_002726245.1 Planctomycetaceae bacterium | reverse complement strand
GATGGATGCCAAACGCGGCTCAGCCTTCGGTTTCTTCAGGCCCTTGATCGGATTCGGGATGCCGAACATATCTGCCGCTCGATTGAACGCCGCCAACACAATGGCGATAACGCCCCGATGCGTTGCCGGACTGCGCCACGACGCGTGGCTTTCGATCCACTTCTGCACATGACCCTTCTTGAGTTGCGATACCGGCATCGCTCCGCAATACCCACACAGGTCATTGAGCCAAGCCTTGGAGTTATCGCGGCGGCTCTGGCTGATCGAACCGTTCGCCATCCCCCGTTCGCAGTACTGCAAGTACTCGGAGCAGACGCGTGCCACGACCCACTCGCCGCGCCCATCACATCCACAGCATCCACGTCCCATGTAACCTTCTCGCGAGCGAGCGCAATCTCTGCTGCTTCCTTATTCTCCTTACCGCGGATCCGCTCTCCGTTCTCATCGAAGATCGCTACCCGTTTCTTCGTGCCGGGCTGCGTGTAGTACCAGCAGTTCGTTTGCTTCCAAAGCCACGCAGACCCATGCGACTGACGACGCTTCTTAGCTTTTCTTCCCATTACGTCTTCACCTCATCACCAGCGCCACTCGACTTCCCGAAGTTGACCCGCTGGGCTCTGCCATCGATACTGAGGCTCACCGCCACGTCTGTACACAAGCAGGTCACCGGAGGAATCCAAGTGTTGATCACAACGAAAACGGCCCATTGCAGGCCAATCGGATTAATCGTCCATTTACTACACACAATTGCTACACTCATTCTTACCGTCTGCGCCATTGAATTGCCAATACTACCGAGTATATACGCTTCAGAATCCGATGGTCGTGGTGTACCTAACATCGTACTCATACTTGCCGATGACCTTGGTTATCGCGAAGTTGGCTCCTTTGGACAGAAGCTGATTCAGACACCGAACTTGGATCGCTTGGCCACGCAGGGGATGCGATTGACGCAACACTACTGCGGCAACGCGGTGTGTGCTCCTTCGCGGTGTGTGCTCATGACTGGAAAGCACCCAGGACATGCGTATATCCGCAGCAACAAAGGTACGCCGCCGGAAGGGCAAGAGCCGATCCCAGCCAGTGAGATCACGCTCGCTGAACTGATGCAGAAGCAGGGATATGTGACGGGAGCGTTTGGGAAGTGGGGCCTCGGTGGTCCGGAGTCGAGCGGTGAACCGCTTCGGCAGGGACTGAATCGCTTCTTCGGATACAACTGCCAAAGCCACGCGCACAGTTACTATCCGTCTTATCTTTGGAGTGACAACAAACGGATCACGCTCAAGAACGATCCAGCCGTCCCGGGCCATGCCAGTCTCGCCAAGGGAGCCGATCCTTCGAACCCGCGTAGCTACGACCAATTCAAAGGACAGGACTACGCGCCCGATCGGATCAATGAACAGGCGCTAGAGTTTATTCGCGCCAACAAGGACCGGCCGTTCTTTCTTTATTATCCGACCGTCATCCCGCATGTCGCCTTGCACGTGCCTGATGAAGAGCTGAAGCCGTATCTCGACCTGGGTTGGAAGGATCCTCCGTTCACACGGTCGAAGGGCTATGGATACACACCGCACTTCACTCCTCGTGCCGCCTACGCGGCCATGATCACGCGCATGGATCGGTATGTCGGTAACGTCTTAAAGCTGCTTGATGAACTGAAGCTGGCCGACAACACGATCGTTGTCTTTAGTTCCGACAATGGCACAACTCACTTGGATCAGGAAGTCGATTACACGTTCTTTAACAGCGTCGGCGAACTGCGCGGGTTAAAGGGCTCGCTCTACGAAGGTGGTGTGCGTGTGCCGACCATGGTGCGTTGGCCGGGGCATGTGGCGGAAGGTTCCACGAACGATCGGATCAGTGGCTTTGAAGATTGGATACCGACGCTCCTTGGATTAACAGGCGCGTCGAAAACGGCTCCCGACAGCATCGACGGGATCAGTCTTGCACCGACGCTGCTGGGGAACAAGCAAGATCCCCGTCCGTTTCTGTACCGCGAGTTTCCCAGCTACGGCGGCCAGCAGACGATTCGCGTTGGCGATTGGAAAGCCGTTCGCCAGAACATGACGCGCGGGAATCTCGGCATCGAGCTCTACAACCTCGCCACCGATGTCAGTGAGCAAAACAACGTTGCCAAACAACATCCCAAGGTCGTCGCGAACCTGGCCAAATTGATGAAACAAGAGCACACACCGTCGGAGCTGTTTCCGCTCAGACCGCTCGATGCTCCGGCGATCAAGCCAAAGAAGAAAAAGTAACTACCTTGTTTGAGGTTGGTTACGGGGCGATAATTACTCGTTGGAGTCCCGCCTTTAGGCGGCACGCGGAAGCGCTTCGGACAAACTGCCTAAAGGCAGGATTCCAACGAGCCAATCGAGGTATTCGGCGATCGCGGTGGAACAGAGAAACAGGCAACGTCCGTGCTGAAACACGTACAATCCGTTTTGTGGCAAGACTCGGCTCGTAAGGGGATTGGAGTCTCGATGACGCTACATGCGGGCGCGGCGTTGCTGCTCACCGCTGGCTGGCTTCCAGAGTTGGATCGATCCGCTCGCTTCAGCGGTTCGCGGCAAGCGATCACGTTAGAAGCGAGCTTCGTCGAAAATACCGAGGCCGTCGCAGTCGTCGAATTGCCGCCTGTCCAGATCCAGCCAAGCGTTGCCTGGATCGCGGAGCAACGGTTTGTCGATCGCCCCAGCGTTGCCGCCGATTGGGACTTGCCTTCGGTGTTAGCGGCGGAACAAACGACTCTGTCGGTCACAACATCACGGGCACCAACGGACGATGTTGCGACGGAGACCGAGCCTTTGCTCGAAGAGCCACTCCCGAGAACTCAGCTAATCCCGGAGCCGCACGTGCCGCTGACGATTTCCGAGCCGGCGGGAATCGAAGCCAAACAACCGCCAACCTTCTTCAACAACCCTCCCCCGCGATATCCAGAGCTTGCGAAGCAGCGCGGCTGGGAGGGCGATGTGTTGCTGCGGCTGATGATCGACGAAACAGGCAAGGTTACAGAGGTTACGGTTGAGCGTACTAGCGGTTACAAGATTCTCGACGCTGCGGCCGTGAACGCGATTCGCCTCTGGCGCGCCGAGCCGTCACGCCGCTTTGGACGTGCCGTTAAGACGGTTGAGTATCTACCCGTGCAGTTCCGAAAATAAGAATCCGCGGCACACGACGTTCGAATCGTGGCGCGCAACTCATCCGATGGTTAGCCGACCCGTGGCGACGCGTCTGTCTGCTGCACAACGTCAATACTCCGGCTGTCGTAGCGGTACGCATCCTTCTCGTCGGGATAATCAAATCCCAACAGCATCCCAAGGCCCATAAAGCAACCGCCCAAGAACGCCAGCGGGAGAGTTCCCAACATCTTCATGAAGATCTTGCCAACCTTCTGCCATCGCGTGATCAGATAATAGATCGAATAAAAGGGCACGAACTGCAGAAAGCCTTGAGCGAGGCTTTCCTGAAAAGCGACGATGATGAATCGGATACTGTAGTACGTGTTGATCAGTTGAGCGAAAACAACGATCGCGATTCCCGTGATAAAAAATGCCAAACCCTTCGGCAGGGTAAACATCATCGCCGCAAAGGCAACCAGAGCGAGCAGGCCGAAGAGGTAGACATAAGCGGGCGCCCCGGTGGACTTGTTCTTCCTGTCGTCTTCCTTGTCCGTCTCGATCTGTTTCGCGGCCTTCTCGAGGACGGCGTCCGCGGATGCTTCTTGTCCGCCGAGCTGGTCGTAGGTTTGTGCAGCTTCCGCACTCTCTCCCGTCTGCATGTTAAACCCGCAGGCGACACACAGCACCGCATTGGGCTTGAGCTCGGCACTACACTTTGGGCACGTGGGGCCATGCTTCTGATCGATACCAGCTTCATCGAACAGATCATCCAACGCACTGTTGGCGACCGGAGCCGGTTGCGGGGCTGGGATCTTCAGCGGTTGCTTGCACTTGGGACAGCGAACCACTTTGCCAGCGAGTTCGTCCTTCGCGTTGAAGCTGGCTCCGCACTGGCAAGCGACTTTGATGGGCATCGGCTTGATCTCTGGGTGAGCAGTAACTAGCGACGAGAATCGACATTGTGCGCACTCGGGATCGCAAACTCAACTCCTGGTTGTTTACACAAGCCGGACTGTGAGTTTTTTGGAGTGCGGGACTTGTCGCCGCTCTCTTTCCGCGGCTTGCAGAAAACCACCGATTTCGCAGTGAAAGCCGGTTGCAAAAGAAAGCGATGACATATCGCACTCCAAATCGAAAGAAATCACCGACTCGGAGACGGTGCCGTCCCTAGTCCTGGGACTTGGGTAAGACAAGGACGCCCTCCGCGAGCGGTATAAGGTAGCGGACTCTCCTTGCTTCCTGTCAAATTGGCAGCAGCCGGGCTGCGTTCGCCAGAATCAGCTCCTGCCCGCAGACGCAAGGCATTGCAGAAACGAGACTTGCATACGCTGCCGCTGTTTTGGCGCGCCGATTGCCTTTAACGAGAGCTTCAAATTCGTCTGCGCAATTATGGCAGCTACGAACTTGTGAACGTATCGTCGGCCGCAGCTTGGCTGCGGAGAGAGCATACTCGAAAAGAAGACTGACCGGAGGAAGATCGCGAAATGGCAACAGCTACGAAGAAGAAGAAAGCCAAGTCTGGAACCAAGCTTCAACCACTTGGAGATCGTGTCGTACTTCAACGCGAAGAGTCGGAGGACAAGACGGCGGGCGGTATTTTGCTGCCCGACGCGGCGCAGGATAAGCCGGCCCGAGGCACGATTGTGAGCGTCGGTGATGGAAGGCTGCTGGAGGATGGAACCCGCAGCGAATTGCAAGTCAAGACGGGCGACCACGTCATCTTCAGCAGCTATGCCGGCGAGACCTTCACGGTCAACGACGATGAGCTGTTGCTGATGCGAGAAGACGACATCCTAGCTGTGATTGAAGACTAGGTTCCTGTAGGCACGCGACTCGCGTGCCAGCTACTCAAAACACAATGTAAACAGCACGCTGGCCGCGTGCTTGCTACCAGGAGAACAAACTCATGCCAAAGATCATTGCCTTTGA
The DNA here is from genome assembly GCA_002726245.1 of Planctomycetaceae bacterium. Lineage (GTDB taxonomy): Bacteria > Planctomycetota > Planctomycetia > Pirellulales > Pirellulaceae > PBSM01. Next base: position 11,031 of record PBSM01000212.1, on the reverse strand, counting down.
TCAAGAAGCACGCGAAGCAATTCGCCGCGGCATTTCCAAGCTCGCTCGCGCCGTCAAAGTCACGCTGGGCCCAAAGGGTCGCAACGTCATTCTGCAGAAGAGCTTTGGCTCGCCGACCGTCACGAAAGACGGCGTGACCGTTGCCAAGGAAATCGACCTGGACGACGTCTTCGAAAACATGGGCGCTCGAATGGTTCGCGAAGTTGCCAGCAAGACGAGCGACGTGGCTGGTGACGGAACGACGACAGCAACCCTGCTGGCCGAAGCGATTTTCAACGAAGGTTTGCGATCCGTCGTGGCTGGTGTGAATCCAGTTCAGATGAAGCAAGGCATCGAACAGGCTGTCGAAGACGTTTCTGCCAAGCTTCAGAAGATGTCGATCAAAGTCAAAGACAAGAGCGAGATGGCGAACGTTGCTTCGATCGCTTCGAACAACGATCGTGAGATCGGGGATCTGCTGGCCAGTGCCATGGAGAAGGTTGGTAAAGACGGCGTCATCACGGTCGATGAAGGAAAAAGCCTAGCCACTGAGGTCGAGTGGGTTGAAGGTATGCAGTTCGATCGCGGATACCTGTCTCCCTACTTCGTGACCGATCCGAACACGATGGAAGCCGTTCTCGAAGATGCTTATATCCTTGTCTTCGAGAAGAAGATCACCAACGTCAAAGACATGGTGCCTGTTCTCGAGGCCGTTGTGCAACAGAGCAAGCCATTGTTGATCGTGGCCGAAGACGTCGAGGGCGAAGCCCTCGCGACGCTCGTCATCAACCGGCTGCGTGGTACGTTCCAATGCGTCGCGGTGAAAGCTCCTGGTTACGGAGACCGTCGTAAGGCAATGATGGAAGATATCGCGATCTTGACCGGTGGTACGGCGGTCTTCGATTCGCTCGGCATCAAGCTTGAGTCGTTGCCAATCACGGATCTCGGCCGAGCAAAGAAGGTCATCGTCGATAAAGACAACACGACGATCATCGAAGGTGCTGGCAAGAGCGCCGATATCAAAGCTCGTATCGATCAGCTACGCCGCGAGATCGACAATTCGACCAGCGACTACGATCGCGAAAAGCTCGAAGAGCGGCTGGCGAAGTTGGCCGGCGGCGTCGCGAAGGTCAACGTTGGTGCTGCGACCGAAAGCGAGATGAAAGAGAAGAAGGCTCGCGTCGAGGACGCTCTGCATGCAACTCGCGCTGCTGTCGAAGAAGGCATCTTGCCCGGTGGCGGCGTCGCCCTGTTGAGAGCTGCTGCCGGCGTGAAGCCGAGCGAAGACCTCAGCGACGACGAAGAGATTGGTTACAACATCGTCCTCCGCGCGTGTCGCGCGCCGCTGACGATGATCGCTGAGAATGCTGGCCAGGATGGCGGCATTGTCTGTGAGCGTGTTGCCGACTCGAAAGGCAACAACGGCTATAACGCTTTGACCGATACCTACGAAGACCTGGTCAAAGCTGGTGTGATCGACCCCACAAAGGTCGCTCGCGCGGCTCTCGGCAACGCCGCGAGCGTCGCGACTCTGCTGCTGACCAGCGACGCGCTGGTTGCTGAGAAGCCAAAGGACGGTGGCAAGCCCGGCCACGGTGGCGATCACGACATGTATTGATTTGGGACTTCAGAAGAGGCTTCATCAAAAGCCCGTCGAGCCACTTGGTTCGGCGGGCTTTTTCTTGGTTCATCTCCGAATTCCGGGGAAGGCAGACAGCGATCTTCCCGTGAGGCACCTTCATATTCTTGCCAACCCCCATACCACGCGACTCCCCGAAATTGAGTGAAGGATCTTTTTGTTTTTGTGACTGCGACAGGTAATGGGCGATGTGCCTCCTATCTTCTTTGGCAATCCCTAATCCCTCTTCATGCCACTTCTCAATTTGTCTCCGTCGCTTCTGCCGGTTAAGATGACACTCAAGCCAGGGGTCTGTCTTGCAGAGGAGAGTCTTCCATGCGTTCTCAAGCTTGGGGATCGGTCTGTCTACTAATTCTTGGTGCCTCGGTGTTCTGGCTTGCCAGCCCGTCCGTCCATGCTGACGATGCAGGGCCGACCTGCATCGTTGATCCCTCCGAAGCTCGCATCCAAGCCGCGTTAGATAAGCGGCTCGCTTGGGAGTTCTTGGACACTCCGTTATCCGAGGCCTCCGAGCTGATGGCAGACGCCTTGGGCATTGAGATCCTTCTCGACACCAAAGGCCTCAATGACTTTGGAGTCGATAGTGGCACTCCGGTTACATGGGATATGAGCGGGATCTCGACTCGTTCGTTCCTGCGGTTGATGCTCAACGAGTTGGAGCTGACGTACATCCTCCGCGACTCAGCTCTCTGGATCACAACGCCCGAGGAATGTGAGTCGCAGCTGATTACGTGTGTCTATCCAATCGGAGATATCCTGCACGAGATTTCGGAAAACTGCATTCCCCCTCTAGTAAGGTTGTGTCCCAAAAGGAAGACATCCTGAGTAACTCGATCGAGTCGAGCATTGCCCCAGATTCGTGGGACAACGTTGGTGGCCCGGGCACGGCCGAAGGCATCTACGACTCGCTCGTCATTTCGCAATCCGACGACGTGCACGAGCAAGTTGCCGGGCTACTACAGACTTACCGTGAACTGATGAAAGTCGATGCATCACCCGAAGGCCTTGGTGTGCGGCCCCTGATGGTTGGACTGGAACGCACCGAGCATCTTCTGCCGGCGCTCGAAAGACCCTTGACCATGATTATCCGCGACGAGCCGCTGCTCGATGCCATGGCCGTACTTGTTGACGACTTCCAAGTTCCTATCGTGATCGATGCGAAAGCACTTGAGGACTTCGGCATCAGTACTGACACGCCAATCACTGGACGCTTCGCCGAAGTGCCACTCCGTGTGGCTCTGAAGCGATTGCTCAAGCCTATTGATTTGACATACACCCTCCGCAACGAAGTCATCATGATCACGACGCCCGAACAAGATGAGGCGATGCTGCAAATCGGCTTATACCCCGTTGGGAATCTTGTCCGCGACGGCAGCGATGACCCGGCGAACTATGACTTTGATAGTCTGATCGAAGTGATCACATCCACAGTCGCTCCGGATGCTTGGGATGAAGTCGGGGGGCCGGGAGCCATCGACGTTTTGTTACCGGCACCCGCGCTGGTAATTGCTCAGACGCACGAGATCCACGAGCAGATCACGAAACTACTCGTCACACTGGAAGCCGCGAAGCAGAAGATCCCCAAGAAGGAAGCGGTCGATCCGGATGCGATCACGCTCAAAGCGTATCACCAGCGTTTTGGGTTCTTCTTTGAGTCGGCGGCGATCATCGAAGTCCTCAAGCGAGACCTGGACGATGCCGGATGGGATGAAGACGGCGTTTTCGTTGAGCCGTTGGGCAGGCCATCGTGGTCAAGCACAATGCCGCCGTCCATGCTCGCGTCCGGAGTATCTTGAAGGAGCTCGGCGTTTGGGTTCACGATCGTGGCCGGCCAGTGATGAGAGGTGGCGGTTTCGGATCGGGCGGAGCGCACAAGAGAACGAACCTCAACCTGGTGGAGGAGGAGGCTTCTTCTAGCAAATCACTCCAGCCCGTAAGCGCCTGCCGGCGGGATCTGCACTCCGCCGACGTAGCCGAGACGATTGCTAGGGAAGAAACGTGGTTCGATCATCACGCTGGCGCCAATGTTGCCGCGACTCTCATCGACATTGAAGCCAACTCGAATCAAAGTCGATTCGCCGATTCGAGTCAGACCGAACGTCTGGCCAATGTTGCCGGCTTCGCCAAAGTCAACCGAAGCCCCTGTGGTCAGAATCCACTTCTCACTCATGCGGTAGCTGAGCGACCCACTCAAGATACTGCTGCTGATCGGTCCTTCGATCGAACGGAATCCAACGAACAAGTTTCCGTGTGCGGGTCGCGAGACAACGCTGCCAACGGAGAAGGTTCGCAATCCATCTGCGAACGTGTCGAAATAGCCATCGGATAATAGAGTGACACGGTCCCCAACGTGCCAACGGAAGTCATAGTCCAGCATACCGATGTCTTCACCGAAGTTGTCGCGAGCTGCCTTTGGAAAGAAGCTGCCTTCGACGTCGAGTGCGATCCAATCTACGATCCGTTCCTGGCCTGGCAAGCCGCGTTTCGTCTGCCATCTCTGCCGGACTCCGAGTTTCAGCTTCGTTAGATCGTCAGCGATCTCGGTGCTCGGCGCGGTCACCCAACCTTGCATGCCGCTTCGAAGCGCGAAGAAGCGCTCGTCGTACTTCAATGGAATCGCTGCCAAGCCCCTGAACGTCGTGGCCAGGAACCGACGCCGGAAGAACTCGACCGCATCATCGTCAAGTTGCTTATACAGTGGGTAGCGGCCCAGGTCTTCGTCAGCCTCTGCCCAGGAGAGTTCAGCATCGAAGACCGCCTTGTGCACGAGCCCGTTCAGATTGAACAGTTGGCTATGCACGGTCGAGTCGGCACGCCAGATGGGCAAGCTGGCGCGAGCTCCAAGCTGACCATACGTCCGCGTGACCTCTCGGCCGGCGATGTCCTCATTGACTTTGAACAACTCGCCCAACGCATACGGCACGATCTTCGCCGGGCCCAAGTCGAGAGGCAGTGCGATTTCGTGACGTGTTGCCGTATGAATTCCCTCCGCGTTGGCTTCCCAAGCCAACGGGAAGAATCTGGCGACTTCGGTTGGGTTAATCGGATCGGGTGGGCTTGCGGTACGCAGTTTTGCGTAACCAACATGAGAGTGGGCATTCCAAGTCATGCGATCAAACAGGAACGACTGCCCAATCAGAGTGTGATCGAATCGTGGCAGCCATTCGGTTTGCGTGAGGAAGTCGTTCACACGTGCGTCACCGCTGATACTCCACGAGCTGTTGTCCACAAACCGTTTCAACTCGACGCCGGTTGACTCATCCTTCAGCAGATCCCACTCGTGTTCGTAATACTGTTCGAGGAAGTTACGGTCGCTGATGTAACCAAGCTCGCCGGTGAACTGAAAGCCGTTATCGAGGTACTGCCTGTGTTGCCACAGAGCGCGGCCGCGATACTCCTTTTCGGGAGCTAGGCTACGGCGATCAGCACCGAGATTGTCGCGTCCGGTGTCTCGCAAACCCCAGATGTCCAGTGTGCCATGCGTCTCGCCAGGAAACCACAAAACTCCATTGCGGTCGTAATCGAACGCCGTTCCAAGCCCCGGACCGCGTTCAGAAAGGTAATCGGTCGTGAGCGTCCATTTCGTCCCATCCAGCGGCTGGCGAATTCCCAGCAGTTGGTACATATCCCAATCGACGAGTACCTGCGTCCCATAGACGCTGTCGTTCTTCAATCGGACACGATCGATGTAAAAAGTTGGCTTCCTTAGGTCGGTCGCGATCGTCGGCCAGTAGAAAACGGGAAAGCCGCCGATGTACAGGAAGTTGTTGCGAGCCGTAGCTAACATCTGATGCTCGACCGCCAACTGCTCGGTTCGCGGATCGATATATGCTTGCCCTGTATACGGGTCGGCCGCTGGAGTAGGTATGTCCTGTAAACTAACTTCGTTGGCTTGGATCCAGTAGCGAGGAACACCTAATCGACTGGAAGTGACGGCCGCACCGTGAGCGACGAAGCTCTGCGCATTGATCTGCTGCAGAACGTCCGCCTTGAGCCGCATCAAGCCTTCATAGTCCGGTACTGGCGTCAGCATTTCAGCATTGAGGATCGTGCCGTAGTTGTCATTCACGTCGTAGTACATGCGCTCGGCATAGATCAGCCGATCGCCTTCGCGAACAATAATGTTGCCCTCCAGATAGAACTCGTAGTGGCCATCGACTGGCTGACTTGCTCCACCGCCAAAGCTCAGTCCTGTCAGTGAGTTGGTCCAAACGACGACGCGATCGGCTTCGAGAACGACCGTGTCATTATTGAGCCCCTCAACCCCCTGAACTCCGCCGACGATCGCCCTTATACCGCCTGAGTAAACAGTCGCTCGTTCGTCGGGAGTTCTGCCGGGATATGTCTTGACTTGCCCAGGCACACTGCTGCGAGTCTCAATCTGCAGACTGCGGGCGGTTGGTTGTGGTTGCAGAGAGGGATTGGTTGGGATTACCTCAGGCGCGAACTGCGCGCGTTGGACGTGACGATCGATGTCGGCGGTCCAGGCCACATGACCGCGATCGACGAAGCCGGGGCGTTCATCTTCGACACGGGCGTCAACACCAACACCAACGCGAACGTTCACACTCGTCGTCGAATGAAAGTGTCCCATCCAAGATTCGCCGCGAATCCGAGCGGGAAGCAAAGGCATACTGTTAGCTGACGGATCTGCCGTATCGAAATCGACCGCAATGTCACGTTCCAAGTACGCGACGACTTTGTTCGGAACTTGGCTGCTGGGATCGGTACGATCAATCCAGATGACCGCCGACTCGCTCTTGCCAACCACGCCGCCTTGCCGAATCACGCAGCCGCCTTCTAGCGACCAAACCTCGTACTGTCCCTCATGCCATCGGCTTCCTGTAGTCGCTTCGATCGAGATGGGGAAGTCGGGCGATGCAACCGGCGGATTGATCTCGGCAAACACTTGGGTCGGAGCGGCGACGCAAAGCACTATCGCAACTAGCAGGCTCAAGCAGCAACTGAGTACTGAGTACCGAGTACCCAGTACTGAAGACCGAGTACCGAGTACTGAGTACTCAGTACTGAAGGCCGGGGCAGGTCTTTGTTCGCGCGCAGACTTCAACGGCGCGACGAACGATGTTCGCGCGCGAAGCCACGTTCTTCGGCTTCGACCGTGAAGTAAACTCAGTGTTTGAGCGTCCTTGCCAAACAAGATCAGTTGGTGCGCGAAACGAACGCGCTGCGTGAACCCCATTTCCTAACTACGCGCAAGACGCGCGGAAGGTTCTCGTAGCGAGACGTAACGACACCGTTGAATAGAACGAGGGGAATTGCCGCCAGACGAGACTCCAAAGCGGCGGCGGATTATAGGATGGCGGCACTACCCACGCAAGCCATATTCGACCACTTCAGCCGTCGCTAAGTTGCGATCCCATCACAGCTTGCGACGGCACAGCCGCTCGGCGATCGCAACCATTCCAAAGCTTGCTAGCACGCAGACTATGGGCATCAACGGAGCGCGCATCCGCATGTTGCTCCAGTACACCGAATGCACTGCTGTGAACGTGAAGCAAAGAACGACGCCCCACACCAGCGGCGATCGCAACAATTCCTTTCGACAAGTGATTGCGCCGCAGGCCGCTAGCAGAAACAAAACCGTGTACCAGCAACCGGTTAGCACGCGAAGCGTCTTTCGCGCCGTCGATTCGGAGTCGTTGCGAGGATACGGGAACATCTGCCACAGCCGACCAACACGAACCCAGCACGCATATGCAAACATTCCAGGCTCATCCGTGATGTAACGCCTTGCTAGCGAGTAAGCGAAGGCATCATCCTCGAACTCGGATCGAATGATGGGTGTGCTGGCCTCGAAGATTGGTTCATCGTAGCCGAGGTCACGCCACGCGTTCTTGCTCGCCTGCAGTTGGACCAGATCCCACATCTCATCTTGGGGTGAATTCGATACGTGCCTCCATCGCCAGATATTGGCGAGAGGCGTCGCGTCCCATGTGTCATCCGGTTCGCGCTCACGTAGGTACTGGTAAAAGCTCGGGTTATTTCCGAGCAGGATCGTATACCCGCCGTGTGTTGTTGTGACCTTGGGTCTGCCAAGTACGACGAGATTGCGAATCGCCCATGGAGAGATAACGCTCGCTGCAACAACAAAGTACAAAGCAGCGAATCTTACGTTTAACCGCAAGCCGGAGGCGCGCGCTTCTGATGAGCTGGACGAAGCACACGCCTCCGGCTTGCGGTTAAACGACGTGACGTGTTTTCGACCTGACAACAGAACGCCGGCGATTCCGAGCCACGGCAAGAACGTCGGGCGACAGAGTGCAGCCAGACCGATGACGAACCCTGCAAACCCTGCGCTCGACATCGTCGGCATGTGTGCGGCTCTTGCCAGCGCAAACGTCCCGGCCACCGCAAGCAACGTCGCCAGCGTTTCCGTCATCACTAGAGCGGACTGGTTCAGCAGAATCGGATCGATTGCGACCAAGGCCGCCGCAAGATATGCGACGCGTTTCAAACCACAAGCCTCGGCCAACAGGAACGTCAGCAGAACCGTGCCTGCACCTAACACGACGTGCAGTACTGCCACCATCGCAGAGGAGACGGTGCCATCGACGACGGTCATCAGCAGCAACAGTGGATACAACGGTGGCCGGAAGGCTGTCGGTGATCCAGTCGTCGTGTAAACGCCCTGCGAACGAACATTCTCAGCTAACTTGCGGTAAGCATCCGGGTCTGCCTGCAGTGAACCAAACAGCCCGACAACAACTGCAGCTCGAACGACAAGACTCAACCCAAAGATGGTGGCCAATGTACGAGATCGCGAGTGCCCGTTTGCTGAGTCGTCCTTCATGGAGCTACTTCGTTCCTGGTCGTTGGCCCTGCATCAATGATGCTTCAGCATAACCTACGATCGCCCCGCTGGCATTCGGTCGTCAATCACGACAAACTATGTTGATTCATCCATCGTCACCCCGCACAAACTAAAGGCGATACCGTGCGAATTAATCACGTCAAGCAAGCGTTGCAACAAGGCAAGACGTCGGTCGGGACATTCGTCTTCGAATTCAACACCACTGGAATCGGGCGAATCGCGGCTCAAGCTGGTGCCGAGTTTGTGTTGTTCGACATGGAGCATACCGGCTGGAGCATCGAAACGATTCGGATGCTGATCGCCTCGTCGCGCTCGGTGGATGCGATTCCGATGGTCCGTGTTCCAGCAACGCAGTATCACTTCATGGCCCGCGTGCTTGACATGGGGGCCATGGGAATCATGTTGCCAATGGTCGAGAGCGTCGAGCAAGCACAGTTGATCGCCGATTCGTGCAAGTACCCGCCCGTTGGAGGCCGCGGCGCCGCCTTTACGATCGCACATGACGATTACACCGGGGGAGACGTTGCCGCCAAGCAGAAACACTGCAACGACAACATATTGTTGATTGCTCAGATCGAGACAGTGAAGGGCCTTGAAAACGTCCAAGACATCGCCAAGGTTGACGATATCGACGTCCTCTGGATTGGGCAGTACGACTTGAGCAGCTCGCTTGGCATTCCTGGCCAGTTCGATGATCCGAAGTTTCTCGACGCGTGTGAACGGGTAGTTAGCGCGGCCAACGCGAATCGGAAGTCGGCTGGCTTCATGCCCCTAAGCGTTGACGAAGCAAGGCTTCGCATCGATCAAGGTTTTCGATGCCTGGCTTACGGCGGCGATCTGTGGATCTACCAAAAAGCGCTATCAGACGGGCTCAAAGCGGTTCGTGGAAAGTAGGTCACTTTTTCCGAACGTGACTTTCCCCGAGACAGCATGTTTTGAGAGACTCTCAAGGTCACGCTCGGCGAGCGTGACCTACTGAAGAAAAATCGAAAGCCCTGCCGTCAAGTCTGTTTTCAATTGCGGTGATGCCGCGGATCGAAGATAATTGACAAAATCTTGACCCACCTGCACGTGTCCCCGCCATGCTCTCGATCCTTGATCGCAACCCCCGCCTCTGTGACGGTGTGAACCGCCGCGACTTGATGCGCATTGGTGGACTCGGCGCATTTGGGCTGTCGATGCCGGCGTTGCAAGCCGCCCACGCCGAAACGAAGCCGAAGGCGCTGTCCAGCAGCAACGGCTTTGGGCAAGCAAAACGCTGCATCGTGTTGTTCCTTCTCGGTGGGCCGCCACAGCACGAGACCTGGGACCCGAAGCCGAATGCTCCGGCCGAAGTACGCGGAGACTTGCAACCAATCTCGTCGGCCACGCCCGGCCTGGCGGTTGGCGAGTTGATGCCGCGCGTCGCTAAACTGACAGATCGAATCTCGGTCTTGCGAGCCGTTTCGACAGCAGACAATGCGCATTCGGCGAGCGGTTACTGGGTGCTGACCGGTTACCCTCACGCGCCGAAGAATAAAGAGAACGCTCCGCACGGTCCTCCCAATGATTGGCCCTGTGTCGGAGCGGTGGTCAGACACTTGCGCGGCGATCAAGGTAACTTGCCGGGAGCGATTCGTCTGCCGGAGGAGATTTGGAACACAGGCCGTATCGTCTGGCCGGGCCAAGAGGCGGGCCGGCTTGGGCAAGCCGCCGACCCTTGGTTGATGACTTGCGATCCGAACAAGCCGGATTTCAAAGTTCCGGACCTGTCGCTGCCCGAAGACATCCCGGCCCTCCGGTTTAATCGACGAAGATCGCTGCTCGATCTAGTAAATCGACGTTTGGATCAAGCTGAGCGTGATCGACGCGTCGAGCGCTGGAACGGCTTGCGTACGAAAGCGTTTGATCTGCTCGGCTCGCCGGATGCGAGAACAGCCTTCGCGATCGAAGAGGAATCGGACAAGACGCGTGAGCGTTACGGAAGGAATCGGTTTGGGCAGAGCGTTCTGCTCGCGCGACGGTTGGTCGAGTCCAGTGTCTCGCTCGTGCAAGTCAATTGGACGCGGTGGGAAGATGATCAGGCTGTGGCTCCCGCCTGGGACACGCACGCCAAGAACAGCGAGCGGCTGAAGAAAGCGCTGATGCCGCCAATGGATCTCGCCTATTCAGCACTCTTGGAGGACCTGGAAGAACGTGGCATGCTCGAGGACACGCTCGTCGTCTGGATCGGCGAATTTGGTCGCACGCCAAAGATCAACGCTCGCGGCGGTAGAGATCATTGGGGGCATGTGTTCTCGGCCGCGCTGGCGGGAGGCGGTGTGCAGGGCGGTGTTGTGCATGGCGTTTCGGATTCGAAGGGGGCTTATCCCGCATCCGGTCGAGTCGAGCCTCAGGACATCACGGCCACGGTCTTTCATTGCCTGGGGTATCGGCCCGAGACAGAGATCCACGACACCCTAGGCAGGCCGATGGTGATCAGTAAGGGGCACCCGATTCAAGCGGTGCTGTAAGGCTCGTTCGAAAAGTAAGTGTCCGATTTGCTCGTAGCGAAAGTCGCCAAGACTTTCGGAATTGCGGGTGGCCGAAACTCTTGGCGAGT
>PBSM01000211.1 GCA_002726245.1 Planctomycetaceae bacterium | reverse complement strand
TTCTTAGGCATCTAAACAATCCTTTCCCGGCCGTCGGCCGGAGAGGATTCTCTCACTTAACATGGATCAAGTTTAGGGGAGGAGGTCACGCTAGAAATGTACCAATGCTAACCGCGAGCAGTATAACCCGATTCACTTCGAGCTATCGCGAGCGAATGTTCGAGACGTTGGTCACGAAAGGCGTCGCGAAGCTCGGTCCGACCACAGCATCGTTGGCATCGACGCCCGCTTCGGTCCAGCCGAGCCGGTTTTCAAACGGATGGTCTTGGCTGGTGTCTGACCAGCACTCGACGACGTATTGGACATGTCCATCTTCATAGAGGAAGTTCTGGCCACGACCACCGTGGTTCGAGCTGCGATAACCCGCGAGCTGACGGCTCGGTGAGTCGGCCATCAGCGCAAAATGGGTGCGTCCCTGATTGCGAGCTGCTCGATACTGACCGTCTACAACAACACCAAGGTTGTACGCATAGCTACCACCCGCCGTGCGATGGATCATGATCAGCGCCGTTCCCGACGCCCCATCGATTTCGATCAGAGTTGGCATCTCGAAGTCGGCTAGATGCGCGGCGATTGTCGAGCTTGGGCAGATCACGTACTGTGGGTCGGACAGATAACCACTATCTCGCAACACCGGGCCATAGATACCAGCGAAAGCTTGATTGCCTTCGATGGGAACTTTCGGAAAGTAACCTCGCCCCGCTTTCTCGCTGTAATTAATGAGAGCGATGCCGAGTTCACGAAGATTGTTCTCACACCCCGCCAGTCGCGCAGAGTAGCGACTTTGAGCGATGGCTGGGAAGAAGAGCATCGCAGCAGCCAGACAAATCCCGGCCAATACGACGACATCCGCCATGCACCAACGGCTTCGCGGACGGATCTCACCTGCCATCGAAGTTGGGAACGCCGCGCTAGCAGGCACCGTTAGTTGATCCTCGACGACGGTACAGGTTCGAGCAGCCAACCCACCTGGCGGATCGTGCTCCGTGTAGGTCTCGGCCAACGGCTCGAGCGTCGTCGCGATCGAGTCAAGCTCATCGCGCAAATCGCGATTGGATTCGAGTTGCCGCTCGACTTCCTGACGCTCGCTGTCTTCCAGCGCGTCAAGCAGATAGCCCAGTAGCTGTGCTCGTGTTCGGTCGTTTACGGTCATTCGAAGAACGTGTTAATCCGCGTGAGTCTCATTCCAATAGTCGTTCAACTTCTGAATCGCTGCGTGCAGACGGCTCTTCACCGTTCCGACGGGAATATTCAACGCGTCGGCAGCTTCTCGATACTTCAAACCTTGATAGTACACAAGATGAACCACGCTTCGCATTTGGTCCGACAGTTCGTCAAGCGCGCGCTGCACCCACTCTCCACTCTCCAAGCGACTCGCTTGTGCGATTGGATCAGGATCGTCGCTCACCAACAGATCGACCAGCTTGGCCGAATCGTCATCGTCGCGGCCACCAACACGGTCCAGGCTGACCGCCCGATGTCGCTTGTTGCGACGTTGAGCATCGATCGCGGCATTGGTTGCCACAGCATATAGCCACGGTCGGAAACGCCGGCCCTCTTCAAACTGCTGGCACTTCTTATGCACGAGCAGAAACGTCGCTTGAAACACATCCTCCGCCATCTCGGCATGGCCTAGATATCGGCAAAGGTAGTTGTAGAGCTCGCGTTCATACCGATGCACAAGTTCCGAAAACAGATTGCGATCACCAGTCCGACGGTAACGGACCAGCAATTCTTCGTCTGTTCGTTGGACTTCCGCGTCTAGCGGCACCTGAGCGGCGTTGTCTAAGCCAGCTTTCTGAAACGTTATGGCCATTTTCTCTGTTACGCATGAAGTTGACGAGAGTTCGGAAATGAAATGCCGGATCGGCGGATGATATGCCTCGTCCAAACATCATCTTAGCAAGTCAGCGTTCCGACGGCGCGGGTTTCTCGATCTGCCAGCAGACTTAGAAAACCTTACTCCGCACGGTGTTTGACACTGCCAATCAGGCGTCCTACACTCACGACTCCTACACGTCGCAAAACCCATGCCACTGGAAACTAAGTGTCCAAATCGTCTTATCAGTGGGCAGCTCCGGGCGACGTTAACGCCTTCTTTGGCTTGATGTTAGACAACATCGCCGATTTGCTATTGACAGTCAGCTTGCTCTGGCTCGTCTTTGAATTTCCTACAGACTTCGCCTTGCAACACATGGTCCCAGGTACCGCGATTGGGGTACTTGTGGGTGATTTGCTGTTCTTCGCCATGGCGTTGAAAGTCGCAGCGCGAACAGGCAGTAACCACTTGACTGCCATGCCTTTAGGGTTGGACACACCTAGCACGTTCGGGATGGTCTTTTTTGTGCTTGGACCAGCGTTTGTAACCGCTAAGCAAACCATGACTGTTGAGCAGGCGGCGGTTCACACTTGGCATGTGGGGATCTGCGCAATCTTCATCAGTGGTCTGTTCAAATTTGCTTGTGCCAGGGCCAGCAATTGGATTCGTCGAGTGGTCCCGCGGGCGGGGCTGTTGGGCTCGCTGGCGGGCGTCGCTCTCGTGTTGATCAGCTTCATTCCGTTGTTAGAAGTACTGCACTATCCCATTGTGGGACTTGTGGCTCTCGCAGTGATACTCACGGCGCTGATCGCGCGAGTGCCATTGCCGGGCCGGATTCCAGGGGCGCTCGGGGCGTTGCTCGTGGGAGGCCTGATCTTCTACATCATGAAGGGAGCTGGGCTGGTTGGCGATGTGTCCATCGAAAGTATGGATCCTAAGGAGGCGCTGCTCCCGACGGGTTGGTTGTCGGTCTTCACCTTTCAGTGGATTGGCGCTCTGCAGGACTCGTTGAAGTACTTGCCGATTGTGATCCCATTCGCGCTCGGCACGGTGATTGGCGGCATTGATTGTACCGAGAGCGCAGCGGCGGCAGGCGACGAATTCAACACCAATCACGTGATCGGTGTCGAGGCATTCGCAACTTTGATCGCAGCAATCTGCGGCGGCGTCATTCAAACGACTCCGTATATCGGGCATCCCGCCTACAAAGCAATGGGTGGCCGCGCGGCGTACACATTGGCGACCGCTCTGTTCGTCGGCAGTGCGGGAGTACTTGGCTACTTCGGATACCTCTACCTGATCATTCCCAAGGCCACGGTGTTTCCAATCTTGATCTTCGTAGGGCTGGAGATCACGGCTCAGAGTTTTCAAGCAACGGACAAGCGACATTATTCTGCCATCGCGATCGCCTGCGTGCCAGCGATGGCAGCCCTCGTGTTGATCTATGTTGACGATCTTCAAGGCCAATACATGAAGAACGTCGGTTCGCTAAATCAAACGATTGCTCAGGTAAGCGAACTCGCAGAAGACGTCGGCGAGCTAGAAGTCCCGAAGGAGCATGCCACTGCGCATCAAGAATACGCCGACGCGCTCAGCAAGCAGATCCAAGTCTTAGAGGAGCAGGGCGCCGCGCTGCAACGCATGTCGATTAACGGCGCTAAGGAAATCACTATCAACGGCGGAACCGAGAAGAAGGCGGAACTCGGGCCACTCGGCAAGAACCTTCAGACACTACGAATGCTCGCGGGCGGATTCATCATCACCAGCTTGCTATGGGCCTCGGCTGTCGCGGCATTGATTGATCGCAGACTGCGGTTGGCGGCTGCTTACTTCGGAGTTGCGGCGGCTTTCAGTCTAATCGGTATCATCCACTCGCCGCTGCCTGGCAGTCCGCTCGTGAATCCATTCGCGTTGCCAGATAGCTTGCCGCACAACGCGGTTGGGCAAACGCCTCTGTATATGGCTGCTGCGTATACTTGTGTGTGTTTGGTGTTGCTCGGTTGGAATAGTTGCAACCGTTGGCTTGGAGTTCCTACAACGCCGATCGAAGAGGATATGAACGAATGACGTTGCACCGAGTGCTCGAACCTGAAGTGATGGATACACTGGAAGAAGCTCGCGACTACGACGTGATGGACCACTCCGAAGTGAACCGTGTGTTCGTGGACGATCTGTTTGCGGCGGCGGAGATCAGCGGTGACGTGCTTGATTTGGGCACGGGCACTGCGCTAATACCGATCGAGTTGTGCCAGCGGCTTGAGGAGGAAGGTGTCGAAGATTACCGCGTGATGGCCGCCGATCTGTCAACGAGCATGCTCGACCTGGCTCGTTACAACCTGGAGGTTCGGGGACTAACCAATCGCATCCAGTTAGATCATGTTGATGCCAAGGAGTTGCATTATGAAGACGACCAGTTCGATATCGTGATCTCCAACAGCATCGTGCATCACATTCCCGAGCCGATCGTTGCCATGCGAGAAGCAATTCGCGTCGTGAAGCCCGGTGGGTTACTGTTCTTCCGAGACCTGATGCGGCCCGAGACCGCCGATGATGTCTCGCGGCTTGTCGAAACCTACGCCGGCGACGAAAACGAGCATCAGCGACAAATGTTCGACGACTCGCTCCGGGCAGCATTGAGTTTGGACGAGGCGCGCGAACTTGTTGCGCAGTTGGGATTCAATGCAGACTCAGTCCAAGCAACAAGCGACCGGCACTGGACCTGGATCGCCCGAACCAAGTAAGACGTGGACGACCTGGACACTCCGCGTACCGGTCAAATGAAAACGCCTCGGCGGATGACCGAGGCGTTCTTCAATTAGCTAAGCAGAGATAGAAGTTTACTCGCCGCTCTCTTCCTTCTTTTCCTCGCGGGGGAACAGCTCTTTCGGCTGACTCAGATCCCACACTTGCAGTGACTTGTGGCTTCCGGCAGCAACTAGCTTCCCATCAGGTGAGAAAGCCACGCTCCAAACCGTGCTCTTGAAGCCGTTCACGACGCGAGCTTGTTTCGCGCTGAGGGCCTTCAAGTTGGCTTTGGCATCGGCGAGAGCTTTCGTTGCTCCGTCCTTGGTCTTGTTGGCTTGATCCAACTTGGCAGCCAAGTCCGCGGCAGCTTTGACAGCGGCATCGCGCGCCGTGTTAGCTTCCGCTGCAGGTCCCGCCTTCAGCTTGGTGACTTGCTCGGTGAAAGGTTTGTCGCCAGCCAACGGCTTCGCGGCTTCGTCGGCGGCTTTCGTTGCTTCATCGGAAGCCTTTTTCGCACCTTCGATGTCAACCTTCACGAAAGCGACGTCTTTGAACTTCGCAGCGACTTCCGTCACCTGTGCGAGTACTTCGGCAGCGGCACGCGCTTTGGCGACCGCGCCGAGGATGTCGGCTTTCTTCTTGGCTGGTTCGATCATCGGCTCGGTCGCGGCGATCGCATCGTCAGCCGTGTTGAACTGCGTCTGACTCTCCGCAACCTTCGCGGCCGCAACTCCAATCGGGCCAGCGGCAGCCAGCGTGTCCGCGACGTTCCAGATGCGAATCGATCGGTCGAGGCTGCTGGTAACGATCTGTGTTCCGTCGGGAGAGAAATCGATTCCGCTGATCCAATCGGCA
The DNA here is from genome assembly GCA_002726245.1 of Planctomycetaceae bacterium. Classification (GTDB taxonomy): domain Bacteria; phylum Planctomycetota; class Planctomycetia; order Pirellulales; family Pirellulaceae; genus PBSM01. Next base: position 14,361 of record PBSM01000211.1, on the reverse strand, counting down.
TGTCCCGGCAGAGCACCAAGCGACTTGCCGTTTGGTTCCCACAATCGTAGTTGGCGATCAGCTCCACCCGTTGCAATCAAGTTGCCGTGGAAAGCAACAGCCCACACGGCGTCGGTGTGACCTTCGAGCTTGGCGTTTTCTTTGCCGCTTTGCCAATCCCAAAGCTTGACCGTCTTGTCTGTGCTCGCCGTCGCCAGCGTGTTGCCGTCGGGCGAGAATGCGACCTGATAGATCGCTGACTCATGAGCTTTGAGTTCCTTGACCTCTTTCGGACCTTCGACGCTCCAGACAACCGCGGTTCCGTCTTCGGCGGCTGTTGCGAAATGAGTTCCCTTGGGATGGAAAGCAACCGTTCGACACCAACCTTTGTGCTTTTCAAGCGTTGCCGTTGATTTCTTGTCAGCCACGCTCCAGACGATCACTTTGCCGTCATAGCTGCTCGTGACTAACGACTTGCTATCGGGAGAGAAAGCAATCGACCAAGCGTTGCTTGCATGACCTTCGAGCGCGACGATTAAGTTACCACTCTTAGCGTCCCACAAACACACATCCCCAGGACGATACTGCAAGCTCTGTCCGCCAGCAGTCGCCAGCATCGCGCCATCTGGCGAGTAGGCGAGCGAGGTGACCCAACGCTCATGCTTGGCGATCTTGTCGGCTTGGTCAGCGGTTGCGACGAGCGGCAACGCAATAGAAAGGAACAGGGTGGCGATCATTGTTTTCGCGAAGCGGGTCATGGAAACCTCCATCAGCGTGTTTCTGTAGTGTTTGTGAAACTAGTTTGTTTGGATGATTTAATCGTAGCGATTATAGCATGCGGAAATGCGCGATGCTGCAAGGAAAAGGGGAATAGGTTCTCTGGGACAGTTCGCCTCGTGTGCCGGTCGCTTTGGCCATCGACTGCCCGGACTTCTCCACCAAACGTCTGGGATCTCCCCCTTTGTAGAGGTTTTGAAACACGGGCAACCTGAGGGCTCCGGCCTGGAATCTGGAGAAACACTTCGCCCAAGCGGAAAAGAGTACCTATCCTTCGGAAGGATCGAACTTTGAACGCTCCTAAGCCAGAAGTGCCGCTAACATTCCTGAGAGCACGATTCCATCGAATGTGCCGGCTCCGCCGATCGATAGGACACCGACCGAGATCTTGCTGAAATCGCGGAGGTGTAGCAAGTCAGCGCCGATCAGGGGCCCAGCCACGCCAGCGACGAATGCCACGGGAGCCCGTACTGGACCGAACTGCTCGGGCATGAGCAGCAGCCAAGTGACTCCAACGGCGACGGCCGGCGGAAGCAGCGCCGGCATGGCAATGCCAACTCCTTGGATCGGCCTCGCTGCGACATAGCAGACAACAACACAGACAGTTGCGGCCACGGCGAGTGCCCATAGCACTTCTGGAGCCACGACGGAAATCATTACCAGTTCGAAAGCCGCGAGTAGCAGAGGGATGATGCATCCGCCCAGATTCATCGCGATGATGGTCTGCGTGCGCGTCCGCTTGACGAACGGCACGCGCCCAAACCAACCGCGCCATCCGGGACGCATCACGACTTGTTCAACTTCACGGTCGATCCGATGAATTGGAAAGTTCACGAAGCTACCGGCGAGGATTCCCAGCACGACCAGGAATCCGACCGCCGGATGAAGATGCAGTTTCGTTAACGCGATTTGGATCCCCTCAATGAGCACGAACGGCCACACACACATCAATAACATCGTCGCCAGGGCGAGCGCGCACCCTAACTGTGGCGATTGTGTGTAGATTCGGTTCGTTTGCGGATCCATCTCGTCAGTGCTATTTGCCCGCGGGTTCAGACATCTTGCCATTCGCACTCCATGCAAAGGCAGACAACGCATAGAGTCCGCAGCACGGCACGCCAACGATCAGCGTGCTCCAGGGGTCTGCAGGCGTGATCGCGACCGCCAGCACGATGCATCCGATTAATCCGACAGCCCACAGCCAGCACTTGGACGTGAAAGAAGTGACCAGCAACACGGCAACAGCTACCACGCCCAGAATCCCCAACTCAAGCACACCAACACTAGCGAACAATGTCATGTCAGCTCTCCCATGTTTGAAGAAACAACTCAATCACACGCGGCGAGAGCTGACGAAGGCCCGATAGGGTATCGCCAGAACCGAACAGATGTAATGTGCTCAAACTGAAAAGGGAGTCGTGAAAATGGGACTGACTCCAAAGCAGCGCGATCGACTTACCACTAGAAAACAAGTGGTTCGCCGCTTTGGTGCCTGTCCCACTTTCACGACGGACCAGTGGGGTTCGACGTGGCCCGCGAGAAAAGGGGACAGGCACCGTGCCATTCCCGTTGACCGACATTTCGGGCCTTGGCGGGCACGGAGCCAGTCCCCTTTCTCACTCGCGTTTTCAGTTTGAGTAATGTACCACGGTCGGCTTTGTGATTCAAAGTCAAAGAATGACAATCAGGCTGTTCACTTGAGAGGGTCTTGGTTGGCACAGGAACCGATCTGAAAACGAGAGTTTATGAGCCGTCCGGGTTGTACTCTTTGATGCATCAGAAGGTTTCTTTCCAACGAGCAACTTCGTCTGTGAGTTCTTTGATTCGCCCTGGTTCTTTGCTCGCCAAATTGTGGGATTCGGATAGGTCCTCTACCAGATTGAACAACTGCCAAGGTTGGTTCGGCTTCTCGCGAACGATCTTCCACGGCCCCTTTCGCAACGCCGCGTGGTTGCGATAGACGAAGAAGAACGATTCGTGTGGCGAACCGGCACCGGCGGTCAACAGAGGAAGTGGGTCCTTGCCATCGAAGACAATGTCGTCCGGCAACTTGGCACCGGCTAGTTGCGCACTGGCGACGAGGAGATCCGGCGACCAGAACGGCTCATCAATGACCGAGCCAGCGTGGATCCTTCCCGGCCAGCGAGCCATCGCAGCCACGCGGAGACCGCCTTCCCAACAGGTGACTCCACCGTACCGCAAGGGGTCATTCAACCCAACATCAAGACCTTCGCGGCCCAGTCGGAACCCACCGTTGTCGGACATGAAGAAGACAAACGTATTGTCAGCCACCTCTGCCTCATCAAGAGCTGTGAGCACGCGTCCGATTGCTTGATCGAGCGCGGTAACGACTGCGTCGTAGCGTTTCTTCGGATCCAACTCGTCTGGCGAAAGACCGTACGCTTCGAAGGCCCAGTCGGGTGCTTGCCAGTTGTTTGGCTGTCCGGGCCGCTTGTTCTTCTTGTTGGGAAAGTGCGGAGCGTTGAAGGGCAGATAGCAGAACCATGGCTTGTCGGTTGCCGATTCGCGTCGGATGAAATCGATCGCAGCATCAGCGAACAGATCCGTCGCATATTGACCGTCGGCGTGCAACTCCTCGGTTCCTTGAAAGAGATCGTGCTTACCGCCGTAGATGTGATGGTAATAATCGATGTTGCCGGAAGCATGGCCAATGAACTCGTCAAAGCCGCGTTCCGTCGGCCGCGATCCTTTCGCGAATCCAATGTTCCACTTTCCGAAGCAGGCCGTTGCGTAAGGCGTCGGTGCGGTCTTGAGGATCTGCGGCAAAAGCAATTCGCTGTGGTCCAGGCCGACACCATAGTTGCCCTGGATGCCCGGTAGCTGATAATCGAGCCCATGACGTTGCGCGATGCGGCCGGTTAGAAGGCAAGCTCGCGACGCCGTACAGGTCGGTGAGGCTGTATAGAAGCTCGTCAGCCTCGCACCCTGTTTCGCGAATCGACAGAGATTCGGAGCTTTGATCGGAGAGTCAGCGTTGTAGCACGGGAGGTCGCCGTAGCCGAGATTGTCCGCTGTGATAATGAGGATGTTTGGCTTACTGTCGGCCTCATCAGCAGAAGCACAAGGATCGCCCAGCCGCACAAGTAGCACGATGGTGATTGCACACGACGTCGCAAGCTTCATTAACATCTGAGTACTAGTCAATCACGTTCGCCGGCTTCGCCTTCGGTGCTGGCTTGGCGTTGGGATTTGGTTTCGGTTTCGGACCAAAGAGGGTCGGACCACCGAGGTGAGTCGTGTATTGCCAGCCTTCGCTTTGCGGATCCCAACCGGCCAACAGTCGGGCTTGATCGGCGACTGCCCGCGCGGCCAGATAGGCTTCGTAGCTGTCGGGCAACACGATGAAACGCGCGTAGTACTTGTTTTTGTCGAGCACGAACAGTATTTTCTGGAAACGTGAACGCGGCTTAAGCACCTCGTCGATCGTCGCTCCTGAATTCTCCTTCGGAATGAACTTCAAACGCGGATAGATGCCGGAGGCGTAGAGTTCGATCTCAAAAAAATCATCGCCAAGCCTGCGGTTCGCCTTCTTAAACTCCTTCATGAACTTCTCTTCGTTGACTCCGAGAGCCGGGCCGCCGTCGAGCCGTTTCGACTTCACAAGGAACTCAGCGCGCTTGCGGATCGTGTCACACCTGTCATCGGCTGCGATGGGATAGACCCGGTTATTGGCACAGAGGAACGTCACTTGCCGGGCACCTTCCGGAGCAGGACGCGGGTCGGGGAGCGTAACAATCTTCGCTGGCGGAGCCTCTTGTGTAGGCGTATCGTCGAGTAAGGCCTTCATTTGTGCTTCGTCTTCCAGCGACTTTGTGAGTTCCTTCTGCAGAGACTGTCTTTTCGTTTTCGCGTCCGCCAAGTCCTTGATCTTCTTCTTGGCCGCGTCGGCCTTCTTGGTGTCTTGCTCGATCTTCAACGCGAACTGGTTAGCGGTGGCGTTCTCTTGACTCACTTTCTCGCGAGTTTCGGTGAGCTTTCGACGCAAGTCAGCCAGTTGAACCTTCATCGCGCTGTCATCAACAGGCTTGAAATCGTTCAACTGTGCTTGAATCGCATCGCGCTCGCTCTTCGTAAGCAGCAGCTTCTCCTCGGCCGCAGCAATCGCCGCAGGATCGACAACATCCGAGTCTGAGATCCTCGTGACCGCGTCTTTCACACCTAGCTGCGTCGCAATCAACACCATGACGAGAATCCCCACCACGTTCGTCATCGTGTCGAGTAGCGAATCGAGTCCGCCGCCATCGTCGTCATTGTTTTGTGGTCTGCGTCTCATCGAATCTCGTCTTCTCCAGACGGTTGTTTAACCCGTGGCCGAAGGCTAGGCAGCGTACACAATCGACCTAGCCTTCGGCCACGGGTTAAACAAGGACGTGCTATCTACTTCTTCCTGAATTGGCTAAAGTCAAGCCGGCCGTTTCCGAGCGCCGGCAGCTTGCCATTGCGAACATCGTTGTCGTCGCACAGCTTCTTCGCCATGCGGTAAGTGCCCAAGCTGTCGCTGCGCAGCAGGAACACAATGCTTTGCTTCTTGTCGTTCGCAACCTTGTTCAGCAACGCCACGAACTTCGCGTTGGCAGCCACCTCGGCATTTCGGATGGTCAACGGTGGCTCTTCGGTGTGCAAGACGATCGCGCTCGCTGTGCACTCGACAAAATTGGGCGTAAAGCTTATTCCCGTGCCACCCGGCAAGATTGAAACCTGCGCCTCCTCTGGCGGCTTCGTCTTCTGGTCCAGCTCTTTCTTCAGGACTGCCAGACGCCCCTTGATCGACGCGAGTTGGTTCTGCATATCGCCGACCGTTTCCCGCTTTCCCTGAGGGATCTTCGGGATGACAATCGTGACCTTCTTCGCCTCTTCTGTTTTCTTCTGAGCCGCGGCTAACTGTTTCATCAACGTTTCTAACTCGGCGCGGGATTTGACGAGTTCGTTCTGCCGACTGTTGGCGCTGTCCAGCAGTTTCGCCTTCTCCTTGTCGAGTTGCAGCGTCAACTCTTCGGCAACGTCTTCCGCTTCAGCCAATTCCTTCCGCAGATGTTCCATCTTGATTGCATTTTCGACGGCCTCCTTGACGTCGTCTTGATTCATCTGGCCCAGCGTGACGGCCGCGATCATCAGCGTGAGCACACCGATCACGGCAGCAATAATGCTGAGAAAGGGAAACAGAGAGACGTCGTCTTCTTCGGTTGCTATTCTTCGACGCATGACCTATCGCCGTCCATTACGCTTCTTGCCGCCAAACCACCCACGCCGCTCAGGCTCGACTTGTTGAACGACGACTTGTTGTTGTCCCAATGTCTCCAACACGCCGCTCAACCCCGTTAGTCCTCTTTCCAATCCAGCGAAGTGCGTCTGCAATGCCTGTGTCGAACCAGAGACAGAGTTGGTCACGTCGCCCTGCATGGCAGCGGCTTGGGCCGTGAGATTCGCTAGGGACTGTTGAATGCCAACGGCAGTGGTATTCATCTCTTGTAGCTGTATCTGCAATTGAGTTGTCTGCTCAGCGTATTGCCGTTGGAATTGTGCGAGTTGCTGCTCCTGCTGTTCTTTCATCTTCGAATTGATATCGGACCAGCCCTTGGCGACGTGCGTTGTCAGCTTGGTGCCGATAGCGTCGAGTTTCCGCAGCCAGTTCTCCAACTCGGCATGATGCGTCCCCATGGCAGCTTCGACTGCCTCGCGAAAGACTTGCGTATCGACTCCGCCACCGCCAGCACCTCGTTCGGCACCGCCCTCCCGGCCGTCGTTCAATCGTCGCAGCAAGTTCTCGTTACAGTACTCGTCGGCGATCGTGACGAGCCCATCTTCATTCTTCAGCGACACCGATTGCGGAATCTTGACGATTAGGCTCATGATGAGCGCCAACAACGTCGTGTCGAACGCAGTTCCCAAACCGCCGAACACGCCCTTCATCGAATCCGTCACGGCGGATACGTCCGCGGCATTCTCCAGCGTGGCGGACAAGCCGCTGACCGCGCTGCTCACACCCATAACGGTTCCAATGAAGCCCAGGATCGGCATGGCCCAAATGAAGACCTTCACGATCGTATAACTTCCGGCCACGTTGCTCGCATCGATCCCAGACTGCGATTCCATCATCGTCACAGTCTCGGCGGCACTCTTCCGAACGCGGAAGTGCTCGATACCGCGGAGCACACGATTGACGAGAATGCTGCTGCGAGCTTCGCCGGGGAGGCTGTGAATGTGAGCGACGAACTTGTCGAGGGAACCGAGCGTGATCTCTTGCGAGATTTCGTTCGGCAACAAGTCCATCAGCATCGCCGATTTCTGCCGTTGCAACTGGCGCGATTTGAGCCCCAAGATCGCAAACGACCAGAACATCAGCAACGTGGTGGGGAAGTTGATGCCAAAGCTATCCCAGAACATGTTGCCAAGCCGCATGTTCGAGGCTTTCAGCGGATACAGCAAGCCAAACAAAAGGATCGCGCAGCCCAACCCAATCAAGCCACTCGTGACCAGGCTGACATCGCAGCCACTGGACGCGTGGCTCGCGCCGGTCGCTGGTGTCTCGGTCGTTGCCTTTGGTGCGTGCCGCCTGCCGGTTGATTTGACCCGCGGACTCGACTTCGTCTGCGGAGTTGCGCCTACGTTGATTCCAGGCAAGTTGCCCACGCTGCCGAGCGGATCATCGGCTTGATCGAGACCGAGATCGACCCCCGATGGCATGGGCACGGTGAACGAGGCCTTGCAGTAGGGGCAGCGACATTTCTTGCCCGCCTGCTCATCACGAACCTTCAGCGATTTGCTGCAATGCGGACATTTCAACTTGAAGTACATGGTCGAATCCAACCTGTTCCGGGAAGGGAGCGGCGCGGCCTGATAGGAAGCAGCGCAAGCTTACATACTCACTTAATTGAGCACGTATTGCAAGCGACGCGAGACGCTCCAATGCCGCCGTTCTTTCCGCGTAACGTAGCGCAGAATCCTAGAACTCAGCGATGCGGAAGAGATGCTCGTCAAGATGAAACTGGCGCTCGACACGAATGTAAAGGCAATGCGCCAGTAAATGAAAATGACACAACCGGAATTAGCGAATCGAATCGGATCAAGTCAGTCGCGTGTTGCAAAAACGGAAGTCGCCGACGGGTCTGTGTCGATGGAGTTGTTTGTCCGATCGCTGGCGGCGCTTGGCCTTCGTCGATCCCGTGACGACTCGGCGAGCATCCGACGCTTGTCGGTTTATCCCGGCTCTCTAGCTATCCCAGCGATGCTTACCAGAGTCATGCCTTTCGAGGCTGCAGTGTTCGCTTGATGCTACGGCCTGCTGATTTGGTCGGCACCACAGACTGGGTCGGACAGCCAGTCGCTGCCCTTCTGGCTACCATCTCGGGGCAATCGTAACCTGGTTGTTACCAACCAAGCCAGCCCTCTACCTATTCATCCAAACGGGAAACGGATGAACTGGACTCCTTTCATTCCAGAAGAAAATGCGTCTCGAATCCCGTACCACGGGAATCATGGCTTACGCGTTTCTGGGATTGAATCTGTTTCTGATGTACGCGTACCGACCCGTGTACCCGCCGCTGTTGTCGTTCAAGCACCAATCAGTATTTGAGATGTAGAAGCCGTCCGAGTCCAGCTAAACCGCCCGCTTGGATCCGAAAGATGCGTGCCTCAAGCGGCTGATTGATCCTCGCTCCAATCGCAGTCGTCTACACATGGAGGTCGATGAGCCTTCAACGCTTCTTCGGTCGAGCCACCGCTGATGGCTGTTCGGCGACCGTGACAGACCGCGTTCGCGGTTGTTTGCGGGAATTCAAAGGGATGATTCGAGTGCTTCGAACAGCAGGTGCAACGGCTTCTTCGACTCGCGTCGTGGAGGAGGAAGAGGAATAGGAATCCAGGGGAACGATCCGACTGCGTTGGCGAGTTGGGATAACCGCTTGTGCGGCTGATGTGTTTGGGGAAAGGGTATCTGGGATGACGGATGCACCGCCATCGTTGTCGCCATCGCGGAGGATGAGAAATGACGCGGTGGTGACTAGGATTAATGTGCCCAGTAACATTCCCATCAAGGCAGTTTGTCGGCTCATTTGTGATTTCCTTTGTAACGTGGCAGTCGCAAATCCCATTGGCCATCGAGCGAGGATTGTTGTAGCAATGTGTAATCACAGATCGGTATCGGAATCTGTGATTCGGCGGCTGCAAGCGAACTTGAGGGTCTTGAAGAAATACGCGAGGCGAATGCCGAACTGATCAGCACTTCCGGTTGTGTCTTCGTTGTTAATGCCCCAACTCATACAGATTCCCTCGAAGCTTGGGATGTTTCCATCCGGTACCCGAAGCACCGATCATCTGCGAAGCGGCTCGCCAGGGTTTAACGCACGCCATGGTGATGCTTTGTGACCTCGGCGGGGTCGGGTCAAGTTTCAATGCCCACCGTAGAATCATGACCTACGGAATCGAAGGGGCAGGGATACGGACTGCGCTGAGGGCTTAGTTTGTTGGAGTTCCGGCACGATTAGTCTTCGACATGTGATGTCATGGTTGGTCCTTTTCGTGAGTGCGACCAAACGTCACGCTTTCAAATGCCCCTTGATTCGGATATGATTGTCCTGATATCGCGAATAAGCGAAAAGGCCTCAATCGTTCGCCCACCTTGTGACGTCCCACCAGCATGGCAAACGGCACGCTCGCGATTGTTCATCCCTCGTGAGGAAGAACATGCCCCATTCACTTCTTCGAACCTGCGTTCTCGTCCCTATCACGATCTTGATGATCCAGCGATCTCAGGCCGATGACAAGGTCGATTACGTGGATGAGATCAAGCCGTTGCTGAAGCGGTGCCTTGCCTGCCACGGGGCGCTGGAGCAGGAAGGTAGGTTGCGGTTGGATACGGCGGCGATGATTCGTGAGGGCGGCGATAGCGGACCGGCGATGGCGGTCCGGCAGAGCGCCGAGAGCTTGATCGTCCAGCGGTTGACGACCGAAGATGAAGCCGAGCGGATGCCACCGGAAGGCGAGCCGCTCTCGGCTAACGACGTCGCGCTGTTGAGAAAGTGGATCGATGAAGGGGCGATCGCGCCGCAAGAAGATGTTCCGGCGGACCCGCGGCAGCACTGGTCGTTTCAGAGACCGGTTCGCCCACCAGTTCCTCGCGTGAAGAACATGGCCTGGGTGCGGAATCCCATCGATGCGTTTGTGGCGGCCAAACATGAGCGGCGCGGACTCGCACGGCGACCGCCGGCAGCCAAACATGTGCTCTTGCGACGCGTCTACATCGACTTGATCGGCTTGCCGCCGACGCGCGACGAACTGCAGGCGTTTCTGGCCGACACGTCGGACGACGCCTACGAGAAGATCGTCGATAAGTTGCTGGATAGCGAGCGGTACGGCGAACGGTGGGGCCGGCACTGGATGGACGTGTGGCGTTACAGCGATTGGGCTGGGTACAAGACGGAGATCCGCGAAAGTCAGCGACACGTTTGGCGGTGGCGGGACTGGATCATCGAATCGCTGAACGATGAGAAACCGTACGACCAGATGATCATCGAAATGCTGGCCGCCGACGAGGCCGCCCCGGCTGATCCAGAGGCGTTGCGTGCCACTGCGTTTCTTGCCCGCAATTGGTACAAATTCAACCGCAACGTTTGGATCCAGAACACCGTCGAGCACACCGGCAAGGCGCTGCTTGGCCTGACGCTCAACTGCTCACGCTGCCACGATCACAAGTACGACCCGTTTCCGCAGGCCGACTTTTATCGCTTTCGTGCGTTCTTCGAACCGCACGACGTGCGCACCGACCGTGTTCCTGGACAGGCGGATGTGACCAAGAACGGATTGGCGCGCGTGTTCGAAAAAGACCTCGGCGCGCCGACCTATCTCTTCGTGCGGGGCAACGAAAAGCAACCGGACAAAGAACATCCGATCGAGCCTGGTGTTCCTGAGTTTCTGGGCGTCGCGATCGATGTCCAACCGGTTTCGCTACCGCCGGAAGCCTACTATCCCGCCCTACGCGGATTCGTCGTCGAAGAGATGCTGGCCGCAGCAACAGCCGTGGTGCAGACCGCCGAGAAGGAACAGAACGACGCACAGACCAACGGCGCATTGGCGGAGAGTAAACTCGCCACCGCGCGAGCGAACTTGTCGGCGTTGAAAGCTCGCGTTGCGGCCGAATCGGAAAAGTACTTGCCTGCCGACCAGGCGAATGCCAACGCCTTGTCGCAGGCGGCGAGCAAGGCGGAGCGCCAAGCCGCGCTGGCAAAGGCCGAACAAGACGTGCTTCAAGCGGAAACAAGTTTGGCCGCCGCCCGCGCGGCAGCCAAGCCGGACGACGCGAAGGCGAAGAAAGCGGTCGCCGATGAGGAGAAGAAACTCGCGACGGCGCGAAAAGCACACGAGGCGGCACAGGCCAAGATGGCGAAAGGGGGCACCAGCTACGAGCCACTCGGTCCCGTCTATCCCAAGACCAGCAGCGGCCGTCGCCTGGCGCTGGCCCGCTGGATTGCCAGTCGCGAGAACCCGCTAACTGCCCGCGTCGCGGTGAATCACATCTGGCTGCGGCATTTCGGCGAAGGGTTGGTATCGACCGTTTTCGATTTCGGTCACAACGGCCAGCCGCCGACCCATCCAGAACTGCTCGATTGGCTGGCTGTCGAGTTCATGGAAGGCGGTCGCGAGGGCGAAACTGAGCCAAACCATTGGAGCATGAAACGCATTCACCGGCTCATCGTGCTCTCGAACACCTACCGCATGCAGTCATCGTCGGACGATGCCAACCTGGCGAGCGATCCAGATAACCGTTACTTGTGGCGAATGAACGCGCGCCGCGCGGAAGCCGAGGTCGTTCGCGACAGTGTGCTGCACGTGGCCGGGGCGCTTGATTTGACGATGGGCGGTCCGGAACTCGACGAGAACCAAGGCCAAACGTCCTGTCGGCGGAGCATCTATTTCCGACACGCCAAAGAAAAGCGCATGACGATGCTCAAGTTGTTTGACGGACCCGGCGTGATGGAGTGCTACCGGCGGGATGAGAGCATCGTGCCCCAACAAGCGCTCGCCCTGGCCAACAGCCCGTTGGCCAAGACGCAGACGCGGCGATTGGCCGCGGCGCTGAACGGCGAGGTTGGCGGTGACGATACGCCGCAAGTGGCCGAAGCGTTTATCGCTGCGTCCTTCGAGCAGATCCTCACGCGACTGCCGACTCGCGCAGAAGTGCAAGCATGCCGGGAATTCCTATCGGAGCAAACGCGGTTGTTGGCCGATCCGTCGAAGTTGATTCCCGCCGCAGTCGGCGAAAAAGCGTCCACGGCTCCGGCGGACGAGCCTCACTTGCGTGCACGAGAGAGCCTCATACTCGTGCTGTTAAATCACAATGACTTTGTGACCGTAAGATGAAGTGAATATCGAATATCGAACAAGGAATGATGAATGTTGAGAGGAAGGAAGGCGGGAAGTTAGCGCTTCAAGTTCTGCTCTGCAGTTGCGATGCTCGCCACGAAGATAGAGATGAGTTCGTTGTTTTCCTGTACCAGCGGATCGAGTTTCTCCGCGGGCTCGATCAGTGGCTTACGTTGGATGATGAGAAGCCACACCAAGGTCTCTCGCAGTTCCTTCAACGCGACTTTCATCTTGTGGATGAAGTCTTTCGGAGATTCAGCGCTTTGCGCTTCGCCATGATTTGAAGCCGGCGAAGTGTCGGAGCGCACAACCTGCCCGGCGATATGATTGCCGGCGCGTGTATACTCAACACACGAACAGCGAAATCTATCGAGCGCCTGCAAATCATAGTCACGTCTCTCTTTCTCGTTCATTATTCATCATTCCTTGTTCGATATTCAGAGCCCAATGGGACGACTAGCATGAACATGGCCAATTCCAATGCAGCGGGCAACCGCGCGGGGCCGAACCGCCGTACGTTTCTCACCGGTCTCGGTTCCGGCCTGGCAGGTGTGGCGCTGACGGCGATGCTGCATCGTGACGGCGTTGTGTGTGCCGCGCCGAAGTCGTCACCGCTTGACTATCCGCCGAAAACGAAAAGCGTGATCTGGCTGTTCATGGTTGGCGGCGCCAGCCATTTGGAAACGTTTGACCCGAAACCGGCCCTCGTGAAATTCGGCGGCAAGCAGATCGGCAAGACTCCGTTCCAGCACGTGTTGACGAATCCGACCGTCAAGGAGAACTTGCGTGAATTCGTTCCCGACCGCAAGCTACATCAGACGATCTTCGAACCGCAGGTGGCCTTCAGAAAACGCGGCCAGAGCGGCATCGAAGTGAGCGATTGGCTGCCGAACATAGGCGCGTCGATCGACGACATTGCTGTGATCCGCTCGATGTGGACCACCGATAACGATCACGGCGCCCAACTTCAGTTTCACACGGGCCGCCATGCGCTGGAAGGCTATTTCCCGACAATCGGTGCGTGGGTCGATTACGGCTTGGGGTCGCTCAACGATGACCTGCCGCAGTTCGTGGTGATGGGGCGGCCGATCGCCGATTGCTGCGGTGGGATGGGGGCGCACGGCGCGGACTACTTGGGTCCCGAACACGCTGGCGTGCAGCTCAAAGCCGATCCGAAAAACGCTCTGCCGTTCGGCGGGCCAGGCCCCGACACGTTCGAGCAGGAACAACGCAACCAGTTCCGCCTGCTGAACAAACTGAACCGCCTGGCTGCAGCCGAGCATCTGCACGACGCTGCGTTACAGGCACGCATCAAGTCGTACGAGTTGGCGTTCCGCATGCAAACCGCCGTTCCGGACGTGTTCCGATTCAATGAGGAAGCAGCCGAAACACAGGAACTCTATGGCTTGGACAGTAGCGCAACGCAGCCCATGGGCCAACAATGCCTGGCGGCCCGGCGGCTGATCGAGCGTGGTGTGCGGTTCGTGCAGATCTTCCACGGCAGCAGCGGCGGCGCCGGCTCTTGGGATGCTCACAGTAACTTGAAATCCGGCCACACGACGATGTGTGGGCAGATCGACAAACCAATCGGCGGCCTGCTCAAGGATCTCAAACGTCGTGGGCTCTTGGACGAAACGATCGTCGTGTGGGGCACCGAGTTCGGCCGCACACCGGGCGTCGAGGGTGCCCGCGGCGGTCGCGACCACCATCCGTTCGGGTTTTCCGTCTGGATGGCCGGAGGCGGCATCCAAAGTGGAACTGTCCACGGCGCCACCGATGAACTCGGTTTCCATGCTGTTGAAAGTCGGCACTACGTCACCGACATCCACGCCACAGTGCTGACGCTCTTGGGCCTCGACCCGCGCAAGATGATCCTCCCCGGCCGGCCTCGGTTGGACAAGGATTTCGGCCATCCGATCGAAGAGATCATGGCGTGATTCTTCTTGGTGGGATTCATGGCTTCGTTCCTCGTCATAGTAGTAGTTCGCTCCGCGAACAAAACGTTGGTTCGCGGAGCGAACCACGACTATGCGGCCGCTGGCCGCCCTGTGATGCTTTCTTTTCTGCACAGCTTTATTCCTCTCAGGCGACGATCTCTTTGACAACACGACCGAAGGGAATGTGTGCGGCTCGTTAACTGCACTCTAGACGATTATGCGGCGAGGGAAATCAGATCGTGGAAGAGTTTCCACAATTTGCGATGGTTGGGTCCGTGAGGCAGAGCGG
>PBSM01000210.1 GCA_002726245.1 Planctomycetaceae bacterium | reverse complement strand
TCGACTTAGCTTTCGGGTAGGCCGTAGCGAAAGTCGCCAAGACTTTCGGCCAATACCCGGAAGAGCCGAAGCTCTTGGCGAGCTTCGCTACTCGAAAACTGAGCTGCGATGGAATACTAGGCCATAGTGCTCTCGGCACGTAATCGCCCACAAGAAAACGACCGCTCGTAATAGCACGAGCGGTCGTTTGAGTTTCTTGTTAGGAGCGAATTCGCTCCAAGTCCGCGAAGGCTAACCGTTGACCGTCGCTAGGATTCGTGCGACGACGCGGTACGGATCCATATTCGAAGCCGGACGGCGATCTTCGAGATAGCCTTTCCAGCCAGCCTGCACGGTACCGACCGGAATCCGGATCGAAGCACCGCGGTCGCTCACGTCGTAGCTGAACGTATCGATCGCTTGCGTTTCGTGCAGACCCGTTAAACGCTGCTCGTTGTCGGAGCCATACTCGCCGATGTCGTCCTTGTGAGCCTTAGCAAACTTGTCGCAGATGCTGCGAATCAGCGCTTCGCCACCCTGATCGCGAATCGCGGTGTTGGAGAAGTTCGTATGACAGCCGCTACCGTTCCAGTCGCCCATGACGGGCTTCGGATGCAGTTCGATCGAGACACCGAAACTCTCTGCATTGCGATGCAAGAGGAAACGTGACAACCAGAGATCATCGGCCGCGGCCTTGGCACCTTTGCCAAACAATTGATACTCCCATTGACCCTTCATCACTTCGGCGTTGATACCGGTGACGGAAAGGCCTGCGTCGAGGCAACTATCCAGGTGAGCTTCGACCACGTCGCGACCGACACAGTTGTCGGTGCCGACGGAGCAGTAGTAAGGGCCTTGAGGACCGGGATAACCGCCGGGGGGGAAGCCGAGTGGCAAATTACCCTCCATGATCGTGTATTCCTGCTCGAAGCCGAACCAGAAATCTGAATTGTCTTCGAAGATTCCACGCGTGTTGGACGGGTGGATGCTGCCGTCAGCAGCCAGCACCTCACAGAGGACCAGGAACGCGTTCTTGCGGCAGGGGTCGGACACCATACGAACCGGCTTGAGCAAGCAATCCGAGGAGCTGCCTTCCGCTTGCTCGGTCGAGCTGCCATCGAAAGCCCAAGCGGGGCAGTCCTTCACGTCGGAAGGCTCGCTATCAACGACCTTGGTCTTGCTGCGAATCGAGGGCTCGGGCTTGTAACCGTCCAACCAAATGTACTCGAGTTTGTACGCCATCGTGTAACTAAGCTCCTAACAAATACAGTATGTCTTCGCTCATCCTAAAACCGGGGTGAATCCGATCCTTGGATTCAGCATAGCGTGCAGCGGAGAGCGTACGGTGCGAAAGGTGTCGCATCCGCCATCAATCGCTCGGTTCTGACAGAAACCAAGCGTCGCCGCCTTAGGCTCCGACCATTGTTAGCAACCGATGTGCCAGCAATTCGTGGGAACGAGTATGATATGACATAATCGCAAGAATGCAATCGGCTTAGCGTGCTTTTCTCCCGGCCCAAGTGCATGCCCGGCACGCGATTTGCCTAGAATCCGTGCAACCGATGACTAGTCGCTAGGCAGGCTGCCAGTCGCTCCGGCTCAAGTCGATTGCTCACCAGGAGACTCTCGTAGCTGTTTTTTGGGATCGTCGTTGGCGGATTGTTCGGGACGCCGGGCCAATAGAGCGAGGAACGCGGGAACGAGAATCGTGCGCACGATAAACGTATCGAGCAGTATCCCGAACGAAAGCGCAAACCCTAGTTCAACGATTCCGCGCAACGAGCCTGCCGTCATCGACACGAACGTGCCAGCCATAATGATGCCGCAGCTCGTGATAATGCCGCCGGTGCAGACGATGCCTTCGCGGAGCCCCGCGAGTCGTCCGCGAACGCGTTGCTCCTCGGTGATCCTTGTCACCAGGTAGATGTTGTAGTCCTCTCCAACTGCAACGAGGATGACAAACAGAAAGATCGGCACCTTCCAATCGAGTCCCTGAAACGAGGTGCCGTACAGCCAGTTAAAGAAGAGTTCAGTCGATCCGATCGTTACGAAGTAGCTGAAGAGCACGGAGAGAATCAAGTACAAACAGACAACAGGCCGTCGGAGGATGACTAGCAACACGGCCAAGACCGCGATCACGACGAGGATTTGAATTCGCTGGCGATCTGATCTCGTCACATCTCGCAGATCGCGAATGCCCGCGGTCGTGCCGGCATACGAAAACGAGGCGTCGGCCCAAAACGGAAACTTCTTTGCCGCGTCGTCTTGCAAGAACGAGTCGATTCGGAGCAGCGTCTCGATCGCTTCGCGAGAGAACGGGTCGTGCTCTAACACGAGTTCGAATCGAGTCACATCGCCGCGATACGCTTCTGCCTGCGCGAGGAAGATGGACTCGGTCAACTGGTGTTGGCGAAGCGAGTTCTTTTTGAGTTGCAACAGCGACCATTCCGGTGGATCACCGAGCGGTTCCGCCAGGCTGCGTACGGCACTGACTCCTTCGATCTCCGTCAGCGCCTTGGTTAAGTCGAAGATGGCGCTCAAACCGGTGATCGCGGCGAGGCGATCGTCGCTATCGAATCCGGCACCCTTCTTCTGCCCGAAGACAATGACGGGGCCTCCTTCACCAATTGGGAAGTGGCTCTTCAGCAGCCTGCTTCCTTGAACACTATCACGAGACGACTGCAGTGCACTTAGAAGATCAAACGTTGTGTTGTCAGCCGAGTACCAGCCCTTCCACGCCAGGGGCGACAATAGCGCTACGCTGGCAATTAGTATCAGCCCGGGTCGTGCGACGACCAATGCTGCCAAGCGATCCCAGAACGAAGATCGACTGAGCGGCTTCGAGCGATCCGCACGAAACGGCCAGAAGACGGCTGCGCCGAACGATCGCAGGATGGCCGGCGCGAGCGTGAGGCAGGCCAGCAGCGTCACAAGAAGGCACAGACCGATCGCCGGCCCGCTGCTGCGGAACTTCCCGAAGTCGGCAAAGAACATCATCGCCAAGCCGAAGATCGTCGTCAGCGCACTGGCGACCAGCGCGTCGGCCACGCCAGACAGCGCTCGTGACGTCGCGGTGCGCTCATCCTCCTGCAAACATTCGCGATAGCGGGATATCAGAAACAGGCAAAAATCCGTACCGGCACCGAACAGGATCACCACGATAAAGATCTTGGTCGTCTTGAAAATGTTAAAGCCGAACCACTCGTAGCCAGGGCTATCTGCGAGCTGGGCGATTAACGAAAGTAGATTGGCCGATACCGACAGCGACACGCCGATCGTCACCAGAGGCACAAGCACCAGCAACGGAGCGCGGTAGACGACCCCTAGAATCGCAATAACGAGGACGATGCTGAACAGTTCGGTGTTCCTGATGCTCTCGGCAGCGGACTGCAACATGTCGCCTCCAACCGCGGCTGAACCCGACACGCCAACGGTCAGGCCGCTGAAGCCGGCTGCCAAGAGTTCACGGCGCAGCAACCGAACTTCCGAGTCGATCGAGGAAAGAACCTCCATGTTCTCCGTCGCCATGAACTCCGTGCTGAGGTGCAACACAATCAACAGCGCCTGTTTATCCGCACTCCGCAGCTTCGAACCAAAGACGTCCTTGCGGCGGGTCCAGACATCGACGAGCGGAAGCAGTTGGTCCGTCGGAGGCAGTAGTTCATTGTTTGTCGGCCGCTGATCCGGCCGTAGCCTGCTCGCTTCAGCCCGAAACTCGTCCGCGTTCTCCGATTCGCCCAATCTCTCCAGCGCCAGCGTCTTGTTGTGCATGGCCTCGGCAAACGAGTCGTCCAACCGCAGCGATTCGTCCAACTGAACAAGTGCATCGCTTAGCGACGCCTCTCTCCCTTCCTCGGTCAAGTGGCTCGTAGGCGTCCCGGCGTCGGTGATCCAACGCATCGCGAGGTAGTTGTGAAAACGAGCGGCGAACCGATCAGCGGCCTTCAGCTCGTCCGAGTTCAGCGGACGGTCGTCGCGAGCAAAGACGATGACGACTTGGCTCTTGGATCGATTCTCGGGAAAGGCGTTCGTCGCCAGTGCCTCTCCCAGAACGCTTGGCATCCCCGCCGGAAGAAAAGCGAGATCGCCGTCCTTCGTCACATCGTCCCACTTTGGCGAGACGAGCCGCAGCCCCACGACAATCACGCACCAAGCGACGATCACGAGGAGCCAGTGCTTTGCGACGAAGTCGCCGAGGCGAGAGAACATCAAAGGCAGTGGACGAAGCTTTGGAATCGAAGGGCGCCGTCAGCGCGTCTAGCCAGTATCCCGGTTCTCTCCACGCGTGAAAAGGCCCTAGCGTCCGCCTCAGCTTTGCCCTACGTGGCCGTGCCGCCCCTATCGCTGCCGCTGGCTGAGTTGTTTTCGCGCGACTTGCATGGCGGCAGCTAGGGTGTTGTCGCTTTGATCGTCCACGATGGGCAAGCGATCATCAACCGGTTTAGCGACGACCTGCCGATCTTCCATCGCAACGACGACATCGGGATGAACGCCGCGGCGGCTGATCGGATGACCTGCCGGAGAGTAGAACTTGGCGGTGGTCAGCCTTACACCTGCATTGGCGATGCTCAGCGGGAAAATGCCCTGCACGCTGCCTTTGCCATAACTGCGTTGGCCGACCAGCGTTCCGCGGCGATGATCGCGAATCGCTCCCGCAAAGATCTCGCTGGCACTCGCGGAATCGCTATCGATCAGAACGATCAGCGGAACACGCCACGTTCCGACTTTGTGAGCTTTGTAGTCGAAGTCCTCGGCCGAGCTGCGGCCACGCGTGGAAACGATGGAGCCCTGCGAGACAAACTTGTCGGCGACTTCGACGGAAGCCGTCAGCAAACCGCCGGGATTACTCCGTACGTCAACGATCAAACTTCGCATTCCTTCCCGATGCAACTTCCACAGCGCCGCGTCCATGTCGCTGTTCGTTGTTTTCTGGAAGCTTGTGATGCGAACATAGCCCACGCCGTAATCCGGGTCGATGATCGAGACTTGATCCACGCTTGGCACTTCGACGCGCATCCGCTTCAACCGCATCCGACGCGCCGCATCGCTTGCATCAAGCACGACGAGTTCGACCACACTGCCTTCCACTCCCTTGAGCATATCCGCGGCCGCGTCGGTCGAAATCTCGCGTGTTGAGCGGCCATCGACTTCGACGATACGATCGCCGGCTTTCAATCCAGCTTGATCTGCCGGACCGCCAGAGATGACGCTGACGAGCTGCAAAGCTTCGTCTTCGGCCTTCAGCTCGATGCCGAGTCCAACGAAGTTACCCTCGATCTGTGCAAGGACATCGTCTAACTGGTTGCCGGTAAGAAAGGCGGAGTAGTCATCGAGCGACCCGATCGCCGCGCAGGTGAATTCCAGCAACGACACCGGCGCTGGGATGCCGACGCCGGATTGCAGCGTCCTTGCCAACTCGAATGCCTGTTGGCGTGCATCGTGTCGCGAATAAACGCGTTGGGTGGCGACGCTCTGATGCAACTGGCGGAATGTAGGTTGCGGATTCGTCGTAACGACAAGCCGATGGCGTTCAGCGAAGGCCGACTCGCTGAAAGCTACTTCGATCGCGGTCAGCCCTCGATCGAGGAGCAGGTTCCAGTTGGGAGGCTGGACGTAATGCGCGTGTACTTTCAGCAAGACTTCCCCGTACAGATCCAACGCGTCTTGTTCGCCGATCGTGCCGACGGTTTCAAGGAAGCTGGAATCAACATATCGTCGACCGATCTGGTAGTGAAACCGAGAAGTGACCAGGCGGTCCTCGAACTCGCGGCGCCCAGGATTCTCCTTGAGCGCCTTCTCATAGTGCGTGACCGCTTCGCCCCAACGCCGCTGATCCTCCAATTGGTCACCGACCCGCAGCGTTTGTTCGACTTCAGCAACATTCCGCGCCGCGTCGGGAATGCGCACCTGCGCATGAGCGACCACGGGTGCGAGAACCGCTGTCGCTAGAAGGAAGAGGAAGTTCCAGCGACTGCGAAAGCGAAACGCATCGATCTTACTTTGCATACGACTCCTACCAAGCTAGGAACGTTCGCCCATCAACAACACTTCACGATCACGCAAACAGAACACGGAGCGTTTACGTTAATACCGGATGCTAAAGGTCGGACGCTTCAGGATTCAAGTGACGCCAGTCAGCAACACGATGCGACGGGCGTCTTCTGGCCGACTAGCACAAGGACGGAGTGTCAGCCAAAAGAATATAAGTCACGTTTTGCCCTCAGTCAAAAAACCGGCGGTAATTCTTCCGCGAACGACCGGCGCAATCGGCACAGCCTGATAAGCAGGGTATGTTTGGCCGAATCAGCCCCAATGTCGCATCAAAGAACATTACGCCGATTGTGCATCCTGGCACGTCGTTGGCCTTGAGAGAAAGGCCACGCGGGGCGTCGGAGAATCGTATGCGTGTTCACTTCAGCGGTCAAACAAGCCGAAGCAATACAAGAGGAATTCACAATCCGCAAAGCATTGCCGGTCGTTCGGCTCGGTAAGGCCCTTCCTGGGGGCAATGCTTGATACCATGTTGCTGGAGAACTAGATTAATGACGACTCTCGTCCTCGCTCCCCGGAAATCAGGCATGAAACTATCTCTCCAGTCCGAGAACGGCGACTCGGTTCTTCTAAATCTTGAAGGACGCGTTTCGCAACGTGATGTCGAGCTCTCCGATCCCATTGTCGAAACACTCGGCGAGGACGCTTACTCGCGCAAAGTCCTCGTCGATATGAGCGAAGTTGCCTTGCTCGACTCGAGCGGCGTGAATTGGTTGCTCACTTCGCAGAAGAAGATGCGAGAGGCAGGCGGACAGTTGGTGTTACACTCGCTATCGCCGATCTCCATGAATGTGTTGAAAGTCCTGAATCTACACACCTTGTTAGAGCTAGCTGACACCGAGTCCGCCGCCTTGCGATTAGTTGGAGGAGATGTCTGATGAGTCAAGTCTCGACAGAAAAGTTTCGGGTGACCGATCTGGTCAAGATGGAAGCCGGTGAGGCGGTGAATGCATTGCTTGAGCGAGCAGCGGAGTTGCGGGCCAGCGACCTGTTTCTGTTGACCGACGAACGGTTCGTGACGGTGTCGGTGCGTCGTTTGGGTACGCTCGAGAAGCTAGCAGTCGTTTCATCCGAGCATGGTCGCCAAATGGCTTCGCACATCAAAGCGAATGCAGAGATGGATATCTCCGAGCGCCGCAGACCATCCGACGGCCGCTGGATTCACACTGTCGGCGACAGAAAAATCGACTTACGAATCAACTGTACGCCGACACTGCATGGCGAAGACATGGCCATGCGTCTCTGGGACCACTCCACTGGGTTACTCACGGTCGATGAACTCGGTATGTCGCGGCAGGACTTGAATAAACTGCTCTTCATGCTGAACCATCCTAGCGGTCTCTTGTTGGTGACTGGCCCCACGGGGACCGGCAAGACCACATCGCTTTACGGATGCCTGCAGTATCTCAATGATGGCGCGAGGAAGATCAATACGCTAGAAGATCCAATCGAGTACGCTTTGGATGGGGTTCGCCAATCTCAAGTGAACGGCAAACTCGGAGTGGACTTTTCAGAGCTGCTTCGCAACGTCCTGCGGCAGGCGCCCGATGTGATCATGATCGGCGAAATCCGCGATGAAGAAACAGCTACGACGGCTGTTCGTGCCGCCAACAGCGGGCACCTCGTCCTCGCAACACTCCACGCACCGACGGCCGCGGGAGCCGTGCATAGCATGTTGGCGTTGCACGCACATCCGTACTTCCTCTCGGGTTGTTTGCTCGGAGTCGTCGCTCAGCGATTGGTGCGAACACTCTGTCCGAACTGCCGAGCTGAGTACGACATCAGTGAATCGCCGCAGACGTTCCAAGAGATCGAATCGTTGCTCGGCGAGGGCGAAGGCAAATCGATCTCCGGCCCCGGCAGTTGTGATGAGTGCTTCCACGTGGGATACACGGGCCGAACCGGGTTGTTCGAATTGATGGGCGTCAACCAAGAGATCCGCCGCTTGGTTGCCGAGTCCGCTAGTAGCGAAACGATCCAAAAAGCTGCCAAACGAAATGGCATGATGATTTTCCGGCAAAGTGCACTCTTGAAGGTTGCACAAGGCATTACCAGTACCGAAGAGATCCTTCGCGATGTGCCGGCCGAGCAACTGGGGCTGGAAGACTAGTAGGTCACTTTCGCCGAAAGTGACCCGGGCAGCGGGCGACCACCAACCGTCGCGTCAAGTCCGGAGAGAAGCGCCAAGGTCACGTTCGGCGACCGTGACCTACTCGTGGTTGTTGATCGTGACTCCAGGCCAATCGTCTGTTCGGAACGGGTTGGCGGGCAGACCGGCTTTGCTCTGCAAGTTGCAGACAGGATTCGCTGCCCACCCGTAGCGAACCGCGACAGGGTCGAAAACGTCATTGCTCGACACTTCAACTTTGTCTCGGCCGATGATCTTAGCCTTCGCCCACGCAAACTGCTTGTCTTCACCGGCGATAGCGAAGCCGATCGGTTCGCGCACGTCGAACGTATCTAAAGCGCCGTCTGGCTTGTCGCCAACGTCGAATGTCAACACGATCTTGTTGCCCTGCTTCTCCATCGACTTGTATTGGGCGCTCTTGTATACAATGTCAACGCCGTAGTCGCGAGCCAACGCCCAACGTGCGAGCCGTTTGGCGACGTCCTGTTTGTTCCTCGGATGGATATCGTGAGCTTCCCCGATATCGATGATGACGGCTTCACCAGTATTCGGCAGCTTACTCATCGTCATGGTTTGAGCTTCCCGCAACTCAGCCCAATCGCTTTCGACCGGCTCAGGCGTTTCGTCGCGAAAATCGGCCAGTTGCACCCAATAGAACGGGAAGTCATTCTGCTTCCATTCGTCGCGCCAATTCTGAATCATCAGTGGGAACAAATGCCGATACTGGTACGCCCTGCCGGCATTCGATTCACCTTGATACCAGATGGAACCGCGGATTCCGTAACCGATGATCGGACGCAAGACACCGTTGTACAGATTGGCTGGGCGATGTTGGCCTGCCAATGGGTTGCGCGGCGCACGAGGTGCATTGCCTTTCTTCCCACCGTCGATCCATGCCTGCCGTTTCTGCTGATAAGCTGCCGTTGCTTTCTCGTGGTTATACGTAGACTCAGTGTTCTTCCAACGAGCTAACAACGCGTCATACCGATCGTCGGCTTCGAGCAAGTCCCGTCGCACCCAAGCTTCGCATGCGGAGCCGCCCCATGCGTTATCGATCAAGCCGATTGGAACATTCAGAGCCTGATGTAATTGGCGGCCGAAAAAGTATCCAACCGCGGAGAAATCACCAACAGTTTCGGGCGAGCACGCCTTCCATTCACCCTTGAAGTCGTCTTGTGGCTCTTGCGTGCCGACTTGGGGCACGGTGATCAGGCGAATGTTTGGAAAGTTGGCCGTGCGAATCTCGAGATCGAGGTCGTTCGCTTGCGAGACCGCCCATTGCATGTTCGATTGGCCCGAGCAGAGCCACACCTCGCCGACGAGTACATCGGATAGCTCGATGGAATTCTTTCCTTTGATTGTGATCTTGTGCGGCCCGCCGACGGGAAGCGACTCTAGCTTCACTTGCCAGCGTCCATCCGCGCCGGCTGTCGCCGAGTGACGCTGATCGCCTAACGACACCGTGACGCTTTCGCTCGGCTCCGCCCAGCCCCACACGCGATTCGCCTGCCCTTGCTGCAACACCATGTGATCGCCAAAGATCGCCGGCAGCTTCACATCAGCATTCGCCAAGCCGCACGCGGCTAAAGAGACCACGGCGATCAGGGTGGAACTAACAAAGCATGTGGCGCGCATGATCCCTGGTCCTCGATAACAATTGGCTCGTTTACTGACGCGACTATTCTAGACGGCGTCGGCGCGCAACGCTACGACCCGTGCGATGCAAGTCAGGAGGATGGAAGACAGGCATTCTTACTCTTTCAATCTACGGAGGAAGAGCGACACTAGTACTTTGTCACAGCTTACTGGCTCTGGGGCTCGAAGACTCGACCCCAGGCACCCAACCCTAATCTCTAGCTGTGACAAAGCACGGGTGCAGGAACAGGCTCGCGCGCGTGGAGTGCATTGGAATTTGGGTTGGTGTTTTTGGGTGTGGGTCGAGTAGATTCCTCGTTGAGTTGGGTAAAC
>PBSM01000209.1 GCA_002726245.1 Planctomycetaceae bacterium | reverse complement strand
AGCTAGCAACACAAACCCTAGTGCTCGCTAGCTGAACAGTACGGACCAATTGATATTGATACGACGAATTGCAAAAGTTCAGTTACCAACTTGGTTGTGTTGCTACTGGTGACGGTCGCTGCGGGAGTCAGCGCGGAGATCAACGATTTCGCCGGAGCAGCGAACGGCTTTGACTGGCTGCTTTACTCGCTGCTGGTCGGAGCCTATGTAAGCATGCAAGCATCTATCTCGGAGTGTCGCGTCTGTTGGTGCTGATACTGAAGCTGATTGGTCACGTGACGATGTTGTTAACGCTGTTGATCAGTATCTTCCTGGCGATTGTCGGTTGTGCTTTACCGACCTTCTTCCAAGCTTGGTTGGAAGGCTATGCGCGAATGAGCTACTCGCGACTCCAACTGACGAACTGGTGGTGGACACTAGAAGAGGCGGCCGACGGCACACTCACCGTGTCGGCATTCTTTCCTGTCGTCGCCTTCAGTTCGGCAGGTGTTGTATTCCTTCTGAATCTCATCTTCGCCTTGGTGGAGGTCGAACACGTCCGTCAAGCAGCGCCCGATCGCGTTCTGCAAGACGATCGGGAACGTCAACCTAATCAGGAGACTCGCGCCAAACCGAAAGGTCCTTGGGACTCGGATTGATCTTCATTGCGGTTCGCCTCACCAAGCTGTTTCTTCTGTGCTTAGCAGTCGTTAAGATGAAGACACAACGTGCGTTGGGTTTTCGCGCCGAAACAACTGACACGCTTTGAACGATGGCCACTGTCCTGATCGTCGATGATTCGCCGCTGGATCGCAGTTTGGCATCGCGCCTTCTGGAAGATGTAGGCTGGACGGTCTTTGGCGCCGAACATGGCGAGCAGGCGCTTGAACAGGTCGCGGCGAATGAGCCTGACATTGTCTTAACAGACATGCAGATGCCCATCATGGATGGCCTGGAACTCGTCAAGGAACTGGCCGCGACCTATCCGGCGTTTCCGGTGATCTTGATGACGGCGTTCGGAAGTGAAGAGATCGCAGTTCGGGCGTTGCAACAAGGGGCCGCCAGCTACGTGCCCAAAGACAGACTCGTGCGTGATCTGGTCGGCACGGCTAAGAGCGTGTTGGCAATTGCCCAAGCCAAACGTGAAGCCGACTCGATGATCGCCTCGATGCGACAAGTCGATTCGGAATATGTTTTGCCAAACTCGGTGGAAGGGCTCGATACGCTCATTGGACACATTAAGGATCAACTGACTTCGCTTGGGCTGTTCGGGCAGACAGATGTCATGCGTGTTGGGACGGCGTTGTATGAAGGTTTGATAAACGCGGTTGAGCACGGCAATTTGGAACTGAGTTCGGAGGAGCGCGATCAGCCTTCCAGATCGTATCGCCTGTTGATGGCGGAACGCGCTGCGATGCCTGTCTTTCGCGAGCGGCACGTGTATCTGACGACGAATCTGTCCAACAGCGAAGCTTGCTTCATTATCCGTGACGAGGGGCCAGGCTTTGATCCCAGCATACTGCCTGATCCAACCGACCCCGATAACGTCGGCAAGGTGAATGGTCGGGGCTTGTTTCTTATTCAAACGTTTATGGACGAGATCCGTTTCAACGACGTGGGTAATGAACTGACCATGGTCAAACGCTGCAGCGAGGCCTAGCCAATGAGAGCTGGTCTGTGGCTTACGTTGTTGATTCTTGCGATGTCCGCCGCCATCTTCTGGCTCGATTTGGCGGCACCGGCAGGAGCTGCTTGCGGTACGCTCTACGTCGCGATCGTGCTTCTGTCCTTGAGATTTCGCAACCGCAATCGCACCCCGTTCGTCGCGGCTTTTTGCACGCTTCTGATCTTGATGGCAGGGCTCATCGCGATACTTGCCGAACCCTATGGCGCCCGCGCTCCAGCCGCTTTGGTAACGAACATTCTGCTCGAGCTGTTTGCAGTCTGGGTGGCCGCGGTTTTCGGCTACCACATCAAGGGCCTCGAAACAGCGCTTCTGTCCGCGAAAGAAGATCTGGAGCAGCGTGTTGAAGAGCGTTCTGTCGCCCTGCTCCAAGCGACGCAGGACTTGCAGTCGGAGATCGACGAGCGAGAGCGTGCGGAACGCGAGTTGGGCCGTTCCGAGGCACACTACTTCTCGTTGATCGAGAACCTGCCGATTCACGTGATCCGCAAGGATGTGAAAGGTCGATTCACGCTTGCCAGCCCTTCTTTTTGTGAATTGGTCGGCATTCCGCTGAAAGAGTTGTTGGGTAAAACGGATTTCGACTTGTACCCCGATTTACTCGCTCAAAAGTACCGGGCGGATGACCAGAGCGTGATTGAACGCCGCGAAGTCATCAACGACGTCGAACGTAACCAACTTCCGGACGGGACCGTCTCCTACGTCCAAGTTATCAAGATGCCGATCATGAATAACTCGGACGAGGTCGTTGGCATTCAGGGAATCTTCTGGGACGTGACTGCTCGGATGCAAGCGGAAGATCAACTGCGCGACAGCGAAGCTCGCAAGCGTGCGATCTTCGAGACCGCAATGGACTGCATGATCTTCATGGACGAGGGGGGAGTCATCTTGGAAGTGAATCGGGCGGCGTTGCGCGTCCTCGAATGCAAGCGAGAAGAAGTCGTGGGATATGAGTTTGCCGATATCTTCGTCGCGCCGGTTTCGCAGAAACGGTATCGGGAGAGCATCGAACGCTACCAAGGCGCTGGCGAGATGGGTTCGATGCTGGGCCGTCGCATCGAGGTCGAATTGCAACGGAAGACCGGCGAGGTCTTTATAGCGGAGATGGCAACCCAACCAATTCCCGTGAAGGACTCGGCCGGGTTTGGCATGTTCCTTCGAGATATCACCGA
Organism: Planctomycetaceae bacterium; assembly: GCA_002726245.1. Lineage (GTDB taxonomy): Bacteria > Planctomycetota > Planctomycetia > Pirellulales > Pirellulaceae > PBSM01. The sequence goes on along the minus strand of PBSM01000209.1, from coordinate 22,483 downwards.
ACGGAAGCGAAACGAGAGCGATCTGCGCCGAGCCAAGGAAGCGGCCGAAGCCGCCAACCGTGCAAAGAGCCTGTTCCTTGCAAACATGAGTCACGAAATCAGGACGCCAATGAACGCGATCATTGGGATCACCGACCTTTTGCTTGATTCGCGACTCGCACCCGCCCATCGCGATTATCTAACGATCATCCAGGAGTCCGCGGATTCGTTGCTCACTGTTATCAACGACATCCTCGACTTCTCCAAGATCGAGGCAGGCAAGCTGGAACTGGACAAGACTGACTTCGAATTGCGAGAACGACTTGGCGACGTTATGAAGTCGCTCGGTGTCCGAGCTCACGCCAAGGGGCTGGAACTGGCATGCCACATCGATCCAGAAGTGCCCACGTGGCTAACGGGTGACCATAACCGCTTGCGACAGATCATCGTGAACCTCGTCGGAAACGCGATAAAGTTCACGCACGAAGGCGAAGTCCTCGTGCGAGTTGTCCCCGCACGGATTGACGACGAGCATGCGTTGCTCAAGTTTTCCGTCGCCGACACCGGAATCGGTATCCCGGAAGAACGTCGTGATGCGATCTTCGCCGCGTTCGAGCAAGCTGATAACAGCATGACTCGCCGCTATGGCGGGACCGGTCTAGGGCTGGCAATTTCAATGCGGCTCGCAAAGCTACTCGGTGGCGAGATTTGGCTGGACGATCAAGTACGCTCCGGTAGCACATTCCACTTCACAGCACGGGTCCGCCTGGCCGAAGAGCCTCCCGGCGATCCAGCGTTCAAAGCCCGAAGTCTGCGAGATCTGCGTGTCTTGGTTGTGGACGACAATCAAACAAATCGCCGTATTCTGGAAGAAATGCTCTGTGCTTGGGGCATGCGGCCGACCTGTGTTGAGGGGGCCGATCAAGCCTTTGAGCGGTTGCGTGAGATTCGCAGCGACGAAGAAGGATTCGATTTGGTGCTGCTCGACGCACAGATGCCGGACGTGGATGGCTTTACGTTAGCCAGTCAGCTCCTGGCCGACTCCGAGTATGCGAGCTGCGTTATCATGATGCTAACGTCGGCCAATGGCATTGCCAAGTGCGAAGAGCTTGGCCTCGCGGCGTATTTGCTGAAGCCCATCAAGCAATCGGAATTGTTCGACGCGATCGCGTTCGCAATGCAGCATGACACCGCGGATCCGGAGATTGTGGCCGAGGTCACGGACGCCGCTCCGCGGAAGCCTCTCAACATATTGCTCGTCGAAGACAGTCTCGTTAACCAGAAGCTCGCCGTTGGTTTGCTGGAGAGTCGAGGTCACAGTTTACAGATCGCCAACAACGGTCGCGAAGCTGTATCCGCCGTGAATAAGCAGCGGTTTGATCTCGTGTTGATGGATATCCAGATGCCGGAGCTGGACGGTCTAGAAGCAACGACACTGATAAGAGCCCGCGAGCGAGGCACGGCGACGCATGTTCCCATCATGGCCATGACAGCACACGCCATGAAAGGTGATCGCGAAGCCTGCCTCGCCTCCGGCATGGACGGCTACATCTCGAAGCCGATTCGGGCGGCCAAGTTGTTCGAAACGATCGAGGAGGTGCTGGGGGAGTTAGCGGACCAGAGTGTTACCCAACAGGACGACTCCTCCGAGATGGATTGGCACCGAGCACTCGAAGTCGTGCAGGGTGACCAAGAGTTGTTGCGGGAGATCGTCGAAGCGTTTTTGACGGAGTGCCCACGACTGCTCGACCAGGTTCGTGATGCGATTACCTCGGAAGACCAAGAAGTGCTTCGCCGGGCTGCCCACACGCTGAAAGGATCGATGAGGTACTTCGGAGTCACACAAGCGTTTGACCGAGCTTACGAGTTGGAATGCATGGGCCGCGACTCACACTTCGAAGCCGCGGCCGAGCAACTGGAATTGCTCAAATGCGAAATCGACCTGATACATCCCGAACTGAGTCGCTTTGCTCTCTCCGGAGAGTTAAATGTCTGAGCGACTACTCTAGGTCCGCATCTCTGAGGCGGACCAGCGAGCGCCATACCGCTCGTACGACCTTCTCTGGAGCAAACGAAATGGAAATCGACCGACTTGAACTGTTTCACGTGGCGATGCCGCTGCTCTATCCATGGCGCACGGCTTATGGCGAAGACGCAGCGATCCATGCGGTGCTCTGCCGGATGTCGAGCGGTTCGGTTGACGCCTGGGGAGAGAGTTCTCCGCTGGCGGCGCCGTGTTACAGTCCCGAGTGGGGAGGAGGCGTCTTCGCGACAGTTCGAGACTGGCTCGCGCCCGCGATCGTTGGCAAAGACATCAAGAGCGGGAAGCAATTGCAGCAAGAGTTACACTTGTACAAGGGTAACTGTTTCGCGAAAGCAGTCCTCGATACCGCCTGGTGGGCACTCCATTCCAAGCTTACCGGAATACCGTTGCATGTCGCGCTCGGTGCCAGTCGGAACGAAGTGCCCGTGGGCGCGGACTTTGGTGTGATGGACTCGATCGATGACCTATTGGAAGCGATCGGTGGAGCCGTCTCACAATGTTTCCCCCGCGTGAAGTTGAAGTTTCGTCCCGGCTGGGATATCGACATGCTTCGCGCCGTCCGCAAGCAGCACCCAGACCACACGTTTCATATCGACTGCAACAGCGGCTACTCGTTGGACGATGCTTCGCTCTTCCAAACCATCGACGAGTTTAACCTCGCCATGATCGAGCAACCTCTCGCGCACGACGACGTTCACGATCATGCCAAGCTGCAAAAACTAATCCGTACACCTGTTTGCCTTGACGAGACGATTAAGAATGTCCGGAATGCTCGCCAAGCGATAGAACTTAAGAGCTGTCAGATAGTGAACGTCAAGCCGGGCCGCGTCGGGGGGCTGACGAATGCCGTCGCGATTCATGATCTTTGCCAAGCCGCGAACATTCCGTGTTGGGTGGGCGGGATGCTCGAGAGTTCCGCCGGCAGCGCTCACTGCGTCGCGTTATCGATGCTCGACAACTTCACCTATCCCCCTGACATTTTCCCCACCAGCCGTTTCTACGCCGAAGACCTCTCCGACCCGCCGTTGGAACTTTGCGAATCCGCCGATGGAATCCCATCAGCCCGCGCCTTCGAGCAGCTTCCCGAACCAGCGCCAGCGCGGCTGAAGGCACTGACAGTTCAGCATGCCGTCGTCAGCTAGGTTCGTGACTCCTGGGTGCCTTGATGGTGCGGTCGCGCAGCAGCCAGCAGGCGAGCGTGCCTACTACCATATTCACAGCAAGCGCGCTCGGGCCCATCCATTGAAAGCTCACCGGAGCTCGCTGTGTCTTGAGGTCAAGATCGATCCAACCGAAAAGCTCGCCCGAGAACCCGATCAAGACGGCCGTCGTGAATCCGCATGCCCATCCGATCCACACACCACGAGGATTCGCGAAGGGAACGAACAACGCAAAGAAGAACAAACAGAAGATCATCGGCACCATCAAGTTGACGGTTTTGTTTGTCACCTCGGTGATGTTACCTTCGATCAGTCCGATGAAGGCGCTGCCCACGACAACCGACGCGCCAATTCCGAACGCCAGAAAGCGAGCCATCACCAAGTGATCCTTCTCGCTCTTGGGGCTTCGTCCGAAACGACCGAGCAAGTCCGTCGATACGACAGCCGTGATCGAATTCACGCCGGAGTCGATGCTCGACATCGCCGCCGCAAACATGGCCGAGACGACCAGCCCAGAGACACCTGGAGGCAGTCGCGTGGCGATGAATCGCGGAAAGAGCTTGTCCGCATCTGTCTTCATGTTCAGCCCGCCAAGCATTTCGGGATGAGCCTTGAAGTAAGCCAGTAACGACAAACCAACGAGGAATAGCGTCGCGCTCACAACAAGTGACACGCACATCTGTGTGGCGAAGGACTTACGAGCCGCACCGGCATCCCTTGTCGACATGAAGCGCTGGATTGAAACTTGATCGCCACCCGCGGTGCAAACTTGCCAAGTAAGCGCACTCAAGATCGCACCGATCATCGTTGCCCGCACACTCGGATCGAAACTGAAAATGGGTTGTGGGTCCCAATTCGTGTCCCACTTTGTCGGAAACCAACCGAAGCCACCAAAGTCCACCGTCACCATGACGACCACCAGGACTGCCCCTCCGAACAACAGAATCGTCTGGATCAGGTCGGTGACCACGACGGCCCGCAAGCCGCCTAGGGATGCGTACGTCACCGCAACCAGTCCCGTTGCCAGCACGACTGCGGGAATCCATTTCTCATCGACGCCAATCATCACAATCAGCGCCTCTGCGGTCTTATAGACCAACAGCGACATCCATACCAAGCGCAACGCCAAGAACATTGTCACGCCGAGCATGCGCACGCCGATCCCCAGGTTTTTCTCTAACAACTCATAGGCGCTCGTAACGCGGTATCGCATATAGAGCGGCAGCAAACCGTATCCGACGATGGCGAACACGATTGGCAGTGCCAGCAGGCTCGTCATGTGCATCGGGCCTTTGCCGAGGACTTCGCCCGGCATCGATAGGTAGGAGATTGTGCTCAGCAGCGTCGCGAACAGCGAGACTCCGACCAGAAACGGATTCATGTTGCCGCTGCCGGTGAAATACTCCTGCGTGTCGCGCTGCCGGCGGCTGAAGTAGTAACCTAGTGCGACCGTCGAGGAGGCGTAAACGGCAACGATAAGCCAGTCGATTCTTGTCAATCCACCCATGATGTTCCGCGATAGTAAGCGGCTTCCCTCGGTTTTGTCCATCTGGGAAAGGGCTCAACTTAAACGCCGTACCCGCCAAACACAACAACGCGATGCGTTCTACTTGCGTTGCTCAACCTGTCTGCCGACAATGGAGGCAACACGTCCCTACCTGCACGTATAGCGATGTCCGTCGCTGATCCGGATCCTGCCCATGTCCCGCCCCTCGGTCTCTGTCGTACTTCTAGCGTTGACGATCGTCCCGCGCGCAAGCGCTCAAGACGAAGTCGATTTCCAACGCGACATCCGGCCGCTGCTATCGGATCGTTGCTTCAAATGTCACGGCCCCGACGGCGAAGCCAGACAAGCTGAGTTACGGCTCGACGTAAAGGAGTCCGCGTTTCGCCAGGCTGAATCGGGCAGCGATCTGAGGTTGCTTGAACCTGAGCACCCAGAGCGCAGCGAGTTGTTCCTGCGAATCTCGTCGCGAAATGCTGACACGCAGATGCCGCCTCCCGATTCGAAGTTGCAGTTATCCGCCAACGAGATTGCTCTGATACGGCGTTGGATTGAGCAGGGAGCCAACTGGACAGAGCATTGGTCGTTCGCGCCGGTACTGGCCGTGGCGATGCCGGAAGTCAAACGACAGGATTGGCCCAAGTCACCGATCGATTCTTTCATTCTTGCGAACCTCGAACGCGCTGGACTCACTCCAGCCTCGGAAGCGACTCGCGAGAAGCTGATTCGTCGAGTCACGTTCGATCTGACGGGACTGCCGCCAACGCTCCAAGAGATCGACGACTTCCTGGCGGACGACTCGGCGAATGCCTACGAGAAACTTGTCGATCGGTTGTTGAAGTCAGCCCGTTACGGCGAACGGATGACGGCGGATTGGCTTGATGTTGCCCGCTACAGCGACACCTACGGCTATCAGGTGGATCGCGACCGATTAGTATGGCCCTGGCGCGACTGGGTAGTCAAAGCCTTCAACAACAACATGCCTTACGATCGGTTCATCACCGAGCAGCTTGCCGGCGACCTGCTGCCCGGCGCAACCGATGATCAGATTCTCGCAACAACCTTTAACCGGCTCCACCCGCAGAAGGTCGAGGGCGGCAGCGTCCCCGAAGAGTTTCGCATCGAGTACGTCTCCGACCGCACGCAGACTTTCGGAACGGCGTTTCTCGGGCTGGCTCTCGAGTGTGCCCGCTGTCACGACCACAAGTACGACCCGGTCACGCAGAAAGAGTACTACCAGCTTTCGGCCTTCTTCGACAAGATCGATGAAGCCGGCTTGTACTCGTACTTCACGCCTTCGATTCCCACGCCCACACTCTTGCTGATCGATGATGCAACTAGAACGAACGTCGCTGAACTCGAGAAGCGTATCACCGACGAAACCACCAAGCTGAAGGCGCTGACCGATACACGCCGCGATGCCTTCACGAAGTGGCATGCCGAGACCGCCGAATTATTTCGCAACGCCGACATCGCGTTGAAGGCGTCGGCTCCACTTAAGGGCCGCATCAAGCATCTTTCCTTTGAAGACTACCAAGGCCTCAACCACTCCATTCAAGGTCGTGTTGGGAAAGCCGTCAAGCTAACGGGAGACGATGGCATCGGTCTTGATGTCGGGAACTTCAGACGTTTCGATCCGTTTTCCGTGTCGTTGTGGCTGAAGACACCTGATGCGAAGGAACGAGCGGTCATCTTTCACCGCTCACGAGCCTGGACCGATGCAGGCAGTCGCGGGTATCAGTTGTTGCTCGAAGACGGACGCTTGAGTGCATCGTTGATTCACTTCTGGCCCGGGAATGCGATTCGTGTTCGCACGCGCGAGAAGATTCCCGTTGGGCAATGGAAGCATGTCGTGATGACTTACGACGGATCAAGTCATGCAGCCGGATTGCAAATCTATGTCGATGGCAAACGGGCAGCGACAGACGTCGTCCGAGACAACCTTTACAAGAACATCACCGGTGGCGGTGGAGACAACATTACAATCGGCGAAAGGTTTCGCGATCGAGGGTTTAGCGGCGGCGAGGTGGATGAGTTCTCCGTCTTCGATCGAGAGCTGACATCTCTCGAAGTCGCTAACCTGCATCAACCAGGTCCGTTATTTAGCGTCGCTACGCTGGAACTGGATCGGCTTGAGCCGCCGCAGCGGGATGCGCTTTACGAGTTCTATCTGGCGACTCAGGACGTGGTCTACCAAGCTCAACACGCGTTGTTACGACAGGCGCGTGAAGCGCGCAGCAAGGCCGTGGATGGAGCGCAGGAGATCATGGTGATGCGAGTAATGGCTTCCCCGCGCCAGACGTATCTGTTGCGCCGTGGAGCGTATGACAAGCCGGCCGACGCCGTTGCGGCAGATACGCCGGCCGCCTTTCCTCCGTTTCCGGCTGATGCTGTGCATGACCGATTGGGGCTTACACGTTGGCTGACAGATCCCGCACATCCCTTGGCGTCGCGCGTCGCGGTGAACCGCTTCTGGCAGATGTGCTTCGGTGCGGGACTGGTTCGCACGCCCGAAGACTTCGGACGCCAGGGGCAACTGCCGACACATCCCGAGTTACTCGACTGGCTGGCTCGGGACTTTGTTGAACATGGCTGGGACGTCAAACGCCTGCTCAAATCACTCGTCATGTCGGCAACTTATCGCCAAGCGTCAACGGCTTCCGCCGAACAAATAGCTCGCGACCCGGAGAACAGGCTCCTTGCCCGATCGCCAAGCTATCGCCTCTCGGCGGAGATGCTCCGCGACAATGCTCTGGCCACGAGCGGATTGCTCGTTGACCGAGCCGGTGGCCCGCCAGCGCGTCCCTACGAAGTGGAAGCCTCGTTCAAACCGGTCGGCCGCGAGAAAGGTGACAATCTTTACCGGCGTAGCGTCTACACCTACTGGAAGCGAACCGCTCCGGCTCCGATGATGATGACGTTGGACGCTTCCAAACGTGAAGTTTGCCGCGTCCGTCGCGAGCGAACGGCTTCGCCACTCCAAGCGTTGGTCACGCTGAACGGACCCCAATTCGTCGAGGCTTCCCGTTTCCTGGCTGAGCGTTTGATGAAACAGCATGGTGATGATGACTCAGCTATTCTCGTCGATATGTTTCGCACAGTAACCAGTCGGCGACCGAGCGATGCTGAAATGAAAGTCATTCGTGACTTGTACGACGCACAGACAACACACTTCAGCAGCAACGAAGCACAAGCAAGCGAGTTTCTAAAGACGGGCGACAAGGAAGCAGCCCCGGAACTCTCTGCAATTCGACTGGCGGCGTTAGGAGTTGTTGCAAACACACTAATGAACTTCGACGAATGCGTGATGAAGAGGTAGGTTGTGACGAAACACGAAATCACTTCTGGTGGCACCGGCTTTGAACCTTCTGTCGGAATGACGCGACGGCGTTTTCTGAACCAGTTCGGCATGGGCATGGGAGGCATCGCGCTCACACAGATGCTTGGCTCCGACACGACGTTGGCCGCGCCACACGGAACCTTGCAGCAACTGCATCACGCGCCACGAGCCAAACGTGTAATCTTTCTCTTTCAATCAGGCGGCCCATCACAGATGGACCTGTTCGATTACAAGCCAATCTTGAACGAGAAGCACGGAACGGAACTCCCCGAAGAGGTGCGGATGGGGCAGCGTTTGACTGCGATGAGCGGTAACCAGGCGAGCTTGCCACTTGCGGGCTCTCCCTTCAAGTTCGCGCAGCGCGGCAAATCGGGAATCTGGATGAGCGACCTACTGCCGAAGACGGCGGAGATCGCGGACGAGATCTGTGTCGTGAAGTCGATGCATACGGAAGCGATCAACCACGGTCCGGCCGTTACGTTCGTGCAAACCGGCTCGCAGTTTCCTGGACGGCCCAGTGTGGGCGGCTGGCTGAGTTACGGCTTGGGAAACGAGAGTGATGACTTGCCTGCGTTCGTCGTCATGGTGACCAAAGATAAAGGGGGACAACCGCTCGTCTCGCGACTGTGGGGCAGCGGCTTCCTTCCGTCGAAGCATCAGGGAGTCCGCTTTCGTAGCGGCAAAGACCCGGTCCTTTACCTCAGCAATCCGAGCGGGCTCGATCGTGCCAGCCGAGAGAGAATGCTCGGTGCGTTGAATGCGTTGCATCAACTGCAACTTGCTGGTGGCAGCGATCCGCAAATCGAGACACGCATCGCGCAACATGAGCTGGCGTTCCGGATGCAGGCTTCGATTCCCGAAGCAACCGACCTGTCGTCCGAGCCCGAACATGTCTTCAAAGCCTACGGCGAGGATGCGAGAACTCCCGGTACGTTCGCAGCAAACTGCCTGCAGGCGAGAAGGCTCGCGGAGCGAGGCGTCCGTTTCATTCAACTGTATCACCCCGGCTGGGATCAGCATGGCGGCTTGCCCGCCGGAATCAAACGCCAGTGTCAGGAGACGGATCAAGCGAGTGCCGCTCTCGTCCAAGATCTGAAACAGCGCGGGCTGTTGGATGATACGCTCGTGATCTGGGGCGGTGAGTTCGGTCGCACGAACTACTGCCAAGGAAAACTTGCCGGCCACAACTTCGGGCGCGATCATCATCCAAGGTGCTACACGATGTGGATGGCCGGCGGCGGCATTCGCGGCGGCATGAGCTACGGCGAGACGGATCCGTACGGTTACAACATCGCGGCGAACGCAGTCCACATACACGATTTGCAGGCGACAATTCTGCATCAGTTGGGAATCGATCACGAACGGCTGACGTTCAAGTATCAGGGGCGGCACTTCCGCCTCACCGACGTGCATGGCGAAGTCGTTCGCGACATCATCTCGTAAGGAAACGACATGACGAGCGGTCGCAAACAACGATGGTGGCAGTTCAGCCTCAAACAGTTCTTGCTCGCGGTCGTAGTCGTCGGTCCAATCCTTGGTTTTCTTGGCCCACCAGTCTTCCGGTCGTTTTTTGAATGGAGCCCGTCCGGCGACGTAGTGAAGCCAGGAACATCGCCAACACCACGGCTTGAGTCACGAGACGCCGAGAGCTATTACGAATCCGGCGAAACTCCGTTGTACTAGCACGCGCCGCTGAGGCGCGCGGTTCTTAACGCCTTCGGCTTCGATGCCATCTCCGAATCCGGGTTCAGGTCCAAGAAAGACTCTTGCTCCGGCTTCTGATCTGCCGACCACATACGGCTAGGTCAGTACATCCACGCTAGCGGTAGGACTGCGATCGCAGCTAGCACCAGCTCACACATCTCGATGAACTCTCCAGGACTTCCAAAGCTCGAACCACATTACGGCCTCACGCCGATTCGACAGCGTGCGATCGCGCACGACGTGTCCCAAGTAACGAACCACCGATCGCGATCGCTAATCATTGTGATCGGTACTTACCTGGTCGGCGTCGTGCTGAACTTGATCGAAGCGGCTCGGCGGTGGCAGAAGGACGACGCTGGGTTGCTTGCCGGTTGCGTGGCCTACTATGCGACGCTGTCCCTCTTCCCGCTGATGATGGTGCTGATCGCTGGGCTGGGTGTCTTCTTACGATTTACCAACATCGGTCACGACGCCGAGCTGTATGTGATCGCTGCAATCGGGCAGGCAACTTCCGAGACCGTCGCCACACAAGTCGCTTCGGCTTTTGACCAGATCCAGCAGCAAGCGCTGCTCAGCGGCCCGTTGGGAATCATCGGCCTGCTCGTCGCAGCACTAGCAGTTTTCTCGCAGTTCGATCGAGCGCTCGACAAGATCTGGAGCGTCGAACAACCTCCGTTCGACGGATATCTGGCAGCGGTTTGGCGCGAGGCCTCGCATCGAGCCAAATCCTTCGTGGTGTTGCTCAGCCTGGGGCTCGTCGTCGTGATTATCTTTATGACGACGATGGCGCTCGATGCAGTCTCTCAGTTCAGCGCCGAGCGATTTCCGGTTGCAGAACGCGTGTGGGGCGTCACAAAGTCTTGTGTCAGTGTGTTCCTCAACGCACTTGTCTTTACGGCGATCTACCGCTGGCTCTCAAAGATCCACGTCGGCTGGCTTCATGCCGCCCGCGGTGGCCTGCTCGCCGCGATCACCTGGGAGCTTGGTCGCCTCCTGTTGGCGGCGTTTCTGATCGGAGCGCGCTACGACGCCTATGGAGTCGTTGGCTCACTCCTGGTGGCAATGCTCTGGACCTACTACGCGAGCAGCGTTTTGTTCCTAGGGGCTGAATACGTGCAGGTCATCCGCGAGCATCGCTATCGCGATTCGTTCGATGAACGTGTTTCGCGACTCGGAACGGGACAGAGGTCTGCCAACGACAGCGAGTCTGCCCGCGTCGCCGGATCGTCACGTGCGGGCTTCGATCGCTGGTCTGCCACGTTCGCGAAGCGCGCGGCTTGAGAGTCGGCCGAATGCCCCGCCTACTAAATGCGTCGGGCACCTTCCTCGCGAAGCAGCATCGCGTGGCGATCGTTTCGCTCGCATTTCTGCTGGCAGCCACAGAAGAGAGATGTGACCACACCACTCGTGCGCTCTTTGTGATGGCAGTCGGGGCATTCCCAAACACGGCGCAGATCATATTTGCGCCTCTCGTGGGGACCCCTCATTATCGCCTCCGTTTGAAAGGCCTCGCGAAAGACTGTTGCGGGTCTGATCCCTTTACGCGCCAGATTGCGCGTAGTATGGATTTCGACCGGCGGCGTGGTCGGTCACGTCGAGGATGGCACCGATTTCTGGAATTGCCTGGCGGATCGCGGCTTCGACGCCGTGCTTCAGTGTCACGCTGGCCATTCCGCAACCTTGGCAACCGCCTCCCATCTGAATGAAGAGATTATTGTCGCGTACATCCAGCAGATGGACGACGCCGCCGTGGCTGGCGACAGACGGATTGATCTCGCTCTCCAGAATCTCTTCGACGCGGCCTCGCAGTTCGGCGGACGGCGGAATACTGCTGCGAAGCTCTACGCTCACGGCTGGGTCGCCAGAAGCGACATGTTCACGGATCGCTTTACCGATCTGAGGGCCAATCGCTTGCCACTCCTCGAAGCCGCCCTTGTTGACCGTGATCTCGTCGTGAGAGATCAAAACCGACGTGATTCCTTCGATCTCAAACAATCGCCTCGGCAGATCGGAACTCTCGGCCATCTCCTTCTTTCCGAAGTAGTAAGACGCTTCGGCATAGACCGGCCGATCCACATTGAAACGGCACGACTTCTCGGTGACTGGCGTCGCGGTAATGCGAATATCGTCGCTCATGTTCGTTCTCCTTGATTGGTTCTGCACATCATAGCAGGCAGTGACTCATGAGGGTACAGGAGCGTGCACCGGACAATCGCGGTCTGTCGCTGAGGCGGATGCGGAAGGCGACCAGTCGGGAGTATAGTATGATGACAACCTTCAGCTTCTTTCATGGGTGTCGCGATGAAATCATACTCCTTCCTCAGCCTGCTATTCTTGATCGTGGCGACCTCGGTAGCCACTGCGGCACGGCCGAACATCGTCTTCATTCTTGCCGATGATCTCGGAATTGGCGACGTTAAGTGTTACGGGGGTGACCGGTGCCAGATCGACACGCCACACCTCGATTCACTCGCGCGCGACGGGATCCGGTTTACCGACGCCCACACCGTCGCGTCGGTCTGCGTTCCCGCCCGTATCGCGATGATGACGGGGCGTTATCCGTGGCGCTTTCAGCCTCCACGGCCAGACGGACCGTGGGGCTTTCTCAATCCAAGGCTCGCAGCCGACGAAGTCACTCTCGGCCGCATGCTTCAGCAAGCAGGATACCGCGCTGGCTACGTCGGCAAATGGCATCTCGGAACGCTAATGCAGACCACCGATGGTAAGAACCAAGGCCCCGCCAATGTCGATTATACGAAGCCGCTGAAGTTTGGCCCGCGCGACCTCGGCTTCGACGATACGTTCATTCTGCCCGGCTCCTTGGACATGTTTCCGTATGCGTTCGTGCGAGGCCGCAACTTCGTCGGCAACGTTACCGCGCAGAAGGGCTGGAGTGCGTTTAACCGAGTTGGCCCAGCGGCTGAAGACTTCGAGGATGTCAAGGTTCTCGACACGTTCGCTACGGAAGCGGAGCGTTTCGTCGAAGAGAACGCGGCGAAAGCTAACTCGGGCGAGCCGTTCTTTTTATACCTGGCCCTCACAGCGCCACACACACCGACGAGTCCGAGCGCGAAGTTCGAAGGTAAAAGCAAGCTGGGCTTGTACGGTGACTTCGTCATGGAGGCCGATGACTGTGTCGGCCGTGTATTGAAGGTCCTTCGCGAGAATGATCTCGAAAACAACACGCTCCTAATCGCCAGCTCTGACCACGGCGCGGGTCCCTACGCCGGCAACATACGCAAAGCGACACCGGGACAGTTGAAAGAGCTTGAAAAGCTGGGGCACTACTCGAGCTCCATCTACCGCGGCTACAAGTTTTCGGCCTATGAAGGAGGCTTGCGAGTCCCGCTGCTTGCGCGATGGCCGACCGTTGTGAAGCCTGGCACGAGTTGCGATGCGCTAGTTGGTCTGATCGATTTGCTCCGCACATGTGCGGAGATCGGCAAAGCCGAGTTGAGTAACGATGTCGCAGTCGATTCGATTAGCTTCGCATCGCTGCTACACGACCCTCAGGCTGCCGCGCCGCGAGCAGACTTCGTGATGCAGGCCACCCGAGCCTTCGCCGTCCGCTCAGGCAAATGGAAACTCGCGCTCTGTCCCGGCAGCGGCTGTCCCGGAACACTTGGGAATACCCCAAAGCAGGCTGACGCTTGGCAAGCTGCGATCGAACAGAACGGTCACGCGCCGATGAGCCGAAGCGAGATGCTGCGAGCTCCCTTCGTACAGCTCTTTGATCTATCAGCCGATCCCGGCGAGGCGGCGAACTTGGCCGCAGATCACCCGGCGAAGGTGCGTGAACTGATCGCACTGCTCGACAGACAGATCGCCGAAGGCCGCAGCACGCCCGGCCCATCGCAACGAAATGACAAAGCGGACGTCAACTATCTGAGCGGCGTTCCCGCCCGAGTACGCGAGGCAAGCAGGCACCGCTAAACACACGCGAGGACTTGCGACTAACGCAGGGCGTACTTCCTGCTCCCAGGCACTGAGCAAATCACGCAGTCGAGTAGCATCGAAATTGCAAGTGGGTAGTAGGCCTTTTGCTTCGCCGATGTCGCTAGCAAGATTGAACATCCAGTCGTCCGATTCCGACGCTTGCCACGGTTCGACACACCTCTTTCAACACACGCAGCACGTCTTCCTCGGTAAATGGCTTTTTCAACACTTCGTCGGCGTGAACAAAGCCAGCGAATCGATCTGTGTCGTTCTCGGTACGCCCGGTGATCAACACGATCTTTGGCCCTTTCACAGGCATCTTCAGCTTAGAGCAAACGAGCCAGCCATCTTGCTCCGGAATGTTGATATCGAGAAACACGACATCGGGATCGTTGGCTTCCGCTTGCTGCAGTGCTTCGTCTCCGTCCAGTGCAAAACAGACGTCGCAGCTAGCTGATCGTAGAACGTGGGTCATGAACTCGACAACGTCGGGATCGTCATCGACGACGAGCGTGGAAAGTTTCTGTCCGTAGAACATAACGCGAGCCTCTTCTTATCGCTGCAGATTGCCGACTCTATTGGTTTCGGCAGGAACATTGCTGGACCTTGGCAAAGGAGTGGTCAGCAATGAGGTTCGGTGGGATTCTGTGGCATGATGCGGCCCGTTGGCACACATGTATCGATTATAGTCACCCAGGCAAGTCGATATGCACGAAATCATATCGACTTCCCAGGTGTAGGACGACTGCGTCACTTGCTGTCCCGGTATTCAGAACCTGATCACTAGCACCAAATGGAATTCGGGTGGATTTGTATAAACTTTGAAAGCGTAGAAAGCGTAAAACTTCGATGTGAACGCACCCTTGGTCAAATTCCGTTTGGTGCTAGTGTGGCTGATCCGCCTGAGGGACGGTGGCGAACCGCGTCCTGCAGCCCATAGCAGCAACCAAACCCATCGGCAGGGACTCATCCGTTCCCAATGGCGGCTGTGTCTAATGGGGTCGATTGTTGGGGCGCAAGGCACTCGCGACTCCTCTTGGTCGGGTTCTCGCAATCTTCTATGCGAAGAGTTCGAGCAAGGGTTTGCCGGTCGTCAACGGGAACGGTCTCCCCGAGTGATCGATCAAGTCGGTATCAGCCGCGATACCCAACGCGTGATAGATCGTTGCGGCCACTTGCTCGGGGCTGACGGGGTCTCGTGCGGGATATGCCGCGATATTGTCCGAAGCACCGTGGACCAGGCCACCTCGAATGCCGGCGCCTGCAAGCGTGATTGAGAAACAGCCCGGCCAATGGTCGCGGCCGGCGTTGCCATTGATCTTCGGTGTCCGCCCGAATTCGCCGACGATCGCGACCAGAGTTTCATCCAGTAGACCGCGTTGCTGGAGATCATCGAGCAGCGCCGTGTAGCCCAGATCGAACGCTGGTAGCAGCTTCTTGTGCTTGCCGAAGTTATCCGCGTGCGTGTCCCAATGGTCCGCGACTCGGGCTTGATAGTCGCGGGCCCAGTTCACCGTCACTAGTCGCACGCCGGCTTCGACCAACCGTCGAGCCAGGAGGCAGCCTTGCCCGAATGGTGTCAGGCCGTAGCGCTGACGCAATGTTGACTTCTCGTGAGAGAGATCGAACGCACGCGCCGCCTCGGGCGAGTTGATCAAGCTGAGCGCTTTGTCTTGGAAGCCACACGCTTCCTGAACGGCATCGACTTGATCGAGCCGCTTGCGCAACTGGTCCAGGCGGCTAAGCAGCGAGGCGCGCCGGTCAAGGCGGGCACGAGCGAGGCCGTGGGCAATGGGGAACGGATTGAAGTCGGGCTTCGACGGATCGCTGGTCACGAACATCGGATCATGGTGCCGCCCGATGAAGCCCGCGAAGAAGCCCGGAAAGATGTGACCGCTCGGAATCTCGTTTCCCGGCGCGTTGAGGCTGATTCCTGCCGGTAACACTGACGTCTCGCGATTGAGCAGATTCACCGTCGCGCCAAAGCACGGAAAATCGTCGGCCAGATTGGTTGGGTTCGTGTTCGGGCGTCGATGTCTGACGCCGGTCTGCATGTAGTGCATCGCGACGGTGTGCGTGCTGTCGGGATGCGTCACACTGCGGATCAGCGCGAACCGATCGGCCATCTGTCCGGTTCGTGGAATATGCTCACCAAACTGAGTGCCCGGAACACTGGTGCTGATAGGATTGAACGGTCCGCGCACCTCCGCCGGCGCATCCGGCTTCAAGTCCCAGATGTCCTGGTGCGCCGGTGCACCGAAAAGGAAGCAGAAGATGCAAGACTTCGCGCGACCGAAGGAGCCTCCGCGGTCTTCGACCGGTCGCTCAGCCCGAAGCAACTCCGGCAGCATCAAGCCCATCGAACTGAGCCCGCCGACACGCAACCATTCGCGCCGCGTGACGCCTTGACACAAACGGGCGGGTTTGCAGCCGAACGAAAACACGCTCACCTCACGCCAGTCGAGATTCAATAGGTCCAGTAGATTATCTCAGAGCGGTAGCTGTGACATCTCATTCACCCTTCGCCAGTATGGATGCAAATTCGTCACGGCGCACCGTATCTGCGAAGAGTATCTTGGCACAGTCTTCCATGTCGAAACGGTACATCGCTTGTGTTGCCAAGCTGAGATCGATATCGGCGACCAACAACTCTTCGTGTCTGAGTTCAGTCTGAGCGTGCAGGCGACCGTCGGGAGCAACGACCATCGAACGGCTGTTCTGATGCGGATCGAGACATGCGTTACACGAGGCAAACCAGATTGTATTCTCGGCTGCTCGTGTGGTGATCAGCGCGTGGTGAATCGGGATTTTCCAATCGTTCGCGCGCGTCGTGTTGTTCTGCGGATGAAACACAAGCCTTGCGCCCTGGCGGACACACTCGGCCGTCGTTTCGGCGAATCGAAACGCCTCGAAGCAAATCACAACTCCCACGCACTCGCCGCAAAGGTCAAACGTTTCGATCGAATTGCCCGGCGAGTATGCCAGTGCATCGAGTGGCGTCAACTTCGTCTTGTGGTGGACGCCGAGTATTTGCCCCTGTTCATCAATGACGAGCGCCGAGTTGTAAGGCTTTGCGTGAGGATCGGACAGAACTGGCGTCTCGGTGCCCAGGATGCAGGCCATGCCGAAGTTGCCACATCGCTTCGCGACTTCTTCGTGCAGACGCTTCAGCTTCTCCGTCGGCACAGGTGCGTCTGTGTCAGCAATATCGACTCGATAGCCGACCGTCTGAGCTTCCGGAAAACAGAGAATCTGAACACCTTCGCCGGCCGCTTGGTCCAGGAATCGCAGAATCGTCTCGGCGTTCGCGTCGAATTCACCGGTCTGTCTTGTTTGGGCGAGCCCAATCCTCAGGGTTGCCATTGTGCGGACTTCATTCTGTGTGGTCTCCCATGCTCGCGTGCTGCGGAGCGTTGTTGGTGTGATGATACCATGTCCTTCATCTACAATGCAGCGAACGGCTTCTCTCATCTTCGAGCTTTGCTCTTGCGGGTTGATGACAGTGATGACCGTTGATCAACACGGCGCGAGTCAGTGTCGCAGTGTCCGGACGTCGTTGCTACCATGGAGGCCTTCGGAAAGGAAGTAGCAGTGCTGACTCTTCTTCACGATAGTTCGCTACGTTCGTGTGACGGGATCGCGCGGCGTGATTTTCTGCGGGCGGGAACGCTGGCGATGGGTGGCCTGTCGCTGCCGTGGCTGCTGAAAAATCAGGCGTTGGCCGGGGCAAAGAGCGACTATGTGAAAGACAGATCGGTCGTCCTGCTATTCCTCTCGGGCGGGGCTAGTCACATCGAGACGTTCAACCCAAACATGGATGCCCCCGCGCCGTATCACAGTGTGACCGGGGAAGTCATGACGACGATTCCCGGCGTGACGTTCGGCGGTACGTTTCCACTACTCTCTCGACACGCCAAGCACATGGCAATCGTGCGTTCCTTCAAACACTCAATATCCGGCCATGTGCAAGCGATCAAGCACGTGCTTAACGGCGGCACCGACCCGGACGGGAAGGGCAATCGCGGATTCAGCATGGGAGCGGCTTCCGCGCGATTCCGAGGCGCGAATGATGCGAAGACCGGAATGCCGACGTTCACGTTACTGAACTCGGACGAGGTGGATCCTCAGTATCGCAGCGAGAAGGGACGGGTCGAGCGAGGTTCACACCCAGGTTCGATGGGACCGGCGTTCAGTCCCTTCAATCCTGGCGCGGGTGGCGTTAGTCAACAGAATATGACGTTGAAGATAGCCCGCGAGCGGCTGGATGACCGGCGCGGTTTGTTGTCGGCGGTTGATCGACTGCAACGGCAAACGGAAGACTCAGGGCTGTTGGATGGAACGGACAAGTACCGCTCGCAGGCGTTTGATTTGATTCTTGGCAACGCAGTGAAGGCGTTTGACCTGTCGAAGGAACCTCGCAAACTCGTGGAAAGCTACGACACGAGCATGTTCCGTGTTGGCAAGAAGCGGTTTCGTGACTCGGTCCTCGGTCATCACTTTCTAACAGCGCGGCGGCTGCTCGAAGTTGGCTGCCGCTTCGTCACGATCCACTCGGCCGGCTGGGACATGCACGCGGACGGCAACAATCCCGGCATTGGTGCGGGGATGGAGATGCTTGGCCGGCCGGTCGATAAAGCCGTATCGGCGTTCGTGGAAGACCTACAACAACGCGGCATGCTCGACAAGACTCTGTTGATCATCACCGGCGACTTCGGCCGCACGCCGAAGATCAACGATCGCGGCGGACGCGATCACTGGCCCGGTCTATGCACACTCGCTTTCGCCGGAGGCGGCATGAGTGGCCAAGTCATCGGTCGATCAGCTCGCAAGAACGATGTGCCAGCCAACGATCCAATCGACGCCGCGCGGCTGCTGGCCACCGTTATGCACTCGATGTTCGACGTCGGCAAGCTTCGGCTGGCTGGCGGCATTCCGAAAGAACTGCTTCGCGTGATTGAAAACGACGAGCCAATTCATGAATTCGTTTAGGCAGATGTCGCCCGTCGGAGAATGGCGATCAGAGCTATCGACTGGCCGGGCCATTGACTCCAACTCAAGAGGCCATCCCATGCCCCGTTACCTTGCCGCTATCTTGCTCTTTATCACCACACCTTGCATGGCGGATATTCGGTTGCCGAAGATTCTTGGATCGAAGATGGTGTTGCAGCGTGAGAGCAAAGTGAAGATCTGGGGATGGGCTGACCCTGGCGAAGTTGTCGCAGTGGACTGCGACTGGCTTGAGGAGCCTTGGTCCGTCGAAGCTGATGCTGACGGCAACTGGCAGGTCTCGATCAAGACTGGAAAGCTGGCGGCCCACATGTCATGACGGTCTCGGGCGAGAACGAAGTCGAGTTGGAAGATATCTTGTTCGGCGAGGTATGGATCGGCTCGGGGCAATCGAATATGGAGATGCCGCTGGTCAAAGTCTCGGGCGCATACACCGGCATCAAGGATTTTGAGAAGGAAGTCACCGCGGCTGATTACCCCGAGATCCGCTTGTTCCAGGCTGGCAACTTCAGTAGCAAAGAGCCGCTGGACGATGTCGAGTCAGGCATCACGATGTACGGTATCCCTACCGCCAAGTGTGAGTGGGCGGCTTGCACGGCGGAGTCGATTCCGACGTTCGCATCGACGGCGTACTTTTTTGCTCGCGAGTTGCATAAGGAGCTTAAGGTTCCCATCGGAATCATCGACTCGTCGTGGGGTGGAACTTCAGCGGAGGCCTGGACGCCCGCTTCCGGATTGAAGAAGTTGGGATATACCTCGGAACTCGAGCAGGCAACGAGCCTGCCGCAGAAGGCGGATCAAAAGATCCCAACGCGTCTCTACAACGGCATGATCCACCCGCTGCGCAACTTCAGGATTAAGGGAGTCGTCTGGTATCAAGGCGAAGGCAACGCGGGACGCGCAAGCAAGTATCGCGAGTTGTTCTCGACGATGATCGCCGAGTGGCGCGAAGGGTTCGGTTACAAATTCCCGTTCTATTTCGTGCAGATTTCGCCATTCAACTATCGCGGAGTCAATTCTGCCTTCCTCCGCGAAGCACAACTCGAAACCATGTCGCTGAAGAAGACCGGCATGGCGGTCACGATGGACATCGGGAACCTGACCGACATCCATCCCAAGAACAAGCAAGAGGTCGGACGCCGGCTCGCGCTGTGGGCTTTGGCGAACGACTATAGCCGCGATGTTGTGCATTCAGGACCGATCTACAAAGCAGGCGCGTTTGCGGAAGGCAAAGCGCGGTTGAAGTTTGATCATGTCGAAAGTGGGTTGGCGACACGAGATGGGAAAGCACCCAGTCATTTCGAGATTGCCGGCAGCGACAAGGTCTTTCATCCGGCCACCGCGACGATCGAGACTGATGAGTTGGTCGTGTCTTCCAAGAAAGTGACCGAGCCGAAAGCGGTTCGTTACGCCTTCACGAACGATGCAATGCCGAACTTGATAAACAGGGAACGGCTGCCTGCGAGCTCGTTTCGGACGGATCGGTGGTAACCCAGGCGCGAAGCAGTTCTACGTGTAGATTGAAAGCGAACCAATGCCACAGCCTGATACCGACCTTTCGAAGCAGTTCCTCACGTTCGTGCAGCAACGAGCCATTGCGATGCGTTCGGCCGACGAGCCGCCGGCATCGCTCGACGAATGGAAAACGCAGCGAGCCACACTGCGGCAGCAATTGATTCGGTCGTGGGGCGGATTCCCGAAGGAACGCTGCCCTCTCGAACCGCGAATCCTCGGCGAGTTGAAACGCGACGGATACCGGCTGGAGAAAGTCGTCCTGCAAACAAGGCCTGGGGTGCTGATGACAGCCAACGCCTACGTGCCGGACGGCGAAGGCCGACAATCAGCCGTGTTGTGTGTGCACGGGCACTGGAGCGGCGCGAAGCAGGATCCAGTCGTGCAGGCTCGGTGCATTGGGTTGGCTAAACTCGGTTTCTTTGTACTGTCGGTCGATGCGTTCGGGGCGGGTGAACGAGGGCTCGGCATGGCGTTGGGCGAGTATCACGGCGAAATGGTCGCAGCGACTCTTTGGCCGACGGGCCTGGCGCTGGCCGGTCTGCAGGTTTACGAAAACATGCGGGCGGTAGACTACCTGCAGTCGCGTCCGGAAGTCGATCCCGACCGAATTGGCATCACCGGCACGTCCGGCGGCGGGAATCAAACCATGTATGCCGGGGCGATTGATGAGCGAATCAAGTGTGTCGTGCCCGCATGTTCGGTCGGCACGTATCAGTCGTACCTCGGTGTCGCGTGCTGCATGTGCGAGGTAACGCCGGCGGCATTGTCGTACACCGAGGAATCCGGTGTGCTCGCGCTGGTGGCGCCTCGTGGGTTGATGTTGATCAACGCGACGCGGGATTCGTTTCAGTTTTCGGTAGGCGAAGCAAAGAAGTCACTGGCAGCGGCCACGCAAGTGTTTCGGTTGTACGGCAAGGCTGAAGACGCTCGTCATGCCGTCTTCGAATCGAATCACGACTACAACCAGCCGATGCGCGAGGCGATGTACGGCTGGATGACGCTGCATCTGAATGGCGAAGGCGATGGGTCGCCGATTCCGGAGCCGGAACACCAAACGGAAGACCGCGAGACGATCCGGTGTTTCCCCGGCGAGAGTCGTCCGGACGATTTCATCACGATCCCGCGGTTTGCAGCGACTGTGGGGCGCGAGATTCTGAAGCATCGGCCCGCTCCAGACCACGCCGAACAGTGGCACGCCGATGCCATGCTCATGCGCGAGTCGCTACCGCAGGTTCTCGGTGGTCGAACGGCACGCTTGGACCTCGACGTCCGCGCGGGTGAGGATGGCGAATTCACGTTCTCGCCGGAACTAGGCATCTCGGCCATTGCGCAACGACTGTCGGCGACAGCCGATCGGCGCGGAACAGCACTCGTGCTCGACCTTGCCGAGGGACGCAAGGCGGGCGAGTCGGAATTGGCCACGGAGCTACGAAAGAGCGGCTGGGACGTCGTCGTCGCCGACTTGCGCGCAACGGGGGCGATCGCTGTCCCGGGCGACTTGATCCGCCGTGCTCCGGATCACAACTCGGCGGAATGGTCGATGTGGATCGGCCGCCCCTTGCTCGGCCAGTGGGTGTGGGACGCGATGCGGACACTGGACGCTATCGCAACGTCCAACGACAGACTTCGGGGCGAAGTCAGCATCGTTGGCGTTGGTCCGGCCAGTCTTATTGCCTTGAGCGCCGCGGCGCTTGATTCGCGGTTCACGAGTGTCGTCACCGTCAACGGCCTCGCCAGCTTCGTGAGCGACGTGCCGTACGAGAACCAGTGGCTGGGTACAATCGTGCCAGGTTTCCTGCGCGATATCGGAGATGTCCCGCAAATCGCCTCGCTCGTTTCTCCGAGACCGCTGATCATCGCGGGCGGGGTGACTGGCGGCGGGCAGAGTTTGTCGAAGGACGCGCTTGAGTCAAGCTACGCCTGGACAACCGCAGCGTACCGCCTCGACAAGCCGCCCGCGGAACCGCGCATCCTCGCGGACGGTTCAGCGAACGCGATCTGCAACGCACTGTAGGCGTGTGGCTAAAACACCGGCCCGAGTTCCAGGTCACAACGACGACCGTAGTTGGGGAGGCACTGGTTATCAGTTTCAGCCAACGCCGTCCGGTCAAGATATTCAGCCGAAACACGGCTTCCGGTTCCGCGAATGGTGGCGTGCGACCGAAGTTGTCCGAAATCATGCGATGTATGACGGCAGAAGTCCGCTAACCATTGACACTTGAAAGTCGGCCGAGTTCTTGACTCTACGCGGTGAGTTCTTGCTCGCCGATTCACGGGCAGACCACGTCCATGTT
>PBSM01000208.1 GCA_002726245.1 Planctomycetaceae bacterium | reverse complement strand
GAGTGATCTCATAACAATCACACCATCGCGGAGGGCAGCGTTTTTGCTAATACCAATTATGCGCGCAATTCAAAACTTCCCATAAAGTGAAGCAAGCTAAGGAACGAAGTACAATTAAACCGGAATCTTGGGTAGTAAGCGTGCGGCGATCATTTCCGAGCGTGTCCCGAAGGAACCGAGTCAATTAGCCCCAGACTGAAGTCTGGGGCTAATTGACTCGGTTCCTTCGGGACAGTCATTCCAACCCAGATGCCGGATTGATTTCAAGTCTGCTCCTAAGCGGGCCCGTTAGTGGCGCACGAGCAAGAACCAGGTAAGTGGGGCCGGACTTTTCGAGATAGCTCGCCAAGGTGAGGACTTGCTCGACCTTGCACGACTTGCCGTCGAACTCCGCATTCTTGTGCAGGATGGTCGTCAACTCTTCTGCCCGCGGCCCTCCTTCGCGGATCCGGCCAAGCGTCAAGTGAGGCTTGAACCGTCGCCGCTCGCGTGGAATGCGGAGATCAAGCAAGTTCTCTTCGAGGTCGGCTTGGAGCTTCGTAATTTCATCCGCGCCTTCGCCTGGGCCCATCCAAACCGCACGCGGGCGATCAATGCTCGGAAAGGCTCCCGCCGCAGTGAAGGTAAGTTGGAAGGGAGCATGTGATTCGGCGGTGGTGGCGACATGCCGACAGAGATCTGGGATCAGCGTTTCGTCGATATCGCCCAGGAACTTCAGCGTAACGTGCATGTTTTCCGGCTTCGTCCAGCTCGCGTTGATTTCGGATCGGCTCAGTCGATTCAAGAGAATCTCGGCGCGATCGCGAACATCTTGTGAGACAGCAACGGCGATAAATGTTCGAAGACGTCCCACGGGAGTAACTCGAAAAGATCGGAAACGATTGCACTATGTACAGCGTAAGGTGTTGCGCTCACACGCACCGGCCATACGAAATCCAAGGTTGGTGCATGCGAGCACACACCCTACCTGGAACGCCAGCTACCACGCAACCGCCTATTCTTTAGTCATTTCCTCACGAAGCAGATCGATCTCGTCTTGCATGCGTGCTGCCTTCGCCAACAGCATATCTCCCGCTGCATCTACCGCTGTGCGCGTTGTCCGGGCGCGGTGGGCGTGGAGGAGCCTTCTGGAATGCCTCGCCCAGTCTTCCAGTTCACGGAAACTCCGCAGTCGTTTCTTGAGGACTTCGATTCGCTCGGCTTTTGTTGCCGCAAGTTCCAGTTCGGCATCAAGTACGTCGATACGCGCGGACACAACAACATCCGCGTCCCCCAACCCGACCTCGCGCATATTTTCTAGTGCATCCAGTCGCTCGCTTAAGGTGTCACGTCGCTCCTCTAACAGCGTTCGAAGTCTCTGCTCGGGACTAGCAGCATCGTCTTGAGCACGAAGACCGTAGGTAACTGCTAAACCAACAAGGGGTGCGAGAGCAAAAAGCAAGATGCCCGTTAATCGCGATGTCATTTTCAGGACTCCTCGATTGAGATTGAACAGAACAGAGACAGCTTCTTCAGCTTAGCAATCCACCGCGTGGAAGTCCTTTACTAACGCAGCCGCTATCGTTGGCCTCTCTGCACGCAGCCGAAGTTGAGCTAAAGACCAAGCACTTCGTGGACCCTCGCAGGATCGCCGTAAACGCTTTCCCAACGTGAGACGAACTGTTCACGGGTATACGATTGAACCTGTGTGCCGGCCGCTTCCAAACAGTAAGTCGCGGCTAGAGCGCCAATCTTTCCGGCTGTCTGGAGATCCGCGCCTGCGGTATAAGCGCGGAAGAAACCACCGCGAAACGCGTCGCCACCGCCAGTGGGATCGGCGATCTCTTTCGGTGTGACTGCATCGACGTGATGCGAGGCATCATCGGTGATGATCGACGCTCCATGCTCGCCCTTGGTCACGATCAAGAGATGTGTGAGCTTCTCGATCTCGGCGCTAGTCAGATCCGTCTTCTTCTCGATGAGCGACAGTTCGTAATCGTTGGCAAGCAACATTAACGAGCCGTCGAGCCCTGCCAGAAGGTCGTCTTTCTCCAGCCGGACGGTCTGCTGTCCGGGATCATAAACGTAGGGGAGGTCGAGCTCCTTGCATTCCCGCACGGCCTTCGCCATCGCTTCGATCGCGTTCGGCGAGATGACAACAAACTCGATCTTCGATCGATCTAAGTCTTTCAGCGAAAGCTGGTCGGCGTTGCCCATCGCTCCCGCGTAAAACGAGGCGATTTGTCGGTTGTCGAGGTCCGTATTCACAAAGAAAGAGGCGGTGAACTTGTCTTCGATCACCGTCACACCGCTCGTATCGACGCCGACTCCGTCCAACGCCTGACGATACTCGCCGAAGTCCTGCCCGACCGTCCCGAATAGCAGCGGCGTCGCGCCGAGCAAGCCCATGTTGTACGCAATATTGGCCGACACGCCACCGCGTTGCTTTCGCATCTCATCGACGAGAAAGGAAAGACTCAGACGATCAATATGCTCTGGCAGAATGTGCTCGTTGAAGTGCCCCGGGAACTTCATTAAATAGTCGTAGGCTATCGAGCCGCAAAGAACAACTTGCTTACTCATGGATTCCTTTCCTAATGCTCTGAGAAGAACGTCGCTTCGCGATCATTCGCCGATCGCATAAAGGTTTAGAGCCAAAACGTGTGGCTAGTGTGGCTCAATAGACAATGGCGGTCAAGGTTTGGAGCCAGGTTGGAGTCCCACCTTTAACGGTTGCGACGCGGTTTGATGCAGAAGCCGCCCGAAGGCGGGACTCCAACTAGCCAGGCTGATCCTCGACATCCAGATCGCGAAAGCGATAGCCGACGCCGCGGACGGTTTCGATCACAACCGCGTTGTCGCCAAGCTTGCTTCGCAGAGCACGAATGTGGACGTCGATCGTTCGCTCCATGACGATGGCGTCGTCCCCAAGAGCGGCATCGATCAGCTCGGAGCGTTGAAAGACGCGACCGGGCTGGCGAATCAGAGTCTCGAGCAATCGAAACTCGCTTCGAGTTAGCTCCAAGAGCTTGCCTTGGGAAGTAACGCGGTGCCGGCTGCGGTCGATAACCACATCGTGACAGCTAATGACGTCACCGTCGCCCGGTTCCTTCCGTGTGCGTCGCAGCAATGCCTTGATTCGTTCCAAGAGCACTTTGACACTGAATGGCTTCGTGACGTAGTCGTCCGCACCCAGCGAGAAGCCGACGAGCTCATCGAGTTCTTCCGCCTTGGCTGTCAGCATGACAATGAGCATGTCACGCGTTGTCGCATCGGCTCGCAAGCGGCGGCAGACGTCGATGCCATCGATGATCGGTAGCATCACGTCCAGAATGATCAGATCCGGAGTACGGCAGCCACACGAACCAGTAAGACACGATCACCTTCACTCAAGAACTGGTCGTAGTAGCGTACGCCGACTTCCGATAGAGGTTCCGCGGTTGAACTGGCGAGACCAAACATTCCAACGAATGCCGTCAAGCCAATGATCCCGTAAACGACCGACGGCACACCCGCCAAGTTTGTAATGTTCAGTTGCACGAAGCTGTGAAGCATCCTCGCCCACTGACTGCCGGGCTTGAACTCTTCGAGCAGGATCGCGGTTCCAACTCCGATCGGGAGCGTGAAGAGCGCACAAGCCGAACAAACCCAAATGGTGCCGAACAACGCAGGGTAGATCCCGGCCTCTTGTGTATTCGGGCTGGGCGGGCTGGTCAGGAACCGCCAAGTCAGTTGTGGTAGTCCTTGCACAAAAATCGCTGCCAGCAAGACCACCAAGATCGCTATCGAAAAAAGGGCGGTAGCGATACAGAAGGCAACGAATGATTTGTCGAGATCCCGACGAGCCTCGCTAGAACGCTTTGGTGCGTGATGGCCCGGCCGTGGCGAGGTACTGTTCATGAGTAGGCCTCGCGGAAGCGCCGACGAATTTGCCCACCGATCAGTGTCAGGGTGAGAGTCATCACGAATAACGTCGCAGCAACCGCGTACATCGAAGAGTACTCGGGCCCGAAGTTACTGACATCGCCCAGCGCCATCTGCACCATGAATCCAGTCATGGTTTGGATCTCTTCGCGAGGATCCATCGTCAGATGCGGCATACTGCCGGCGGCCAGCGCGACAATCATCGTTTCGCCGATCGCCCTGGCGATCGCCAACAGGAAGGCCGAAACGATGCCCGACAACGCAGCCGGCAATACGACCTTGATCGATACGTCGAACTTGGTCGCTCCCAACGCATACGCCCCTTCGCGCAACGCCCGCGGCACGGCCTGAAGTGCGTCCTCGGCGAGGGAACTGACCGTCGGCAAGCAAAGAATGCCGACGGCGATTCCTGCGCTAAAGGCGTTGTAGACGTTGAAGCCGTCGTGAAAGAACTTCAGTGCTGGCGTTAGCATTGTGAGCGCGAAGAAGCCATAGACAACCGTCGGGATGCCGGCCAGAACTTCCAGCGTCGGCTTCAACGTTGCATGCAGCTTGCGAGACGCGTATTCGCTGAGATAGACCGCCGTCACCAAACCCAGGGGCAAAGCGAGTGCCATCGCAACCGCCGTCACGAGCATCGTGCGAGAGATCAACGACCAGATGCCGAAATGTTTCTCTGCCCCAAGCAACGGGTTCCATTGGCTTGTGGTGAAAAACTCGACAACGCTTACCTCGTCCATCCGAAAGAAACGGATCGCCTCAATCGCTAACACAACGATGATGGCTCCTGTCGTCGCTAGCGAGAAAAGACCACACAAAACCAAGGCGTCTTGATGATCGCTTCACGAATCCGCATACCTCGGCGCGAGCGCAAACGCTGGCCCGTATGAACGCTCGCAACTGAATCAGCAGTCGCCACAAGGGCGATTCCTATGTTTCGTCGCACAGTAGGTCACACCCGCCGGGCGTGACCGCTCACTTGGTTACGCTCGGCGAGCGAAACCTACTTGACCAGATTCTCCACTTTGTAGACATCTGGCAACGCGCCCAAACGCTTCTCGCCTTCGCCAGTCAGATAATGCGTGCCGGCCAAGCGATCGGTTAGATGCTTTTTCGCACGTTGGTAGACCTCGCTGGGAAGTGCGACGTAGCCAACCGTCTTCGCAAAGCTGGCCGCATTGTCCAGGTAGTACATAACAAACTTCTTCATCTCTGGTCGCCTCAGGGAGGCGCTGTTCACATAGATGAACAAAGGTCGGCTGAACGGAGCGTATTCGCCGCTCTCGATTGTCTCTGGGGTCGGCTGCACACCGCCGCCCGTGCTTGGATTCGTGATCTTGACCGCTTTCAACTTGTCCTTGTTCTCGAAATAGTAGGCGGCTCCGAAGAACCCGATCGCCTCTCTTTGCCCTGCCACACCAGTCACCAAGGCGTTATCGTCCTCACTGACCGACATGTCGCTACACAGCGAACCCTCCTTGCCAGCGACGACCTCCTTGAAATAGTCAAACGTGCCCGAATCGGTGCCGGGAGCGTAGATCTTGATCTCCGAGTCGGGCCAGTCAGGATTCACATCACTCCACTTCGCGGCCGTGCCTTCACCGCCAAAGATCTTTTTCAAGTTATCGATACTCAGTTCTTCCGCCCAGTCGTTCACCGGGTTGACGACGATCGTCAAGCCGTCGTATGCAACGGGCAGTTCAACAAACTCGACGTTCGCCGCCTGGCACTGTTCAAGCTCGCCGTGCTTGATCGGACGAGACGCCTCAGAGATGTTAGTCTCGCCCTTCGAGAAACGCTTGAATCCGCCGCCTGTTCCCGAAACACCAACCGTCACTTTCACCTCGGGATAGGTTTTGCGAAACTGGTCAGCGGCTGCTTCGCTAATTGGAAAGACAGTGCTTGAGCCGTCGATCTCCACTTCGCCCGTCAGGCCAGCTACCGCACCAGAGCTACCGGTATCGCCGTCTTCAGGGATCTTGATCTCGGAGATGTCCGACACGGATCCGTTGTCCGTTGTAACTTCGCCACATCCCGCGATCCCAAAAGCCAAAACTCCTAAGAGCCCCAATTGGCACATTGCTGACATCCGTTTGTCTCCAGTTCAGGTCTTGGCACAGACACCGGCGATCGCTCGCGCGGTGTGCTATCAAGCTTGATTCCTGAGTATTGCGACGAATGTGAAGACTGTGTGAAGGAACCGTTAATTGTTAAGAAGCCGGCGAAATCGGTGTCGGGAAGCGGCCCACCGGCGAGCGGTTGCCTGCAACGCCCGAAGTCTCCTGCGGTATGCACCGACCGGTTCGGTAGCTGGCCTAGCCTAGATCTAAACACGAAGTTCTTCACTATGCACAGAAAGAGATTAGACGTCTTCGCCCGTGGGTCTGTATACTGGTCGCTTCCCAAGCTGTGCCGGACAGAGTGCCGCGCGGGAATGATCTCGAAGGAGTCTTTATGCCAAAAGGAGTGACAAGATGACCGTTGTAGCGGAACTCTGTGCTGTCGAGCAAATTGGCGAGACGGCTGGCGTCGTGTGGCATTGCCTCTCCGAGAACGGCGCGATGTCGATGACCAAACTCGTCAAGTCGATCGATGCTCCCCGCGACACCGTGATGCAGGCGGTAGGCTGGCTGGCCCGAGAAGACAAAGTCACGATCGACGAAACGACGCGTGGCCGTGTCGTTGCGCTGACGGATTAACGGAATCACGGCGTTGGATGAACGGTTTGCCGACAAGCCGGTGGTACAGCGAAGTTTCGATGATGTGCAGACTGCTCAGGTCGGCCGTCACCGTTCTGCTAGATGAGCGAAACACGGCAACGCGATGGACGAATAAAAGCGATATGAAGAGTGCTGCCCGACTCATCTTGGCCTGTACATTTGCCACGATCATGCTAGCGACGTTGGCCTTCTGCAACGCGGATGAACCCAAACTGCCAGAGGGCTCCCGCGCGATCTTCAATGGAAAAGACTTGCCTGCGCCGGCGAGTCTGCCGCCGGGCTACGCCGACCATTCGGACCTAGCGCACTTCATCGACTTGCAGGGACGGCGACGGCCGATCCGATCAGTCGATGACTGGCTCATCCGCAAACGGCATGTGCAGCTACACCTGCAGTCTGTCATGGGCCCGTTGCCCGGTCCACCGCAGCGAGTGCCTTTGGATGTCGGAACGATCGAAGAGGCCAGGGTCGGCGCGGTCACTCGCCGCAAGCTGACTTATCAGTCGGATGCAGCGGATCGAGTTCCCGCGTATCTCTTCATTCCCGATCACAAGTCGGGTTCGAAGCTGCCTGCCGTGTTGTGCCTGCAGCAGACGACCAAGTCCGGTAAGGCGGAGCCAGCCGGACTGGCTGGCGACCCAAGCCTGCACTACGCGCTGCACTTGGCGGAGCGCGGATATGTGACACTCGCCCCAGACTATCCGTCATTCGGGGAGCACACCTACGAATTCGGGCCGCAGACCGGCTATTCGAGCGGCTCGATGAAGGCCGTGTGGGATAACATCCGGGCGGTTGATTTGCTGCAGTCCCTGTCCATCGTCGATGGCGAACGGATTGGCTGCATCGGCCACTCACTGGGAGGTCACAGCACGATCTTCACGGCGGTCTTCGAGCCACGCCTAAAGGTGCTGGTGTCCAATTGCGGCTTCTGTACTTTTAGGAAAGACGACGTGCCAAGTTGGACCGGCCCACGCTACATGCCGCGCATCGCCGGCGTGTATGAGAACGACGCCGCGAAGGTGCCGTTCGATTTCCCGGAACTCATCGCTTGCCTCGCCCCGCGGCCGTTTCTCGCTTCCGCCGCCGAAGGAGACAACGACTTCGATGTGTCCGGAGTCCGTGACTGCGTCCGGTCCGCTCGGCCCATTTACGCATTGCTTGGCGCATCGACAGCCCTGGAAGAATCCTACTACCCCGGGCCGCACGCGTTCCCCGACACCGCTCGCAAGCGGGCTTATGAGTTTCTCGACAAGTTTCTCATGCCAGGTTCATGAGCAAGACAGATTCTTGACCACCGCCGTCGAGCACCGTGCCAACTCGTTAGCCCACGTTGATAGGCAATTACACGCGAATAATCTGGCGTGCCGAGACTTTTCGAGATCGAGCGCAGACTGGTAGCCGAGACACGGCGACCAATGTTCTGTTCGGCGGTCCACGGCGTTGAGCCGATGAACGACGTTCGTTCGGGCCGCTCACGCGCTGGAATAGGTGAAGCGACTGTCGGTGATGTGCTGGAGCGGCCCAAGGTGGTAGCCATGCTCCTTATCGAGCCACCGCTGACCTGCAAAGAATGGACGGAATTGCGAACTCAGGATGCAGGTGTACTGGTCCAGCGATTCTTTACAACACTTCCGAGAGGATCATCGCGAAAAACACTCCCACCGATAATGGCTGTAAAGGATCGCTGGGCTAGCACAGCGACTTCGAATCGCTGCCCAACCGCACCATGATTCGTGAATAGATAGTATCGCTCGGCGTCATCGCCCTCACCCAGCCTCGGAGCGAAAGGCGACAATCACTCACGGCCCGATAGCAATCCAACCGAACTGGATCGCCAGGGCCGACAAAATCCCGATCGGTGAAATCACGGTCAAAGCAATTCCGCAGATCCAAAGCCACACCGTCGTCAGTTTGCCGGGCACGATCCTTGGATCGACATCGCAGTGCCGCAAGTACAGCACACCGAGTCCGATGATGGGGTACATCAACGCCGCAATCAGACTGCTCGTGATCAACAGCATCTGCGGCGGGTTTTCGAAAAGCCAATAGGCCACCGAATACAGAACGAGCGACACGATGATAAAGATGCGTATGAAGCGGAGTCGAGAACGATAGTCACGCGGATCAGCAATCCCCATCACGGTGAGCCCGTCGGCCAGCAATCGCGAATTCCCGGCGGCGCCCGCGACCACCGTCGAGAACAGTACGAAGAACGCACCGACGATGAACAGCATCGCAGACCAACTGCCCAAGCTCTCGGTGTAGATCTCGCCCAACGTGGCGAGCGTTTTCACTCCATCCGGATCCTTGCCGTTCGCAAATAGTATCGCCGCGCCGAGCATGTAAAAGCAGACCGTGCTGATCGTATAGACCACCATCGTGATCAAAACATCGGTGTACATGACTCGAATCCATCCGCGGGCCCGCCGCGCCCATTCTTCGCCGGGCTGATTCTCGCCGATGTATCGGGCGTATCCCTTTTCCACGCACCAGTAGGTGTAGGTCTTCATTTCGCCATAGGCCACGCCCGTTCCCGCATACATCGCCAAAGCTGCCAGAATCAAAGTCGTCGTCACAGGCCCAGGCATTTTTCCGGAAAGACCACCGACGACGTCATCCCACGTAACCGCGTATCCCGTCCATTGAATGAGCACCGTGCTGGCGACAGTCATTAACGTGAACGTCGCCACCATGATGATGAACGTTTTCTCCAACGACGCATAAGTTCCGCTGAGCAGCAAGGCAGCCGTTGCGATAGCGACAACGACCGACCAGGCTCTCGCGCCACCCGGCATGAAGTCAGGGAACGCCAACTCGATCGCCTGCCCAGCACCGCCGAGAATCGCTCCCGAGTTGACAAAGGTTAATAACAAGGATGACAGCCACAGCCAAGTGAACCAGTTGATTCGCGGTCGCTGGGCGGACGTCGCTCGAGGCCTTGCATGGTTGTGATAAGCCTGAATCAGGAAGGCCGCGACGACTATGATGACGACCGCGCCAGCCAGAATCAGGACCCGGGTTGACCAAGTTAACAACGTCTCCGGCAGATTAACGAACAGGATGACTACGACGACGCTAACCACCGTGACGATCGACATCCATGGAATCGCGAGCCACACCGGCCGCTGTACGGCCGGACCTGGCAGTGCATTGAAGACCGTCAGAAAAGTCTTGCCGCTCGAGATCGTGTGACGAGTCAACTCAGCTTGGACAACGACTTTGATCAAACAAGACAGCAACACAAACCACAACAACACAAAGCCCGCCACCGCACCCAACTTGGTTGTCATGATCAGCTCTCCCGAGCCTACGATCGATCCGACCAAGATCATGCCCGGTCCCAAATGACGAAGTGTCGAGCGAAAATCACGTGGCGGGTCCTTGAACTCCTGACTGCTTCGCGCGTAGGGGTCGTTTTCCACGGTCACATCACAAGTCGCCGGCGAGTGGCGTAGGCCAAATCACGAATCGCCACCTAATCTACGCCACGCAAGCCATGATTGGAAGCAACGCCGTCGTGAGATCAATCGCTCTCCGCGTCTTGAGCTGGTGCTTTCGCGTAGCTTGCGGTAGATCGAACTTCTGATATGAACCCATATCCCCTTCGGCAGCGATACGGATCGTCTCAATCACCCGTAGGTATAACAGGCGTCGAAAACGACCGTGCCTGCGATGACGTTCCAGCTCCTGAGTGACGGCTTGGTTAGGTATATTGAGCGGTTGTCGGAGTGGTTGCGTGCTGAGTTCCCAGGTGCAACCTAAGAAGAATGTGAACGGTCGTTCTCTCGGGCAGCGGAAGTAGACACTTGACGACAAGAATTCTGCGATGAAAACACTAATTGTCGTTTTCGGCCTGATTGTCGCGCTGACCCGCCCCAGGACTGACGCTGTTGTTATTCATAGTTCGTCAATGACGATGAGGCCACTCGCCTAGTGAACCGGACCTATCGTGACAGCCATTGGGCGAAGCCAAAAGGCGTATAGCCGCCGCGCAAGAGCAGCTCTCATGCAGTTCAGAACTTTGGGATCAACCGGCATTCGTGTATCCGCCCTGGCATTTGGTGCCGGCCCTGTTCCTGCGCTCATGACGTCAGACAACAATCAGTGCCAGCGTGACACGTTGCGCCGTGCGTTGGATGCCGGGGTCAACTGGATCGATACCGCGGCAACCTATGGCAACGGTCAATCGGAAGCAGGCTTGGGGCGTGCGCTGAGCGATCTCAGCGCGCTCGACGATGTTCACATTGCCACCAAAGTACGTCTGGCCGCGGAGGACTTGGACGACATCGAGGCGAAAGTCCGCGAGTCGGTCGAAAGTAGTTTCAAACGGCTGGGCGTATCGCGAATCACACTGTTGCAATTGCACAACTCGATTACCGCGTGCCGTGGTGATGAGCCGACATCCGTTTCGCCCGATGATGTTCTGGGAGTGGATGGCGTGCTAAGTGCGTTCCTCGAGTTGCGAGACGAAGGCGTCATCGATCACATTGGCCTGACCGCAATCGGTCAAGCAGAGTCACTTCGCGAGGTAATTAACACCGGCCAGTTCGCCACGATCCAGGTTCCCTACAACTTGCTGAATCCCAGTGCCGGAGAACCCAGTGCCGGAGAATCAGTTTCCGCCGAGTTCACCGAGGTTGACTACGGCAATGTGATTGAGGACTGCGCGCGACAGAACATGGGCGTGTTCGCGATTCGTGTGTTTGCCGGTGGAGCACTCGCCGGTCAGCCCCCAAGCCGCCACACTTACAAGACAGAGTTTTTCCCGCTGGACCTTTACCGGCGCGATCAGCAGCGCAGGGAACAGTTGAGCGATCTTCTCGGCCCCCCGGCGGATCTCAGGGAAATCGCTCTGCGCTTCGTGCTGAGCCACGCGCATATTTCAAGCGTCATCATCGGCTTTGGTGATTCCTCCCATATCGACGACGCGCTGGCTTACCTCGGTGCAGGCCCGTTGCCTGCAGAAACGCTCCACAAGATTGCATCGTCCAACTTCCGAACAGTCACTTCATCGACCCCCCGGTAATTATGCCGCCTACCGAGACCAACACCGGCAATGACCTACAACCGCGCGAGCAGACCGCATTTTGGCGGTCATCACAGCCTTTTCGCGCTGGGTTGGTCAAGTGTTTGCATGCAAGCGATTCTTCCGCCCTTCCGAGCGAAGTGAACTTAGCTGCATCGGTGTGATTCGATGAAAGAGGCGACGGATTCGAAATGAAGTGCGTTCTCCTGGGTTCAAAATCACGGCGTAGCCATGTTGGCTCGCCAATAGTAACCCCAGGAGAATCCTACTTTTCCCACGGACGTTGCCTCTTTCATCGAATCACACCGCATGGAGATCAGCCATCCGTACGCCGGCGTGACGCGTGTGATCACCGAGAAGTTCGAGCCGAATGCCGAGGTGCCTGCGACGGCGTGGGAAGAGTAGCGGAGCGGAGCGCGTCTCCCGTTCGTATCGCGAAACCATCGCACCCGTTGCGACGCCGACTCGTCAACGCATTCAGCCCACCGGTGATTTTCAGAATGCTCTCGAATAACGAGAGCGATCGCCAGATTGCACATGAGTGTCGCCGTTTAGCGAAACGCCTGTAGTAGGCGAGGAACTTTCACTGTAAACCAAGTGAACCGGGTCAGTCTTGATATGTGTATACTGCGTGGTATACAAGTCATTCATCATGCTCACGATTACCATCGACCGAGGGTTGGAGGAGTCAGTTTACGAGCAGGTGGCACGCCAGATCCGGCTGCTCATCGCGTCCGCCGCTCTTCCTCCCGGAATGACGCTTCCGCCGGTTCGCCGACTCGCCGGAGATTTGGGCGTCAACCTCAACACAATCGCACGCGCCTACCGATTGTTGGAAGGTGAAGGTTTCCTGGAGATCCGCAAAAGGGCGGGGGTCAAAGTTGCGGCGCCGGCACAGAAGATCGACCACTCGACCCGTGCCAAGCTGCTGGAAGAAATGCGCGCCCCACTGGCGCGCCTCAGGCAGGCGGGGGTGAGCACCGACGAGCTGTTGGGGATCATACGGCGGGAGCTCTTGGCTTTCGATGACGGTAAGGAGGACTGAAATGGGCGAAACCATTGTTGTGAACTTGTTCCTCTGGGTCCAGTGTTCCTCGTGGGTGGGATCTTCATCCTTTTTCGGCGTATCACCCGCAAGGGCCAGCTCTTTGGGGTCTATGTCGGTGAGGAGTTTGCCGACGGGGACGCGGCGCAAAAGCTGCTGCGAGCCTGGGACCGTGGTTGTGCAGTGGTGATGGCGTCCGCTCTCCTCGTCGGGCTGATCGGCAGTGTCGCCGGACACGCGGTGGCGGGGAACCTGACAGGTACTGCCGTGCTCCTTCTCGGTGGGGCTGGACTGTACCTCCGGTCGCACTCCAAAGTCAGTGCGTTGGCCCGACCGGACGTGACGCGACAAGCCGCGCGGGCCACGGCCGCGCTCCAGGTTGGGAAGCCGAGGGGAGAGACCTTCGCGAAGATTACGTTGGTGATCTGCCTCGTCGCAGGCTTGGCCACCATCTTCTACGGCTTGGCGAGCTACCAAGCCATGCCTACCCGCTTACCGACCGCCTCCAGAATACTCGGCGTGGCCGATAGCTGGACGGACAAGTCCTTCGTGGCCATCATGTATGCCCCCAGCTGGGATCTTGTTCTTAGCTCGCTCTTCGCCCTTAACGCGTTGATGATCGCAACGGCCAAGCGATCCCAACGTGGGGGTCCGGGAGGCCGATCCGCCGAGGCGCAGGATGCCTTCCGTGCCACAAATGCCAATGTCTTCAGTGGTACCGCCCTTTTCATTTGCGCGCTGCTGACCCTGTAAACGAAGAACTGCCAGGGACTTCACCACGCTCGCTTTGAGCCAAAGCGGTGCTGTCCAACTAATACTATCGGACGAAGATTGCGACAGCTTCTGTGAAGGTCTTCACACGCAATACGTATTTTCCTTGCAACTCGATGGGCCAGAGAACTGCTTGCTGCGCGAAGGGTGAAGCGATCAGCTTCCGCCCCTCACCTCATGTGCGGAGCGGCACCTCGGAACTTTGGACTGTGCGTCGCGTTTCCGAACGGCGAGTGATTAGGGCCGCCGGGCGAATCCGCTACACCGGTCATGCGTCCAAAGACCCAACCGACTCCTTGATTCCCGTTCGCCAACTCGGCCTCGGAAGGAATCCACTCGCTGCTATCGTCACTGTTGATTGCTTGGTCCTGAATCGCTGGCGACTCTTCCTGACGTTGGTAACAGACACGATAGCCGACAAACGCAGCAGCCATCGCCAGTGTGCCGATCCCGATAACGACGAACTGCTTCATTTTCCTGACCGTTACTAGCTCTTAAGACACGAACCTGGACGTTCCTTCTTTGATGTTTCGACCTGATCGCCTGTTGATGTACGTGAACCGAATCACATTTAGGCAGTTTTTTTTCGTTCGACGGCTAGTGTCTACAGAGCCGCTAGACTTTTGCTAATTCTCGCTCGGTGCGAAGCAAAGCAATTGGCCGTTTTCGAGAGCCACATAGATGTTTCGCTGGTGATCGATGGCAGTGCCACCCTTTACCGCTTTGGCAGGAATCTCATGCAACCAAGCGTCAGAGCCATCCTTGATATTTACCGCTGCGAGAAATGTCTTGTCGGGATTTGCATCGGGATGCCCGGTCGTCAGAAGTTGCGTAGGCGAAATGATAAAGCTCGTGAAGCGACGGTCGGAATTGTCTTTCCAGATCGTCGCTGGGGCCTTGCCTCCGCGCCGGCGAATCCAGCGTGCCGCCTCTTTGCGAGGCTTCTCGATACCAGCTGGCAACGCCTCTTCCAGCGACAAGTTGGTGAAGAGGCTTCCTTCATAGCTCGCGTCGTGACTCAGCAAGCAGCCATCTTCACATGTGTAGTCAAGCGAGACGTAGTTTCCATACGCCGGATAGTACGGATAGAAAGCCGTGCGGAACTGTGAGTTGACTTGCACCTTCGGTGTGTTGAGACACTTCAGCGTCGCGAGGTCATAGCGCGCCGTCTCGTAAACTCCTCCCGCGAGGAATCGCAGCTCGTTATCAACGATCGTCAAGTTGCCTTGCAGGCTGATGCCGTTGTTGACGTCAGGTTCGAGCGTGCCCGAAGTGCTGTTGTGAGCTTTCAGTTCTCCCGTGACCGCATCCAGTGCCACGACGTACGTCCCGTCGTAGTGCGTAATCCCTGCAGCAGCATAGACTGTGTCGTCAGCAACAACACCACCACCAGCGACTGGCCACGCTGAGATCAGCTTTCCGTAGACGGGAATCCGACGCTCCTCGGGAGCGACGCGAAACGACCACAGAAACCGGCCCGTCCGCGCTTCCAGCGCGTAAACGCGACCATCTGCCGAACCGACGTACACGCGATCCTTGGCAACCGTCGGCGGGTAATAGACCGGCCCAGCAGTGAACGTCTTCCACACCAGCGAGCCGCCTTCGTCGAGCGCGCGAACCGCGCCACTGCGATCAGCAACGAAAACCATACCTCCAGCAACAACGGGGGCCGTTGGTAACTCGCCAGACGAGACTTGCGTGGTCCACTTCAATTTGACGCCATCGGGAAGGCTCGCCGTCGTTTTGTCATTGCGTGCATTGTCGCCGCGGTAACTGGGCCAGTCGTCGTTGTGAACTTTGAGCGGTTCGACTTGCCTGATGTCGTCGGCGGCTACGAGCGCGTCCTGATAGAGTTTCTCAGACTCCACGACGGCAACGCCACTCGGACTCAGACAGATATTCCCGTACAGCGACAATTGGCACCCACACATCCACGGCCCCCAATACAGATGTCCGCCCGCGATCAAGACTCCGTCCTGACACGGTGGCCGCATTGGATCGATGTGCTGGGCAGTATTTGTCTCCGTCATCACGCGCACCGTACCACCGCTCGCCCGGAAGAAGATACTGTCGGCGCAGCCTGTTGCCCGAGTGCAAGCGCGACGCGACGGGAACGTGGACAGAATCTTGCCGGACGCGTAGTCGAGCCGAAAGCCACTCACCGTTTTTTGCGGCCCCGCGGCCCAGATCGCGTCGTCGCGCAGCACGAGTTGTAGATTGCCGGTCGGAAACGTCCAAGCGAGCTTTCCATCCTCAGCCGACGCGACCACCACCTTGTTGCGTTGCGGGCCGGCAAAGAAGACGAACGCGTCATTGCATTTCATATAGGCCGTCGTCGCGTAGCCGGTGACGTAGTGCTGCGCTTTCGTATTCGCATCGATTGCGTCCAGCAGATCCTTGTCCGAGTTGCGCCACAACTGCTTCCCATCGCGTGCATCGACGCAGAGCAGAAACCGTTCGGGGCTGTAACAAAAGATGCGGCCGTCGCTCATGCAAACGGCGCGAGCATCAAGAAACTCCTCATCGCGATAGTGCCACAGAATCTCTTTGTCCTTGCTCCGCAGATCGATCGCCACCAAGGTTCGACCGTATCCGAACGCCGTGCGCGGATCTTTATAGTCGTGCCCTTTCCACATTCCCCAAGGCCAATGGCCAAGTCCCCGCCGCGCCGATTTTTGCGTATCAACTTGGATCTCGGGGTTACCGACTAAAGCATATAGAATCCCGTCCTGGATCGCCATCCACTTCCACACGGGGCCATCGGTGATTTCCTTCGGCACTTTGATCTGCTCTCGCGTCTCACCTGTTCGCCCGTCAATGATCTTGCATGACTCGTGATCACCAAGGTACAGCGCATCCTTGGTGGCGATCATCGTGTTGCGATGGATCATGAAACCGGGAGGCGAGGGACGCCGCCAAAGAATCGTGCCGTTGTGAGCGTTGATGCACAACAACGTGTTCAACATCTCGTTTTGATTGGCCTTGTGTGCGATGTGTCCCATCGCCTTGTAGATGCGACCGCCGGCGATGACGGTTTGCTCGGGCATCGGACTGAATTTGGGGTAACCCAGAAACTGCGTTCGGAACGCGCCACGCACTAACTGGTCATTCGACTGCGGATTGTTGTCCGGACCGTGATACGGATGCGACCACTCATCGACCCCCTCGGGAACCGGTTTTACGAGTTCGCGGTCACCGACAAAAGCGCTGGCCCGAGGGCAGAGAACTCGTAATAGCTCTGCATCCACGGTT
Organism: Planctomycetaceae bacterium; assembly: GCA_002726245.1. Taxonomy (GTDB): domain Bacteria; phylum Planctomycetota; class Planctomycetia; order Pirellulales; family Pirellulaceae; genus PBSM01. Next base: position 24,142 of record PBSM01000208.1, on the reverse strand, counting down.
TGCTCTTTCGCTGATGGTCCAACCAAGACGCAGTCCGCAAGGTTGTCAGCGAGATGGACGTCGCCGAGCGAACCGGCATCCACGAAGATCCGCGAACCGAGCAAGCCGGCAGCATCGGCGGCTTCCCGAACCGCAGCAGCTTGCTGATCATCCGCTGATTGAATGTAAATCGTCAGCTCACTCGCTTTCGCGAGACCGATGGCATGATTCGCATCACTGTCGGGACCAAGCAGCAGCGCGACGACACCTCGCGTCGCACCAATCTTCTGGAGGCTTGCATCGACTGTCTCTTCGGCCCGACTATCAACAGCGAGCCACAAAACAACGATCAGCATAAAGGGAATGAAGCGGGCTGGCAGCGCCATAATCGTGGTTCCTGTCTGAGTGCAATTTCTAAGATGGAGTTGGCGACGTACTACATATAGTGTGACGATGCTGGAGAGAGATTGCCAGCGTTCTTGTCACATAGTATGTCGTACAGTTTGCCGTGAGGAATTCTCAGTGCCTACAAGCTAATGACTAGGCGGAGGTGGTGAATAAGGAGGCACACGATCAGCCAAATGGGTCGTCCCATTCCATCTCTCGCTCATACGGCAACTTAGCAACGTAACCGAAGAACCAGACATGGTATCTACGCGTCAGCCTACCCGACACGATGAGGCTGTACTCGGCTGTGCGTACCAAGAGTGGAGCGATGGCAACTGCAATCACAGAGACTTCGCTATCTTCCATCCCAATTTGCACGTCCTCCACGCCGCGATTTTTCGTGGGTCCCCAACATGCCGCGTAACAGCATGCGAGGGTGGTGAGGGTCACGAGCGTGCGGATGGAGAAGCGAGGGCGAATGCGTTTCAACGTGCGGTTCAATGAGTTGCCTGCATCGACACGCGACCAAAGGAGGCGAGGAGCACCATCGTTGCAGTCTCCGCAAGCCAAACAAAGCCGCCCATGTACCAGCGAACGATGCCAAGCCGGACGCGATGCACATCCTCCTAATTGTCGCGAAGTCGGTCCGAGAAGATGACGCGGCCGAAGTACTGCGGCGCGTGAAACTGCGGTCGTTCGGTTCTTCCCGGAGACCATTGGCTGTACTGAGGATTGGTCTTCCCACCGAGACGATTCAAGTTGAGATACCACACGTCTCCCGCTTTGGGAGGGGCGTGCTGCGCCACGGATTCAAAGTTCGCAAAGGGAATCGAGGCTTCGAGCACCCATGAACGATCCGTGTCGGCATCGTCATTGAGCGTCCCGTCCACCGTCGCGGCAATCTTGACTCCCTTCGCATTCCAATTGGGTATTTCCGCCTTGCCCGGTCCGTGCGGGTGATGTCGATCGAGGAAAACGCCTCGCACATTCATCTCGATATTGAAGTAATTGAACGGCTGCGCGGCGTTCGGAGCAGTAAACACTTCCACGCAGTCGTCGCGATACACCGGACTGTCGCGCTCCGTCTGCTCCGCCCAGACGTGAGCATCCTCGCAGCGAAAGGCAACGTAAAGGTACTCGTCGTTCCAGAGCAACTTCGCAACGGTTTGCTCCTTTCGTCCGGCTTTCCACCAAGGGAAGTGGAAGTCTCCTACGGCGTCCGTGCTCTGCCAGGCAGTCTCGTTAAGCCGGCCGTCGATCTTGATCTCCGAGTTCGCTCGGTGAACGGTGTGGCTCACAATATCGTCACTGGCCCGCTGGCCTGCATGTGCGTGCAGATGCTGGCGAGCCGTTCGGATCGCAGCCGTCATGTTTTGCTGATACTGAGCATCGGCAGTTTTTCGTGAGAACTCTTCAAACCGCTCGAGCATTCGAAAGCCCTCTTCGATCGATTTCTGTATAGCGGCGTTGCGACCATCGACCGTGATGTAAATCGGGCTTGTGTGTGCAAACCGCAGTCTGGACGGGGCGACTCGAAACGGCGCCGTGTCGCTGCTGCCACGGTATGCCATTAGCTCATCGTCGCTGAGCAGTTTGTCTCGCGCCGTACAACGCGCCGCGACCCACGAGCCTGCCACAACTCGCAGCTCGCGCGTGCCCGCTACACGATTGGCGTCGTCGCTGTTCAACGATGCGACGACTTCTCCATTGACCACGATCTCGACTGCTGTGAGCGGTTGGTTAGAGATCGCTTCCACATGCACTTTGATCGTACGGCCCTCTTTCGGCAGTTCGATCGTATCCCCGGGTCGCTTGCCGGAATCTGTTCGCAGCATCAACATCGGACCATTCGTAACGAAGTTGCGACCGGCCTTCCAAGCTTCGTTGAATTCGTCCAGCGAAGCTTCCGGCGCAGCCCGCACATAGGCTCGGTTGTAACCGACGGGTACTTCCTTGACTCCCGTTGCTGATCCACCGCCGCTGGCCAATCGCAGCCCGCAATTAAGCAATCGGTAATACGTATCTGTATTCATTTGCAGCATGCCGACGTCCGTGTCGGGATAGGTCGGAAAGTCCTCGACTTCGAGCAGATTCGAGTAACGGCTGCGGGGTTGAAAGCGATGCAGCGCGAAGTTGTTGTTGCAGACGTTCACCGTGTGTACGCACCCCAACAGCGCATCGACAAGCACTTCCCGAGACCAACCGCCCTGGTAGTGGACGATTGCACCCGCTTCGACCGCATGCCGAAGATAGTCGAGGTTCGGTCGTCCCGGTTCTGCTTTGAGCGGCATCGGTGCTGGCAGGTTCTGGATGTAGGCTGCGCCCCAGGTGTATTCGAGTTCGGCGTCGTAGATGCTCGTCGGCACCTTGTGGCCGCCGAACTCGAGCAACCTCACACGCCCTTCGCCTGCTGGAATCGGACGGCGCTGGTCCGGTCCTCGCCACCATGTCAGCGACGTTCCGAAGTCCAGCCCCTCGGCCACGAGCATCGGCGCAAGTTGAACCGAATCGACATGCAAGTGGTTTTCGCCAGCATGGTAACCCCGCTTCTTCATGTCGATCCACCGGCGCAGCCGGTACGTTCTCGACTCGCCACCGGAACTGACACGCAGGCGTTCCTTGATGCGAACGTACTCAAGCCCGTGTTCGATACGGACCGTTGCATTGCCATACGGCACATCCACGCGGCATCGTCCCGACGACATGAACCATCGATCTCGGCCTGTGTCCACGGTGACGGAATCGGCGAGCACTGCGCAACGATCATCTGTGCCACGCACCAGAATTCGGCACGGCAGCGGGTCGCCCGACTCATCCAACGTGATCAACTCAAGTTGTCCGGCGTGTGAGACCACGCAGGACATGAACGCGACGAAGAAACATGCTGAGACTCGCGTCATCTTAATCCTCGCCATGACTCAGTCGCGCGACACGAGTCGGCAGCCGTCCACGGAACTAGCGTGCGGCCTCGGACCTAACCAATCAACTCGCGAATGGGCTTCCCATGATCGACGAGCACCGTCGGGCGCCCATTGAAGTCGTTGATTAGAACGTTCGACGAATCGATCCCCAAGTGATGGTAGATCGTGGCCAGGAAATCGCCGGCGTTACAACGACGCTCGACAGAGTCTTCGCCTTTCTCGTCGGTGGCACCGATGAAACGTCCGGTCTGAAGGCCGCCACCAGCCCAGAGATTCGAGAAAGCTCGTGGCCAATGGTCGCGTCCGGGCTGCTTGGTGCCGGCCGGAGCGCTCGCGTTGCCGGCTCCCGTGCTCGGTTGATGGCTGATCTTCGGTGTACGACCGAACTCGCCGGTAACGACGACAAGCACGCGTTTGTCCAAGCCGCGTTCGTGGATGTCTTCGACCAGCGCTGTTACCGCTTGGTCATACGCATCCGCACGGAATCGCAGTGCATCGAAGACGTGATGGTTAACGGCATGATCGTCCCAGTTGTTCACACGACCGCACAACGGGCCGCGGAGACCGCTTGTGAGAACTTCGACTCCCGCTTCGACTAACCGTCGAGCGAGCAAGAGTTGTTGCCCCCACGTGTTTCGTCCATAGCGATCGCGTGTGCGATCGTCTTCCTGGCTCAAGTCAAACGCATCTTTCGTACGAGGGTTTGTTAACAAGGTCATCGCTTGCGTCTCAAACTCATCGAGCGCACCAAGTTCGCCCTGCTGATCGAAGGCACGCTCGATAGTATCGAGCTTCTGACGCAAAGTCGCACGACGCCCGAGCCGCTTAACTTCATTCTGATCCGTGAGGCCGATGTTGGGGACGACGAAGTTGGGCGAGTTGGGATCTCCGGTGACGGAGAAAGGCGCGTAAGCATCGCCTAGATAGGCCGGGCCGTTATACGAAGTGGGAGGATTCACGCCGACATAGGTTGGCAACGGGTTCGTCCGTGGGTCTTCTTGAGATCTCAGATAATTGGTCACCGACATCCAGTCGGGCAAGCGAGGTGCAGGCTTGTCGCGTGTGTCGGAATCGCCCGACAGCATCTGCATCGAACCGGCAGGGTGTCCACCGGCGCCTTGATACATGCTGCGCAGAATGCTGAACTTGTCGGCGATCTTTGCTTGCCGTGGCAGCAACTCTGTGAAGTGCATCCCAGCGACTTTGGTTGGGATCGTACTGAACGGCCCGCGATACTCGCTGCTCGCTTGCGGCTTGGGATCATAAGTGTCGATGTGTGAGCAACCGCCCGGCTTCCAAACCATGATCACCGCGGTCTTTTCGCGATCGGACTTCGTGCCGCCACCTTCAGCAGCCAGGTTTGCCGCTTGAAGGCGCAGGATTCCGGGCAAGCTCATACTGGCGAAGCCAGCCAAGCCGAGACGCATAAAACTGCGACGACTGCCAGGCGGAAAGTTCCCCGGGCCGAAGTTGCCAGGGCCAGGACAACACGAGTGCGATGAGGCGGTCTGTGATTCGTTCATTTTGTTTCCGCAGGCTTGATGCGAATGGCAATGGGTTCGGACACAATGATATCGACGATGTCTTTCGGCTGCGCCAGCTTCTTCGCGTCTTGAAGACGCTTCGCTGCGGCAGCTACCGCAGCGTCGGCGGCCTTCTTCTTTTCGGCGACCGCCTGGATTGCTTTCTCTGCTTCCGTCTTCTGATCTCCCGAAGCGGCCGTGGCATCCTGTGCGAGTCGCTCGGCCTCCTTCGCCACATCAGCAGCTTCCTGCTGGGCTCGCTTGTGAGCAAACTCCGCGGCGGTCACCGCTTCTGGATTATATCGATATTTGGTGACGGCGCTGCCATAGAAAGCGATTAGATAATCGCCTGGCACCGTCTTCAACGTGCCCAAATTGAAAACCGCTTCCGACTGGTCCGCCTTTAACGATACGTCGAACTTTGGCGTCCGATCAAAGCCGGTACCGAAGGCCTTCAGTCCCATCGTGGCCCCGGAGAAGTCTTCTCTCAGAATGTGTTTGAGGGGTACCTGCAACGTCGCGCCGGCCGTAGCCTCCCAAACCTTACTCTCCGTCGCCGCGATTGAGATCGCCGCGAACTCGGAGCCTCCGACCGACACCGGAATATCGGCCAACAACCGAGGCGCAGGGATCTCTGACCACGCATTGGTCACCGGCCAAGCCATCGAGGCCATCTGGCACGGGCGAATGACCTCGACACCATCAACCATCGCGCGTCCGGAGAACTTCGCGATGTGCATCCCTCGCGGAGCATCTTGTTGCGCCGTCAGTAGCATGATGCCGCGTGACTGGCCGGCTGGGATCTTTAGACCGACGGCGGTCACTCCCGTGGGCAAGTCTTCCATCGACAGTTCAATCTCGCCATCGAAGCCGTCGCGCCGAACAGCGACGACTTCGAAAGCCATCGTTGATCCGCCGCGCAACGCAATTGGCTTTGACAAGGCGTTGCGATCGCCGTTTCGCAACTCCATGTGCAAGGCCCATGCGACAAGTGCGAAGTCGGGAGCCGCTTTGCGAACGATCAAGCAATACTCGTTGCGAGGATCGTTCCGCGTGCCGCCAAACAGGTCCGACAGTTGCAAACGATGGACTCCGTCCTCTTTGATCTCGACTTTGCCCAGGATGTCCGCCGAGCCAGCATTGTACGGGGGCCCGTCATAGGCGTAGCCGTTGCTCGAACGCTTCACGGGACTCAGGATATCGGAGAGTTCGACGACATCGGTCAGCTTCTCGTCGGAGCCTTCAACGCTGACATGCTGAACAATGATCGAAGCATCGGTCGGCCGGCCCAGTCTCTCGGATGCGACTTCTACCCACCACACATCGCCTTTCTTGGCAACGAACTCAAAGGTATCGACGTCCGCGGCTGGAAAGAAACTGCCGGTGATGTCGCATGGCAACGAGATCTTCTGAGCCTGAGCGTGCTTGTTATTCGGTTCTGTTTCCGGTGTCGAAGCCGATCGCGAAAAGTCGGCCGGTGGCCAGGAGAAGGAACTAACCGATCGCACGCTCGGCAATCGTGAAAGCGGCGCGTCGGCGGCGACTTCCTGCACGACCAAACGATAGAAATACTCGGCTCCGCCCTTAAAGGTCAATTCATGAACTTTAATGACGTACGTGCCATCATCGGGCACCGTGAAGTCCAGTGCGCCACCGCGCCGCTCGACGACAAGGTCGCGTCCTTCGGCATCGGCGATGATCAGAACAGGGTTCATCTTCGAGTCGATCCCCTTCGCTGCACAATCGACGATGATGCGTTGGCTTTTCTTCGCCTCGAACGAATAGTGATTCACGGCCCGCAGCGGCAATGTCGCGTTACAGATCGAGTTCACCTGGAGTGGCATCGCCGTCGCAACAGTCGTCGCCGGCTGGTCCTGCTTCACTTCCACCAGCGTGCCAACGGTGAAGACACGCGACGAAGAAACACCCAGTCGCGACATGACTCTCGCTTCGTGAATGCCCGGAGGACAATCAGAGGCGATCGTCACCATGAACTTGTTCGGTTCTGGATTGCCATCGGTGCCGAGCTTTGGCTTGGCCGTGATCCCGGGATGGGAGAACAGCAATTGCTCGAGGTCTTCGATTGTCTGCCCAGTAATCGTGACTTCGACCTCGGAGCCCAATTGGCCGCCCATCGGCATCGTCGTCAACAAACGCGGAGCCGGTAGACAAACGGACTGTGCCGACGTGGTGGCTGCAGCACCAAGCAATGCGGCGATGATTGCTGCAACGGAAACAACGTGTTGGTGGTTATTCATAGTTGACTTGTTCCGGCCTACTCGTCTTTTGGTCTGTACGGCCGAAGGCAAAGCCTCGCTAGTGATTGAATAGGAATTCTTTGGTGTTGGTCAGAGCCCAGACAAGATCCTCGAAATTCTCGCGAGTAGCTTTCGTTTTATCGACTGGCTTACCTGCGGCATCGGTGCGTTCTTGCGCCAAGTAATCGAGTGCGATCCTTAGCTCGTCGGGACGCGGTTCACGCGAAAACGCGACCATATACAGTTCGCCAATCTTCTCGGCGTCCGGTCTCTCTTCTTTCGAAAGCCGGTCAGCCCGCCCGTTGCTCGTCGCGAGCTTCGATTTGATATCGGACGCGTTGATCAAATGCAGACTCTGCGCGAGACTTGCCGATTGAACGCGTTCACACTCGCAAACGCTCGTGCTCTCTGGGCGTCCGAATACTCGCAGGAAAGGAGACGATTTGTTGTAACTATTATCCGGCAAAGCGACGGCCCGCGTTCCGGCCGGCAGATTCGCAAACGACGTGGTGGCACCGGTCAATTGGTGGAACGCGTCAAGCAACACTTCGGCTTGCAAACGCTTGGGATAGTAACGCGAGTAGTTCTGGCGATCTGCTAAGTTGTGCTCGTTCGGCATCGCACTTAGCTGGTAGGCGTGCGAACTGGCAATCACACGGACCAAGTCCTTCAAATTGAAGTCGCTCTTACGGAAATGATCTTCCAGCGCCGCAAGCAATTCCGGATTCGTCGATGGATTCGTATCGCGAATGTCGTCCTCAGGCTCAATCAATCCACGTTTGAAGAAGTGTTTCCAGTAACGATTCACGAGAGCCTTGGCGAAGAACGGATTCGACTCGCCGCTCATCCAATCTGCCAGACGCAAACGCGGATCTTCATCAGGAGCGATCTCGCCAACATTGTCCCCCAGCGCCGCGGGCTTCACCGTCAGGCCTGTCTTGACGTTTTTCGACCCCGCAGTTCCGCGTTTATGGAAAATCAGGTCTTCGCCACGCGTGTCGGTCGGCTTTCGCCCTACTTGGCTGAAGAAGGCGGCCAGTCCGTAATAGTCGTCCTGACTCCAACGTTCGAACGGATGATGATGACATTGCGCACATTGCATTCGCACCCCAAGGAATAGCTGCGCGACATCTTCGATCTGGCTCTTCGGGTCCTTGACGCGTTTGTACCAAGCCACAGGAGGATTCGCGATGACGGTTCCCGTCGCGGCAAGAAGTTCGCGAACAAGTTGATCGTAAGGCTTATTCGCCAACAAGCTGTCACGAATCCACGAATGAAAAGCGAAGTTGGAAGTGATGTCGCTTGCGTCGTCCCGACGATTCTTCAGTAACGCGGTCCACTTGTTTGCGAAATAGTCGGCATAGTCAGGACTCCGCAACAACGATTCAATCGCGCGGTCACGCTTGTCGGCGTCTGCGCTGGCGAGGAACTCACGTGCTTCCGTCTCGGTCGGCAGTCGCCCACCGATGTCGATAGAGACGCGGCGTAGGAAAGTCGCATCGTCACAAACTGGTGACGGCGGAACGCCGAGTTCCTTCAAGTTAGCAAAGACGAGTTCGTCAACGAAGTTACGCGATGCAGGCAGTGTCTCAACCGGAGCACCTAGTGGAACGGAAGCACTATAGACCGCGATCTTGCCTTGATAGCGCACCATCACGGCGACCTTGCCAGGAATATCAGACGCCGTTACCAAGCCCGCATCCGTCACCTCCGCCATTGCGTCGTCGTTGCACTCGTAGAGCGCAAGGCCTGTGATGTCACGAACACTGCCATCGGAATAGTGCGCCAGAGATTTGAGTTGTTGATAGCCATGTGCCTTGACCGAACCTCTGGCCGGATCGACTACGATCGAGACCAAGTCGGGCTCGCCCTCGCTGTTGAAGTGTTTTCCTTGCTGAATCCATTGACGAAGCAACGAGTATCCTTCCGAAGTCGCGACAAGTCGAACACCTCCACCGTGCGAAACTTGTCCTGTAGCTTTCATCAACATCAGGCTTCGATCGGGATCGGCGGGAAAGAGCCTTCGCCCGCGTCCTTCCAACACAAGATGCTCGTAATCTTCCTGTGGCTCGAAGCCAAGCAGCGATAGCTGAAAGCCATTCTGCCCACCGCCAGCCTTCCCGTGACACCCCCCCGCGTTGCACCCAGCCTTTGTCAACACAGGAATCACATCGTTGACAAAGCTCACGGTTCGCTCGAGCTCACCCGCACTGGCCGATAAGGCGCCGGTAAGCATCGCCAAGAGGAAGCCGACCAAGTGCCATGGCACGAGTCGTTGCAAACGGTCCATATCGCGAGAAGTCATGTTGTCGCAGCGTGCGGTAAAGTCGGTGGGATGGATGACGCAAAGTCAGGTGGGAGCGCCGTTGTCGGCACACACTTATAGTAATGAAATCGATATGCCGCGTCCACGTTGATCAAGATTTTCGGCCCTTTTGGAAATGTCTAATCGATCGTCAATCGAGCATTTTTCGATAGTTCTTGCCTGCGAAACCCAACCTATTGCTTGAGTGGAGTCTCTCCATGCCACGACTCCGACTGTGGCATGTGAAACATTGCGAACGATGTTTGGATCGGATAGTTGCAGACACAACCGACCGAGAAGCAGGGTGCGTTGAGCAGTCCGTCGGCAGCCACAAGACTGTTGCTGCAGCCCGATCGCAAGTTCCGGATCGCGTACTCCTGCCGGCTCTCGATATCGACGTAAGTCGCACAATTCGAACGCAAGAACAGCAAGTTCTTTCCTCCAACTGCATAGTTGCAGCCACCTCGACGGAAGAGTGCCTCGCCGCTAACCAGATCTCCCGTACTGACGTTATAGGTGTGGCCTGTCTGGTTGATGAACGTCTTGGGACCAAGGATCAAAGGCTGTTGGCCTCGAACTGGTTTGTGCCAGACTTCTTCGCCGGACTTTGCGTTCAGCGCAAACGTCTGCTTCGCTCTCCCGCCCAGCAGCAACTCATGTTCGGCCGAATACGCCAGCCAGTCGTCCTGAGTGCGCAAGCCCATAAAGTGAAGCGTCGTCAGATTCGCGGGCGGATCGGTTCGAACGGTCTTCCACAATTCGAGACCTCTGCGAGCATCAAGAGCTAGGATCGTCGATGGCAGCGTGTCAACATCTTCGCCACGGCGTCGCATGAAGCCAATCTCTTCAGGGGAATGCGAATCGATACAGAACACGCGTTGGCCCGACACGGCAATAGCCGCGGTGTTGTATCGCAGTTCGGCCGGCCTACTCCACAACTGCTGGCCGGACATACGATCCAAAGCGATCAGCAGTTCGCTGTTCCAGCGTCCCTTTTCGATTCCATTCTCTTTGTTGAAACGCACGGCAATGAGAATGATTTCGTCACCAACTCGGATGCCTGTCGCGCTGACCGGGGTTTCGGCTGGCCGATCTATCGCCATCTCAAATGTGTCGCGAGCTTCGCCGGTTGCCGGATCGAGCACGAGGCACTCTCGTTCATCAGCGACGTACACAGCATCGGGCATTGACGCATAGCGGGCCGAACCACCCAGCTTGCGCGACCATAGCAGGCGACCCGTGTAGGCATCGACAGACTTGAGTGTGTTGGTGGCGACCTGCAGAGCAAACAATCTACCGCCCGCGACTTGCGGTTTGAGACCGTGGCCGTAATCCTTCCGCTTATAGAACCCATGATCGCGGCCGTCGCCATACCACAGTACGGCGAGCGGAGCCCGTACAAGATCGTCTCGAGAGAAGAACGATCGGGCCGCGTCGCCGGTCTCGTGAGACCAGACCGAACTGCCAGGCAACGGGCCGGCGCGACGGATTATCGCTACTTGGTCTGCCGTCTCAGTCTTCACACCTGCAAATCGATCAGGGGACACTGCCTTCAGCAGCGCATCGCTACGTGCTTCGTCTAGAGGCAAGCACAGCGCGCCGCCATATGGTCGTAAACTGTCGTAGAGAGTTAGAAGCCGCGGGTCCGCATCTAACTTCAACTTCTTGGCATCTTCGGTAACGATGAGATTGGCAATGTAAGGCGGCAGTCTGGCCTCAGCCGGTTCATCGACAATCGCTTGAAAACGCGTGCGGAATCGCTCGTCGGCTCCAACCGTTCGCCGCAGCCGGTCGATGATCTCTGAATCGCTATCGACCGCGATGACGTTGAACTGGCTATGCGTCAGCAGTTCCTCAACAAGTCGCCCATTCTTCAGCCCCGCAACAATCGCGTAGCCATCGTTGCTGGCGGCCGCGTCGAGAACCGATTTCGCGAGTGAGGTCCATTCGTCCGGCTGCACGTCCTGCCGGGCACCTGCGAGCGTATGTTGCCGCAGTTCGACAGTCTCACTACCGAAGCAGTGAATCGATCCATCCATCGTGACAACAAACAGTCGATCGTATGCCGCCAGCATGCTTGTCGGCTCGGCGGGTAGTTCCTTCGTCCAGGCAACCGAACCGGGCTTCTTCACGTCGGCATCGAGCTTGATCGCGAAGAGGTTCCGTCCGTCGTGAGCGTACAACCTATTTCCAGCCTTGAGCAGCGACCTTGCCTTCTGTTTCTTACCGGAGAACTGCGTCTTCAGTTTCCATAGCTCCGGTGCGTCCCAGCGAGCCGGCTTGATATCTTTGCCATTGAATTGCTGGTCTTGCAGTGATGTTGTTGCCCTCTGCAAGTCGTATGCGTAAACAGTGCCATCATCGACTCCATACGCGACATCGCCGTCGATGACGGATCGATAATCGCAGCCTGGCTGAAACTTGTACGGGAACAACGGGCCTTCGAAGAGATCGACCTTCGGGCCACTCCAACCTTCAGGTGCGTCTTTGCCGGCAGAGGCCCAGCGGCTGGCGATTTCGCGACCATCCTTCAGACTCACAACACCTGTCCGACCGACGAACGCAATATCGCCGCTCACGACGACACGACTGTCACCATTGCGGTAGCCCTGGACAAAGTAGTGCAGCTTGCCGGTTTGTCGATCGAACCGTGCTGGCATCGACCGGCCGTTCGGAACGATCAGCATATCTTCGCGGGCCAGCATGTGCCCCTGCGGCGAGAGGCCTGATTCCTGTAAATAGTTGTGATCGACGCGGACGTTCTCGATTGCATGACTGTTGTCGTTTGTCCAGAGCACGCTTCCGGACTGGGCATCGACGGCGTGAACAAAGACGCCGAGTGTCGGCCAGATCCCCGCTCCAAAGTACACGACGCCATCGGCGAAGACGGGCCCGCCCCGCACCGGCCAGAACGACACAAGCCGCGCGTTGCCGAGATGCCGGTACGCGTCGCGATCTTCCGGCGCTCCGGAGACTTTCCACACTAGCCCACCGCTGGCAGCATCGACACAGTACAGCCAACCATCGTCCGAGCCGAAGCAGACGCGTTGGTCGAACGCAACTGGCGCCAGTCGAACTGGTCCGTTGGTATAGAAACGCCAGAGTTCGTCGCCCGATGCGCAGTCGCATGCAGTAACACTTCCATCAATCATCGAACCGACAAACATTCTTGAGCCGAGCACAACCGGCTCGTACGACGCGTCGAAATGCAACCGCGATTCGTTCGGCCACGCAGGCATCGGCGTTGGAAGTTGCCTCGTCCACTGCAACGTCAGTTGATCGGGCAGTTCGGCGGACGACACGCCTCTGCGGAGGGCATCGTTCCTCCACATCGGCCAGTCGGCGGAATACACATCGCCCGCGAGTGAAGCAGTGACGATTCCAAACAGCACACAAAGCAGGCGTAAATGAACCATGTGGTTAGATCTCCGGGCTCGCGTGCGCCACGTTAGACGAAAGCGGATGCGATGATGTTCGAAAGACGCACGAGTCGCCAAGGAGCTCTGGAGCGAATGGCGCTGGTCAACAAGATGCAGAACCCGTCCCGTTCTCGATCCATCCACACCATCGTGCCAGTCGCGCCGGTGTGGCCGAAGACATGCCGATCGAGCAGGTCGCTCCAACTGTCGTCATCGTTCAGATGATTCATCCGCCAGCCAAGTCCCCACGGCTGCGTTCGACGAGTCGGTTCGGGAAGATCCATATAGTCGTTCAGTCGATTCGTCGTCATAATATCGACAGTGCTTGGCGAGAGAAGCCTGACTCCACCGTATTCGCCACGGTTGAGCATCAACTGGCAGATGACAGCAAAGTCCTGCGGAGTGCTGAACAGGCCACCCCAAGGCGCACCAAGCTCTTGCCAATACGGGCTGTTCCAGCCGAAATCGCTGCCCTCCTGATAATCTGGCGTTTCTACTCGCACGAGCCGCTCGCGAGCGAAACCTCGTGAGCCGAGTCCTGTCGATTGCATGCCGAGCGGCTCGAAGATCTCCTTCTTCAGAAACTCATGAATCGTTAGTCCGGAGAGTCGTTGGACAAGTTCAGCGACCGTCAGCGTTCCCATGCTTTGGTAGCTGAGATCTTTCCCCTGCTCGAACAGCGGAACCGTATCGCGAATTGCGCCGCGGATGAAGCGACTGAGCGGAGCGTGTTCTTTCCGCAGCTCATGATTATCCGGAACCATGTCGGGCATGCCGGAAGTGTGGGTAAAGAGGTGATGTACACGCGTGTCTTCCTTGTGATGTGCTGCGAACTCGGGAATGTAGCGAGTTACCAAATCGCCCAATCCTAGCTCGCCTCGCTCCACGAGCATCATGGCCGCGAGATACGTCATCGGCTTGGTGATCGAAGCCATCAGGAACATACCGTCTTGCCGGATCGGCTCCGCTTGCCGTTCCGCACCCTGGCGTCCGAAGAACCGAGGCGCAACAGCTTTGCCTCGCCGGCCAACGATAATCGCGCCGCCGGGGACGCTGCGTTCGTCGGTCCATTTCTCTAGCAAGCGATAAGCAAGTTGTAAGCGTTCTTCATCGACGCCGATCGTGGCAGCCGCTACTTGTGGTAGGTGTGGCATGGTGAGTACTCCTTGGCAGGACAAGTGCGAGGCGACGGATATTATCGTACGTCGGGTGGAGCGGTCGCAAGCGGCACATACCAGAGGGACGGGTTAAACCTGTCCCCCTGGTCCTGGCTTCCACCGGGAGATCAACGATCAGCCGGAGACGCAAGTCCCCAACTGATTGCCAGGTTCGATCACGCTTCGATGTCGCAGCAGCAACGCTAGTTGACCGGCGAGTGCCGCGATCATCACGACGACGAACAGTTGAGTTCCCAGCCGACCAGCTAAGGCCTGCGATAGGTGCGGGCCGAAGAAGATGGCACCCAATACCAACTGGCTGCGTGTGAAATGCTCGCTTAGGCTCTCGCGGTTCGTTGATGCCAGGTAGTCGATCGTTAAGAAGCCGCTGGCGAAACAACAGCACGAGATCGTAAATCGGTGTATATGCGTTGCACAACGAGTTGCAACAAAGCAGCGTCGCGAACCAGAGAGTTTGATTGTCGCGATCCGGGTTGGCATTGCGTAGTGCGCTGCCGGCGAGCAGGCTGATCGTGAATCCGACGAGCCAACTTCCAACTTGTGCGTGAGTCGGGTCGAACAACGCAAGCAGCGGCGAGAGTCCGTGAAGCTTGTGGCTGACGGCCGCGATCTGTTGTGCCGGCGTTCTGCTGAGTTCGACATAGGTGAGCAGTCCGTCGAAGCCGGCTGGGATCATGCACAACAGCACGAATACGACAGCGGTTGGAATGAAGCCGAGCAGAGTTCGTGGTAGCGAATGAAGCAGGCGAATGCGAGGACGGCAAGAATGTTCGGCTTATATGCGGCTAAGGCGAGGACGACTCCGGCCAGCACATAACGACGTTGGCGTAGCAATGCTAACGTTGCGACGGCGATCAGCAATGCGAACATCGCGAGTTGTCCGCCGAGCAACACCTCGATGGCGACCGGCCATCCGTGATGAGATGGTCCGCCTCGGAGATGCGGACCGACACACGAATCATCTTGGTCATCGGTCGTGTGGTGAGGTGAGTGTCGCAATTCCGCCTGAAACTTGCGACGTAACAGAGAACGACGCGACAAGATCCGTCTTAGAACGCTGACTACGACAGCCTGTGATTTGCAGACACAGGCTGCGACCGACAGAATCGTTTCGATTGAAACGCTACAATGCCTACGGTGCCTTCAGCTTCTGGACTTCCGATTCCAGTGCGGCGATCTCGACTTCTAGACGATTAACTTCGCCCGGTTCATCGTCCTGCTGCTTCGCACCGGAGAGTTGCTGTCGCAGCTTCTGCAGCTTCTGATTCGAGACGTCAATCTTCTTCTTGATCTTCTTGTCCATACCACCCAGCTCGAAAGAGGAGAACAGCTCTATCGTTCTAGCTTATTTCGGTGGACGCCTCGCCGGAAGTGGATGGTGCGAATTGGGCGGAACTTTCGACAGGCCGCGACAATGTTGCCGATTTTTCCGATCGTTTTGCCGCACCCATTGTGCCGCCAACACAGACGATGACGATGGCCAGCACCATATTGACCGTCAACCACGTCTTCTCCTTCTGCCGAAGCTTCAGCTCTAGCGAACTGCGCCCGGAGAGTGCCGCAGCCAGGAAAAAGACCGCGAGGGCAAGCAGAAACTTCACTCCCAGCAGAGCGGGGTAGACGCTCCCTGGGAACGCTGTCTTGAACTCGTATCGCTGCACAATCAGTATCGCGCTGATAAGGCCGCTGATAAGCAATTGGGCGCTGGAAAGCATGACCAGCCGAGCCCACATCTTGCGTTGCCATTCGTTATACCCGTCGCCAAGCTCATCGCCCGACAAAAGCTTGGCCGGAACATGAACACAACGCATGTAAATCGTGCTGCCGACCAGCATGATCGCGCCAAGGATGTGCATCCAACGAAGTACAAGATCCAACAGCATTCTTAATCCCCTTGGGTAACAGCGGACGGCAAGGAGCGATTGTCTGAAGATCGCCAATGGGAAGATCGTAGGTGGCCGAGCGAGTCTTGTCTATGCGTGCGGCGAGACGTCAGGAATCGGTTGCGTTCGCAAGCGACTTGGCCAACTCCAACGCTTCGTCGGGCGTAGACACCGTACCCTCGAGTTGAGCGTCGCGGACTTCGCTTAGCAAACGCTTATAGATCGGCCCTGGCGGCAGTCCGGCAGATCGCAGCGTGTCGCCGTCGAGCAAAGGCGACGGATTCAGCTCATCCGGCGGGAGAGCCAGTTTCTTGGAGCAATAATCGATCGCGGCCATCTGTCGGGCCACGATCAGCGCAACCGCCTCGCAAAAACGCATTAGTTCTTTAATCCGCGGCGCGATTAAGAGACGTTGCAGCGTTGGCCAGGGAACCGCATTCGCCGACCGGATCGTCGCTTCACAATCGAGACAGAACAACACGCCGTCGATCTCCTCGTTCGACAGCTTCCAGCGACGGCAGATATGCTCAACTTGCCCTGCGTCGTGATTCCCAACGTGAACGGGGCGCAACAGGAGCGCGAACACCACGGAAGTCGTGGGTTCACTAACGGCCTCAAGCAATCGCAGCGTCTCCTGCCACGCCTCGTCGGCGATATCGAGTTCGGGCAGAATCGTGCTCAGCAGCCCCGACTCCCGCAACAGTTCCGCCGCTCGTCGCCGGTTGTCGTGAGTCAACATGCGTCGCAGCTCGGCGGCAATTCGTTCAGCACTGACGACTTGTAACTCATCCGCGTGCCGCTGGATCGCGGACATGGTGGAGGGATCGATCTCGAACGCGAACGTCGCTGCAAACCGCACGGCTCGCAACATGCGCAGCTTGTCTTCTTCGATACGTTCTTCGGGATCACGAATGGCGCGGAGAACGCGTTGTTGCAAATCGGTCTGCCCGCCGACATAGTCGATCACTTCCTTGGTAATTGGATCGAAGAACAATCCGTTGATGGTGAAGTCTCGCCGCAACGCGTCTTCTTCGGCGTTGCTGAAGGCGACACTATCGGGATGGCGGCCGTCACTGTATATCGCATCACGGCGAAACGTGGCGACTTCGATCTGCCCCGCGGATCGCGGCCCGAGAACAGTAATCACGCCGAACGCGGCTCCGATCAGGATCGTTCGCCCTTTGCCGAAGACTTCTCGAACCTGGTCGGGAGTGGCGTTGGTGGCAACGTCATAATCCTTGGGCTCTTTACCCAGCAACTGATCGCGCACGCAGCCACCTGCCCAAACGGCTTCGTAACCGCACGACCGCAGTTCCTCGACGACGTCTACCGCGAAAACACGTGCTTTGTCAGGATCAAGAGCTTGCATGAGCGGGGCGCTGGTATTCGGGAGAGGGCATTGTAGCGTGTTTGTCGAAGGCCGCGTCAGGCTCTGACTGGACAACGTGCGGTGCGGCAGATACCTTGCGACATGGAGTCGTTTTTGAACGTACAACGCCAGGTCCAACATGAACCCCTCATCAGAAGAGTTGCCACTGGAGGTAGATGTTCGCGCCGTAAGGATCGTTCGAGAAATAAGTGGCGTAAGCTTCCAGCTTGCGAACCCGCATGATCGCAAGCTGGAAGCTTATGCCACTGAAAACCGGACAGTTATTTCCAGAACGATCCTAAAGTCCTTGCTCGACCGCGAAGCAGACTTCTTGCTGCTCGATTGTCGCGAGCCGGTTGAGCATGGCATGGTCAACATCGAAGCAGCCACTCTGATTCCGATGGGGCAACTTCCGGAGCGAGTCACGGAACTCGAAGAGCATCGCGAGCGGCACATCGTCGTACACTGCCACCACGGCGGGCGTAGCTTACAGGTGACCCAGTGGCTTCGGCAGCAAGGGTTCCCCAAGACTCAAAACATGTCCGGTGGCATCGATGTGTGGGCCATTGAGATCGACCGCAGTCTACCCCGGTATTGAAATGACCAATGACCAAGCTCCAATGACTAATAACCAATGACCAAAGACTAATAACCAATGACCAATGACCAAAGATTGATAATCGGACGCGCTGCCGTTTGCCAAATGATGCTCGCGATAGTTGGCACCCTTTGTTTAGCACTCATCTCAGCGACGGCATCTGCTGAAGAGGTGGTCAGCCGGAAAGTCACGGCGGCTGACATGCCGCGGATTCCGCATACCGAAGCAGGCGACGCAGTGAAGTCGTTTCGCCTTGCGAAAGGGTTTGAGCTGGAACTCGTAGCTGCGGAGCCATTGCTCGGCGATCCGGTCGATGCCTGTTTTGACGAGTTCGGCCGTATGTTCGTCGCCGAGATGCATGGCTATCCCTTCTCGCAAGAACCAACCAAGCTGAATCCTGCGGGCGGTGGAAAGAAGGATGCGGGCATCATTCGAATGCTGGAGGATACGGACGGCGACGGTCGCATGGACAAGAGTGTTGTCTTTGCCGATCGAATCAGTTGGCCTACTTCCGTATGCTGCTACAACGGCGGCATCTTTGTCATCGCTCCGCAGTACTTGTATTACTTCAAGGATACCGATGGCGACGGCAAAGCCGATGTTCGCGAAGTCGTCTTGTCCGGTTTTGGCCGCGACAATGTGCAATCCGTGACGAACGGTCTTAAGTGGGATCTCGACAATCGGATCTACTTTGCGGCGGGACGGAATCCCAAGACTTTGCTGCATCGTGGCAAACCGTTGTTTCCAACCAACGGAAGCGATCTCCGCTTTAATCCGAAGACGGAAGAGTTCGAGGTCGTCACCGGAGGACTACAGTTCGGTCATTCGATGGATAATTGGGGCACGCGGTTCGTTTGCAGTAACAGCAACCACATCCAGCAGGTGGTCTATCCTCGAGACTATCTCGCGCGTAATCCGTACTTCGTTGCGTCGGGGACGATTCGCAGTGTTGCATCCGATGGCGCGAGCGCCCGCGTGTTCCGACTCAGCCCGCCGGAACCCTGGCGGATCATTCGGCAGAAATGGCGGGCCGCGGACAAAGGTTACAAGCTTATCATCAACGCGGATGGCGGTTGGGAGTTCATTCCTCTTGATCCGTCGAAGAAGAAGGGAGCTGTGCCGACCGAATATCCGGTCGGTTACTTTACATCGGCGACCGGCATCACGATCTACCGAGGGAATGCTTATCCGCCGGAGTACCGTGGCAACGCGTTTGTGGGAGACGTGGGGGGCAACCTCGTTCACCGTAAGATTCTTCACACGGATCACGTGATTTACCGAGCTGATCGTGCCGATGAGGGCGAGGAGTTTGTCGCCTCGCCAGACAATTGGTTCCGACCGGTCAACTTTGTCAACGCTCCGGATGGCACGCTGTATGTGCTCGACATGTATCGCGAAACCGTCGAGCACCCATACTCCATTCCCGAGGAGATCAAGAAGTTCCTGCATTTGACAAGCGGCTCGGATCGTGGCCGGGTCTATCGACTTGTTAGCCCTGACATGAAGCGGATTCAGCCGATAAAGCTTGGCGATCTATCGAACGCCGAGTTGGTCGAGCAGCTTGCTTCCGACAACGGTTGGAATCGGGAAACAACTCAGCGGCTGCTGTGGGAGCGGCAGGACGAAGCCGCCGTGCCCATCATTGAAGCCTTACTGGCGTCAACCAACAAGCCGCTCGGTCGACTCCACGCGCTCCATACGCTGCACGGGCTCAAGGCCCTTCGCAGTGAGCACCTGCGACGTGGCTTGAAGGACGCGCATCCCCGAGTCCGGGCGCACGCGATTCGATTGTTGGACGCATCGTTAAGAGAATCGGCCGACCTCCTCGACGACCTACTGCCTCTGGCTGACGACCCAAGCGAGCATGTTCGATTCCAGTTGGCTTTCTCGCTTGGAGAATCATCGGACGAGCGAGCGATTGCCGGACTCTCGCGCTTGGCTCGAGATCCACGAAACGCTGAGGAAGTTCATGCGGCGCTACTCTCTTCGGTCGGGCACTTGGCTGACAAGTTGGTGGAGTCGCTGATCTCAGACGACGAGTTTCTGAAGCAGAAGCACGCATCGACACTGCTTTCACGACTTGGCTTGATCGTCGGCGCGAACCCGGATGTGGGGCCTGCCTTGCGAATGCTCTCGTCCGCAACGCAGCCCGGTTGTCCGTTGTCGCTTCAGCGCACCGTCTTGACCTCGCTAGGCCAAGGCCTGAGCCGGCGCGGTTCTTCACTTGCTCGTGTCCTCGCCGCCGACGTGGTTTCGAAACCGTTGCGTGCACGAGTAGCGGGGCTATTCGAGCGTGCGACCGCGTTAGCCGCGGATGACACTCAAACCGTCATGGATCGGGGACTAGCAATTCAATTGCTTGCCTTCGCCGATCTGGAAACCGCAGGCACACAACTGCCGAAGTTCTTGTTGCCACAGTCCGCGCAATCACTGCAGCGTGCGGCCGTCAGCGCCTTGGCCCGGCAGGAGTCGGACGAAGTCGCGGCTATCTTGCTTGGGCGGTGGCGCACCTACAGCCCGCAAGTCCGTCGCGACGTTGTTGACTCGCTGATGTCAAGTCCAGCTCGAATTCAAACGTTGCTTGCTGCCGTCGAATCCAAGGCGGTAAAACGTGGCGACATCGAACGCGACAAGAAGCAACTACTCATGAAGCATCCTAATAAAGCTGTCAACTCGCGAAGCCAGCAGCTCTTTGGTGGCGAAGTCGATTCCGATCGAGCAAAGGTCGTTGCGAGCTATCAAGACGTGCTGGACCTTGAAGGTGACGTGGCAAGAGGGCTTGCCGTATTCAAGAAAAAGTGTGCTGTTTGCCATCAGGTTGGCACGGTCGGACACTTAGTCGCCCCGAACTTGGCGTCCGTGCAAAACAAGTCGCTCGCCGACCTGCTGATCGCCGTTCTCGACCCCAATCGTGAAGCACAGCCGAACTTCAATGTCTATAGCGTGTTGACCGAGGACGGCAAGATTTACACCGGGATGATTGCCACGGAGACGGGGAACAGTATCACGCTTCGCCGCGCGGAAGCGAAGGAGGACGTCATTTTGCGTAGCAATATCGACGAACTTGTTTCCACCGGCGCATCATTGATGCCCGAAGGCCTCGAGAAGGACGTGTCGCGCCAAGACCTGGCCGACGTGATTGCGTTTGTAAAATCGATTAAGCCGGCGAAGACGAACGCCGCCGGCAACTGATTAACAGGATTTATCATGAATCGGATTCAGTTTCTTTTCGCGACAGTTGTGTTGCTCGCGTTTGCGCCTGCGATTGACGCCGCAGATCGACCGAACATCTTGCTGATTGTTTCCGACGACCAAGGCTATAACGATCTTGGCTTGCTCGGCAACGGAATCATCACGCCAAGTCTAGATCGGCTTGCAAGAGAGGGGACCCGACTGACGAACTTCTATGTTTCGTGGCCGGCTTGCACACCGTCGCGGGCGGCTCTGTTGACGGGGCGATACCCGCAGCGAAACGGGATCTACGACATGATTCGCAACGAGGCTCCGGACTATGGGCACAAATACAAGCCGGAAGAATACGACGTCACGTTCGAGCGGATTGGCGGAATGGACCTTCGCGAGGTCATCATCCCCAAGATGCTAAAGTCGGCTGGCTACAAGAGTGGCATCTATGGCAAATGGGACTTGGGGACCTTGAAGCGATTCCTGCCCACGTCCCGCGGCTTCGACGACTTCTACGGCTTGGTCAACACCGGGATCGACTACTACACGCACGAACGGTACGGCGTCCCCAGCATGTACCGCAATCTGAAGAAGACAGAAGAAGATAAAGGCACGTACTGCACTTACCTCTTCGAACGTGAAGCGGTTCGTTTTCTGGAAAGCTACGCGGCGAAGGAACCCTTCTTCCTGTACGTGCCATTCAACGCGCCGCATGGGTCATCAGCACTGGAACCTGAGATTCGCTCGACGGTCCAAGCTCCTGACGAGTTCAAGAAGATGTATCCTCCGGTGGAACAAGAGTATCGCGAGGTGTCAAAGTTCCGTTACGCTTCGCCCGCGAAGGTTGTCACGCCAGAGGCACGAAGACGCGACTATCGCGCCGCCGTCACCTGTATGGATGCATCGATCGGCAAGATGCTTGCGCTACTAGAAGAAAGGAAGATCCTGGATGACACGATCGTGATCTTCTTGTCGGATAACGGAGGGAGCGGAGGTGCCGACAACTACCCGCTGAGGGGACACAAGGCGCAGACGTGGGAGGGCGGGATTCGCGTCCCGTGTCTGATCCGTTGGCCAAATGGAAAGGTGCCGGCGGACTCGGTGAACGAGGAGTTTCTCACCAGTTTAGAGATTTTCCCGAGCTTCGCGGCAGCAACCGGAGTGGAACGGCCGAAGGACGTGATCCTGGATGGCTTCGACTGGTGGCCGGTCGTACGAGGCGAGCAGAAGTCACCGCGTCGCGAGATGTTTTGGAAGCGCAAAGATCTGATCGCAGCCCGTGTTGGGAAGTGGAAGTGGGTCGATATGGGGGGGGAGAGTGGCGGTCTGTTCGATCTCGAATCGGATGTTGTCGAGACGAATGACCTTTCCAAAGCCAAGCCGGAAGTTCTCGCGATGGTCAAGGCTCGCTATGAGAATTGGCTCCATCAAATGGAAGCTGCGGAGCCACGGCGCCCGTTCCGCGATTTCTGAGACAACGAGTTGCAAGCGTGATGTAACCTCTCAGAGTCCGGCGATGCAAGCGTTTTCGAGTTCACCAGCACATACGGTTTCTTACGAAGGACGCACCATGTGGAACACGTTGCCGCTTCTTGTTTGTCTCGCGAACGCGTGCCTGGCTAACGCGGTTGCCGCCCAGTCGCTTCAAGTTGTTGAGACGGAGAATGTGATCACCGTCGAACGCGGCGGCAAGATCGTGGTCACCTACAACAAGGTGTCGCCGCCGGCTCCTTCCGGAATCGACAAGGTCTACGAGCGCAGTGGCTGCTTGCACCCTGTAGCGACTCCGCTCGGTCGAACCGTCACGGAAATGTTCCCCTTCGATCACCCTCATCAACACGGGATCTTTTCGGCGTGGGTAAGGACGACCTACGATGGCCAAACTGTTGATTTCTGGAATCTCGCAGGAGGCACAGGACGAGTTCTTCACGAGCGCGTCGTTTCCACGTTCCAGAAGGGGGACGTAGCTGGCTTTGAAGTCGATCTAATCCACCGCGCCGAAACAAAGCCACCCGTTGATGTCTTGCGTGAAAGGTGGAAGATCACCGTTCAACCGACCGACGAGACCTATCACTGTTTTGATTTGGAAACAACTCAGGCCGCCATTACCGGCAAGCCGCTGACGGTGAGCAAGCACCACTACGGCGGAATTGTTCTGCGCGGACCGACTCGCTGGCTAACCGCGAAAGACAATGACGCTCGCAAGTATCTCGATCTTGTTCGCGAACCGAGTGAGTTCGTGAACGACCTTGGATCGGATCGACTCAAAGGGAATCACCAACACGCAAAGTGGGTGGCCCTGTCGGGAAGGATCAACGGCAAGCCTGTCTGTATCGCAGTGCTGAGTCACGCGGAGAACCCTCGAGCACCGCAGGCAACACGGCTGCATCCAACGAAGCCCTACTTCTGTTTCGCGCCGTGTATAGACGGAACCTTCCTAATCGATCGCGACCATCCGTTCAAAGCTCGATATCGCTATCTGGTCAAGGACGCTGAACCCGATAGCCAATGGATCAATCAGCAGTGGGAGACCTGGGTTGGTGAACGCGACACCGCACGCTGAAATACTTGTTTCAGTTCAATAGGAATAATCGATAGTGGGACACTTTCGCCCCAAGCCACGTTTTTCAGACGCGGGGAGTTGCCTACTTTTTAGGAATCTTGTTTGCGAAGAACATTGTAGGAAGTAAGTGAGCGGACATCAGCGAGTAACCGACCGCGAGATACCAGCGCCCAAATGACAGGCCGACGATCAGCCAAAACGACAGAAAGATCGCGGCAACGGGAAGAACGATCGCGCACGCATAGATGTGTGACCTCCAGAGCCACCGGAGAATCGCCCACCAACTTGCTGACCGGAAGCGATGGGCACAGACAAGAACGACCCAAGCGTAGACCCATCCCATCCAGATCAGTCAGTTCATCACATCGCCTCGTTGAACAGGTCCCCAAACGTCCAGAGTCGGTCGGTCACACCAGCCATCATGCGAGTGAACCGTTTCAGTAGCGTTCGGAACGTGAGGCTGTGGCGTTCGCCGTGGCTTGTGCAGGGTGGTGTAACTTTCTTTCTGTACTTTCAACTGTTTGACATTGCCGCCTTGCGTTTCGTGAGCCTGCGAACGAAAGGCAAGGCGGCAAT
>PBSM01000207.1 GCA_002726245.1 Planctomycetaceae bacterium | reverse complement strand
GCCTTGCAGTGAGATGATCGGATGATGCGAATCGAGACCAAACGAACACTCGGCTTCTATCGGAATTGTGCAACAAGGCACCCAATTGGTCGACGAGCTGTTCTTTGCGCTGCTGCTGTCGAATCCAGGCAGCTTCTTCAGCACCGGCAACGGCAACTACCTGGAGGGTGCGGACACCGCATTCGGCTCGGACTCGCTGACCACGGCAAAGACCCAATTCCGCAAGCAGAAGGCCGGTCCGGGAACCAAGGCCAAGGACCAGAAGCCGATCAATATCCGGCCGGAGTCATTGGTGGTACCCGTCGAGCTGGAGACGGAAGCCGAACTTTTGATGGGTGCGTCACAGCTGATGATCGATGCCTCGGGGACCAAGACCAAGATCCCCGTCGATAACCCGCACCGCAACAAGTATCGCGTGATCTCCGCGCCGCATTTGTCGGATACCTATTACTCGGGTTCCAGCGGCAAGGCCTGGTACCTGTTCGCCAGCCCCAGCGTGATCGCCGCGTTCGAGCTGGTGTTCCTCAACGGGCGCCGCACGCCGGTGATCGAGCGAGTCGAGGCACCGCCCAACAATATGGGCATGGGATTCCGCGGCTGGATCGATGTCGGAGTGAAAGAGCAAGATCCTCGCGGCGCTCTGAAAATCAAGGGCGAAGCGTAGCCAACTGATCTCACGGGACCATTTCTTTGGGAGTTAGACGAAAGTGGCACAAGCAGAATTCGTTCAAGAAGGTAGCACGATTGACTATACGCCCGGATCGGCCGTTACGGCAGGTGACGTGGTGGTCCAGGGTGACCTGGTGGGGATCGCCAAACTGGACATTGCTGCCAATGCACTGGGCGCCCTGGCGGTAGCCGGCGTGTTCGATGTGGCCAAGGAAGGTGGAGGCGGCGTGACCTTTGCCGTCGGAGCCAGCGTGTACTGGGACGACACTAACAATGTGGCCGTTGCGACCGACGGTGGTGGCGCCAACAAGCTGATGGGCAAGGCGATTGCCGCAGCTGCGGATGCCGACACCTACGTTCGCGTCCGCCTGAGCCAGTAGGAGCCGGCCATTGGGCAACTTGCTTGAGACGGGGGCAGGCTGGCTTGGCGGCGTAGTCGATGTGCTGCTGTCCGTGCTACCGAAGCGAAAGGAGGTGCAGCATGAGAGTTCGCGTCACTACAGTCGAGCTATTACAACGTGCCGCCAGATGCGGCGACGAACCTGTCGAACAACTCGTGGCGGGAATGCTCGCCCGGGCGGCATTGGAAACGCACCTGATGGAGTTGCACAATTGCAACCGGAGGGACAAGCACGAGGCCAGGCAGATAATGCGAGACCTGCCTCAACTTGCTGGCAGTGAACGTAATTGGGTGATCGGATTGTTGAGGCGCGGCAATCTATGCGTCCATAACATACGCCCCGAGTCGCTAGACACGCAGGAGTTTGCTACATCAGTCGCCAAATACGTTCTGCAAAGTCTGAAAGGAGGTGCGTCATGAAGCTTTGCATCCGAGATGCGATGCAGCGACGAACGCAGCCAACTATCAAGTCGCACTCGAAGCGTCTACAAGGACGCGTCAAACTTCATCGCAATAAGCTGTGCTACACCAAGAGTGGACCACCAAGGCAAGGAGCCCAAAGCTGTCCGCCAATGATTTAACCCACTCCCCGCCACCCGCACCGTGCCTCGTTGTGCGGTGCGGGTGGTGGGCTTCAACCGAACGGCGGGATCGGATTGCGCAGAGCGATGGCGTAGAGAAGACCGTTGCAAATGCCGAGTAGCTTTCAAGCTTCAGGCCAGCCAGATAACACTTCGGAAATGAATTTGGCGAAACGATCCGAACCCGGTTGGCCCCAATGGCTGTCGTAAGGCAGCCAGGACGCGCGGATGTCGGCTTCAGTCAGCCCTTCAAAGGCCCTCGCACCATCGACGAATTGTGCGCCAATCGACTGAGCGAATGCTCGAGAGTCATCGTTGCGATCGGGGCCTCCCAACAGGCATTCAATGGTCGGGACTGCAACGACCAGCGCAGGCAGGCGTCGAGCTTCGAGATAGTCCCGGATCTCGCGCGATATAAACTTGCGCCCCGGACGCGCCGTGCGGACGACGTAGCCCTCTAAATCTTGAATGCTTGGCGTCTTTCGCCACACGTGCTGCGCGAAATACAGCCCAGTCCGCCCGTCGCGAGGCCGGGCCTCACCTTTGAGCATGCGGTCAAACGTTTCGGTTGGATGAACCTGCCCACGGGGCATCCCGAAAAAAAACGGCCGGGCCTCTTCGAGCGCCCTCGGAAACGGTTCGCGCCAGACCGTGCCGACAGCAATCATGCGAGTCCCGTCGGGGGCCAACCGGACAACTTGATCATCCCAGATCGCGAACGGTCGTTGCAAGTCGTTCCCGTAAATGGCGAAAATGACTCCGTCAAGTTGGTAATCGTCGCGCACAAATTCGCGCAACGTTCGCCACCAGTTCACTAGCCCCCCGCCATCGACGGAGAGATTAGGAAGTTCCACTGAGCGGCCCGCCGATGCGGCCAAATCCTCGCAACGGTCCGGCCAGTTGATCTGCAGGTATTGCGCGGCAGTAAACGAGTCGCCAAACACGATGAACCGTCTAGTGTTGAAATCCGTTTTGCGAGGCGTAAGATCGTCGCGATCGGGGAAGCCATGATTGTTACCCAAGACCCTTCCGATAGTTTCAACGACTCCGTTTGTCGCTATGCAGGCCAGGCGGGTCGGTGTCTTGCTCAGCCTTTTGCCGATGATGGGATCAAATTGAATTGTCGATCCTGAGTCGGTCTCTTCAAGTACCCAAATCGAAACCGGATCCAAGTCGCCTCGAAGGTAAAAAAAAGTCGCCAGCGCCTCGCCGGTAACATACGCCAGAAAAGCGGTAAGCAGCGAATAGGCGGCCTTGCGTCCGAAACTCAGACGGCCACGCTCGCCAAGCGCTTCGATCCCAAAGCCGTCACCATCCCGCGCGAAAACAAACCCGTCCGTGTCTGAGTGTGGTTGCGACTCTAGGCTTGGCTTCAACTCGGATAGGAA
The DNA here is from genome assembly GCA_002726245.1 of Planctomycetaceae bacterium. GTDB lineage: Bacteria > Planctomycetota > Planctomycetia > Pirellulales > Pirellulaceae > PBSM01. Next base: position 4,070 of record PBSM01000207.1, on the reverse strand, counting down.
CTTCAGCAGCAATGATGCTTTGCCTATGGCGAGAAGACGCAAGTCGGCGAGAGCCTTAGCATGCTTCGCCGCATCGGCTTCGGGCGCTGGAAGTGTAAAAGACAGTTCCAGCGCCGCTCGTTCTTCAGACGACATTTCGTTTGCCGCATGACAAAGCCCAACGTCCGTTAGAGCGAAGAGAAAGCCTTTATACTCTTTGGCCAGCCTTTCGCAGTCGGCTGTCAGCCCTAACTCATACAGATACTGAGCTACAGACGCGATCATCGTTTTGGAAACCCGGTTGTCCGCGAGTTCCTGGTTCACATTTGAGTCAGTCGCGAACCGCCGCAGCTCAGGCACAATCTCGTCGATGAGTCCACAGAGTCGCCCTTGTTTGGTTGCATCCTGATCGTTGGCAGATGACACAGCCACCGTCCTTCCGTGGTGTCCTGTGGGAAAGAAACGCGGCAAGCCGGCAGGACTCTCCGGCCGTTCGAGCCGTCGCTCTAGCCGCATCATCCGATTGTAGCTAATCCCGCGTGCCGACGTGACATCTATTCAAGAGAGTTGCGGCATCGCCTTGCAATCGCACATCTGATTTTGGGCCAACTGTTCGCGGGACGACTCACATCTCGTCAAGAGCCAAGTCCATCACATCATGCCCCACGAATTCATAGTCAACACACTGGTAGCGGATCTGCGAAGCCAACTCTTTTTGTGTCGAACCGGCGATCAACAGCAGCAGACGGTGGTACAGATTCTTCATTGCGATAAAATACTGAAGGCGTTGGTATCACGGACGTTGACTTCCTTTTTGCACCCCGCAGTCACGGTCCGTAAAGACGCATTCGGGTCAGCGTCGTGAATTCTTCGACGATCGCCGCCGGTTGTAGCGCTCGCGCAAACTGTTAAGCCGGTGCCCGCTTGCGGCCGTGCCAATCTCTAGATCGCCGCCGCGTCAAAACCACCGGATCGCGTTCGTGTTAACTCGTCGAACCCACTTGGGGCACCCCATTTTCCGCCGCATCAAAAATAGATTCGTTTCGATAAGGGTCCAGCACGGGGAGGAGACCAGATCCGTCAAAAGAATGGCAATACATACAGACGGAAAGGACATTGCAAGGCTGGAGGTCGACGCAGCTGGACTGGTTGAAGGAAAAGACTACTTGGTCGTCCCCTTCACCGGCAGTGTGACGCAACTGGCCGTCGAACCAGGTGACGAAGTAATCGCCGTTGGTAGTCCAATAGATCCGGCTCTCGAAGGCACTCAAACCTTCGGTAGAGTTAGTGCTCTGAGGCCGGACCACGAGTCAACGATACTGCAGCACGATGCTCCGATTAGTCCTGGGAACAGCGGAGGGCCATTGTTCTTGAAGCGTGGAAAGAAGATCCACTGGATTGGGATCAATACCGCAGTCCTCTTGTCTGGGAACTCGCTTGGCCTCGCACTTTCATCGGACGACGCCGTGGGAGGAGACTATCTGTGGGTTGATGTGACACCTTCCGGTGCCGCCAAGGTCGTCACCGAAGTACTTGGAATCCCAGCCACAGCTGCAAATTAAGGGCGATGCACAATTGGAGGACTTCAGCATGATTAGACTTGAGCCTAACCGCAGGACCCAAAACGCCCGTCGCAATCTGGTGCGACGCCGCATTCCGGCCATCTTGCTTGCAATCGCGGTGACGAGCTACTCAGGATGTGGCCAGTCCGCGTTACCGCCTCCCGTTAAGGTGACGCACCGGCAATCTCTCGTCGGAATAGGAATGGTTGTTCAAATCACCAACACGTCCGGACATCATTTGTACAACGTAAAAGTCGTCGGAAGGAGTCTTAGGGAAGTCGAAAGTGCGTCACTAATCGCGACCGAGCACTTGAGACCGAGGGACAGCATTGAGGTTGGCTGGATGGAATTCGACGGATGGGTCCCGCAGCCTGGTGAGACCATCGAAGTCTACTGCGACGATTACGCTCTTCCGAAGGTCTCAATTGTCCCGAAGCCCGAACAATTGAATGGACGGTGATCGGTTGGCTGAAGCGAGTGTCTCTCCCCCTGACCCAACTTGTCTCGCATGACTTGTCTTGACACAGGAACTTCTACCGCACATTAAACAGCCAAAGAAACGCCTCGTTGAGGGCTGCTGACAGATGTCGGTCGTTTTCAAGCGTCGCTGTAATTCCGACTTGGACAACGCCTTACTCGTCAATGTCGATTGCTTTAGTGATGTCGCCCTAAAGCAATGGAGTCCCTGATAGCTAAGACGAAGGCCCCGCCCAAATCTCTGCACTTCCACCATCCCACTCCCGCCTCGCCCGGCAACGGCCACCAGGACGAAGCGGGAGTAAGTCCAGAACGTTCACAGGAGCTACGCCTGCCAACTCCGGCAGTGCGAGTCGCGAAACTCACACATCGAGCACGTCCAGCCGGGTCGATAGACAAACCGGCCACGGTCAAGGTCATCAAGATACGCTCTCACCAACTCAAAGAAGCGACGCAGATGCTGGTCCGTCCGAGCCGCGTATCGATGGCATTCGATCTTGGGCGTCTTCGTCTTGACCAGACTGCGGATCTCCAAACTGCCTTCTTCCCGACCGGCTGTCTGACGAAACAAATACGCATAGCTGGTCAATTGCACCTCGTGCGTGATCTCAACCTGGCCAGTCGATTTGGCTGCAGTCTTGAAGTCGATGACAGTTGGACCGTCACCGCTCAGTACGAGGTCGACAACGCCGAGCAAAGGGATGCCGAAGTCTTCGCCACTGAACGGATCGATGAGCGGAGCCTCAAGCGTCGTTTCAACGGCAAGCGGACGAGGCTCATCGTCGGGCAACTTCTGGAGGTAGGCAGTCACGAGTCTTGATGCCTGCTGCTTCAACGATGCTTCATCATCGCTGGACTTGAAAACCATTTCGTCTTCGACGGCAAGGCGTTGCCAGTCCGCCTCCAATCCATCAACGACATCACTGGTTGGAACAGCGATCCCAAGTTGACGATGCCGATAGAAGTGTTCGAGTCGGGAATGCACAATCTTGCCAACGAACATGCTGGGACTTGTCGGGCTCCTGAGGCCATCCACGTATCTGAGTTTGAAGGCCAATCCGCATCTGAGCCAGGTGTTTAGACGTGACGGTGAGATGTACGCCCAGACATCTGTGGGTCGCTCTGCAAGCTGCTCATCCTTGGCGGCAGTGCTGATCATACGCTTGCTCCGTTAAGTGCTACGTCCAGGTCCACGCGACCTTCCTTGATCGCTTTCAACGTGTCGATCAATGCACTGGCATCAAGACCCGTCAGTCCGGCAATGGGCTTGCCGAACATCTTGTTGGCAAGTGCTTCCAACCGACGAACTCCCAGTCCATTGATCTGACCAGCGAGTTGGTTGGCGTAGTCGAGCTGCTTCTTGGAGGCTCCACCGCCGTTGCGATGGCCATTGCCGTTGGTCGTGGTAGCGGGCGATGCAGGGCCACCATCGGTATGTGACACGGCGTTCGTCTGGCTATCCGTTTCACTGGCTGATGGCTGTTGCCGAGCCAACTCGTCGTTGACCGCTTGGGCACACGCGACATACGCCTGCCGCACCTTCTGATGGAAGGCATCCAGATCATCGAAGATCAGGCGGCCATCGACTTCCACTTCGACGTTACAGGATGTTCCAAGACTGCCGCAATATACCAAAAAACCCGGAAAAAACGTATTTCTAACCCGCGCATATGCGCCGGCATGCACACGAGGCAAATCTCGCTACCGCTAGAGATGAATGTGACCCCAATGTATCGGGTTCATCTCTAGCACTCCAAAAGCATGCTGTTTTTCCCTGCAAAAAGGGAGTCAATTTGCGAGTTTTGGAAATCCCTGCCCATTGTGCACGACAAGGATTCAAGGGGCTTCGTACAATGAAATGTCGCCACGGACACCAGGCCCCAGGCTGGAAGCAACAATTGGTTTGGCGCAACGGGGGGTTAACTATGATTCTTTACCCTCGCGAGACGGCGGGGGTGCTGGTAAACTTGGACAGATAAAGCAACACTCATTCTGTAAATTCGAGTAGATCGGTTTCGGGGTTTCTACTTGTGGAAGGTGAGGTATTTCATT
>PBSM01000206.1 GCA_002726245.1 Planctomycetaceae bacterium | reverse complement strand
TCATAACAATCACACCATCGCGGAGGGCAGCGTTTTTGCTAATACCAATTATGCGCGCAATTCAAAACTTCCCTTAAAGTGAAGGATGGAAGGGGAGAGACGTGGCGGTCGCAAACGCTAGTCGCCCAAGGAGGCAAGGGTTATGCGTCCGTCATCGAAGTCGCACCAGGTCAGTTGGTGTACAGCGGCTACAACAAGGTAAAACGCGCGTTACAAATCTGACAAATCAAGGTCGAGCGAATGGAAGAGTAGGGGCGGACACTACCCACGAGATTTCAACGCAAGCGGGGGGCATTGTGACCTACCTCATGTCTTGGATGCCGCCCGTGCTTCACAGCGAGTGAACCTCAACCATGCGAGCGATACTGACTCTCTTCTGTCTGATCGGCACTGCGCTGAGCGGGGTGGCAATCCAACCGGCGATCGGTCAGGACGGGAAGTCGCCGAAACCCGAAGTGCTCGATCTGCTGCTGAAGGAAACGCCCAAACCGGACTACGACGCTCCTGTGCCGGATCAGATTTCAGGACGCGTTGTGCTGCATGCCGGCCGAGAGACGTCGGGAGTTACGGGCGTATCGGTCACGGACGGCTACTCGGTCGTCAAGACGAACGCGGATGGGGCTTACGTTCTGAAGCCCGCAGCGGATGCTGTCTTCGTCTATATCACTCGTCCTGCGGGATACGACGTCCAGGGTCACTGGTACAAGCCGCTCTCGGCCCAGGTCGATTTCGATCTGCGGGCGGCCGACCGGGACGAAGACGAATTCATCTTCGTCCATGTGACTGACACACATGTGTCGCAGAATCTCCGATCACTTGAGGGGCTGAGTCGTTTCGTTCGCGAGGTCAACGCTCTGAAACCAAAGCCGCGATTCGTCGTCAACAGCGGCGATCTTCTGGATTTGCATAAGGCCTTGATCAGCAACCCCGACTCCGGCCACCGCGATTTCCGAAACTACGTGGGGATCATGAATCACTTGGCCATGCCGCACTACAACGTTGCCGGAGATCACACCGATTCGTCTTATCGATTGACGCAGTTCCCTCGCGGAGATCATCGCTGCGGCAAACCGTTGTACTGGGAGTACCTCGGCCCGCATTTCTTTTCGTTTGAATACGGTCGGATTCACTTTGTCTCGGTCGACTTTGGATACCACCTCGGCCGTCGCCAGATTCTGGTCAAAGGAAAGAACCTCGAATACCCGACGAACGAAGTTCAGCCTGTGCATATCGAGTGGCTGAAACAAGACATGGCTCGCCGGACACCCGGCTCGTTTGTGGTGACAACCTCGGAAGCCGATCTGGGAGACCACTGCCCAGGATTCGCGGAGATCGCCCGACAGAATGACGTCCGTCTTCAACTCGTCGGCGACATTCACGTCGTGTCCCACAAAGCACGATCGGTTCCGTATCGCAGCGGTGGTGCACTGGCGGGTTGCTGGTGGAACGCGAAAACTGAGCAGCTCTGTCCCGATCTCTCGCCACAGGGCTATCTGATCTACCGCGTGGTCGGCGAGAAGCTCGAACACTTCTACAAGGGACTCGGCCAGCGCGTCGCCATCACCTCGCATCGTGTGGGCGCACCATTGCAAGGGCGTGTCACTTTTCAGGCCCACCTGGTACAGCCCTCGCCTGACGAATCACTCGAATACTCTCTCAACGGCGAAGACTGGTCGCCGATGCGTGAGGTCGGCCGACCGTTCTACCGAGCTGCCTTTCAGGCAACGGTAGACACTGCGTCGCTCGCGGACGGTCTGTTCACATTTCACGTAAGAAGCACGAGCGGCGAAGTGCGAACGCGGGAATTCGTCGTTGCAAATCAACGCGACTCGTCGCAGTTCAAGACCGATGCCGAGCTGACTTTCTCGGTCGGATACGACACGGGCTGGACGAAGCACAAAGCGCCGACAGATAAAGTTGATGTCCTGTTCAACGGACAGGTGACCGGCACTCTCGATCCCAATACTCGCAAGGAATACTCGCTCACGATTCCCGCATCACGTCTTCGTTCAGCCAACGTGCTCTCGTTTCGCTTTGTACAACCGAAGGATGGCATGAGTCTGAGCAGTCCCGTGCTGAGTTTTAAAGAAGCGACGTTTCGAGACCCCAGAGACACGGCGATCCGACGAATACGAACGGCACACTGGGGCCAGGAATCGGAAGACTGGGGCGGATTCATCGCCGGCGCCGCTGCGCCTCCGGACGAAACTCCCTTCCATCGAAAACAGAACTCGTTTTGCTTCGTTCTGAACCCGACGCAGTCTCCGGACATCCACGCCGATGCCGAAAAGGGTCTGCCCAGCGGCGTTCAGGTCACGCAATATGCGCCGAAGAGCGCTTCATTCCCAGGCTGCACGCACATCGCCTTTAGCGGCAAGACCGAGATTGTGACCGCGGGCGATCGGCTGTTCTATCGGACCGATTCACAGTCACCGTTTCGCGAGTCGGCCATCAAAGGATTGAAAGACGCACATTCGGTCGTTTTCAACCCGCACGATCGGCTCTTCTATGCGACGGACACGGGGAACCACCGGCTGATCACTTTTCGTGATCCAGCGAGTTCACAGGTACAAAACCGTCTAACCTCGCTGGCAGAGACCAAGCTCAAGCGTCCCCACGACATCGTGTTCGATCAATCCACCGGCTGGCTGTACTCGCTCAATCCAGACAGTACCCAAGTGTTTCGGTTCAAGACCGCCGGCAAGACAGCAGACGTGCTGGATCTGTCCCGGCATCTGGGTTATTCACGCGCGCTGACAGTCGTCAACGGCAGGCTCTACGTCATTGGCTCAAGTATTGGTGCTGTGGTCGAAGTCATCGACTTCGGAAAACAAGAGTACAAAATCCACAACAGTTTCGAGAAGAAGAAAGATGCGCCGGCTGGCAGTTGGAAGTCGACCGGCCTGGTGCTAAACGACGTGGACTTCTTCCAAGGCCACTGGTACGCCACCTCTTATTTCTGCCCCACCTACGCTGGACACCAAAACTACGACGAGAACAAGTTCATTCGATTCCAAACCTGGCAGGATTTAAAAGAAGGAACCTGGGATGATCTCAGTCGGTTTCTTCCCAGCAAGGTCGTACCGTACTACTTGACGCCTGGTGAAGGAGCACTTTTCATCGCAGTTTTCAACCACGAACATCCGGGCACTTTTGACAAGGTGTACCGGCTGACGATATCCGAGTAGACCAAGCGTCCGCGCAAACACAGACAAGCTCAGATCGGAGACATACATCCCATGCCTGTTTTTACGCGCCGATTCGTCTCGCTAATTCTGTGGACAGTTATCGTCGGCCCGGCCATGCCGTGTGCGTCAGCTCAAGACGAGTCAGAGCCGGTCAGACAATCTACGCGATTGCGACGTGTGCTCTACAACTTCGACGGCGATTCGTGCCTATCGACAAAGGCCGACAGCAAGGGACCGGTGCCGGTCAACATTGACGACGTGAAGCGGTTGATCGAGGAAGTTGCTTATGAAGGGAGCCGGGTCGATACCGTGCTGGTCTGCATCAATGCGCAGGTCATGTACTACCCGACGAAGGTCGGCACGATGCGAGGCATGCATTCGACGCCGGAGGAGCGAGAGAAATGGCCAGCGTCGGAGAAACAGCGTTTTAAGAACATGAAGGCGTTCTTCGACGCCGGAGTCGATCCGTACGCGATCATGCTGGCCGAAGCGAAGCGGCGCGGCCGCGAAGCGCTGCTGACGTTTCGCATGAACGACGATCACGGCGTTGACTTCTTGCGGACGCAGTTTCTGGCGGACCATGCCGACTGGCGGCTGGGCACCAAGCAGTATCAAGGCAGCGGCGCGATGGACTTTGAACGCGACGAAGTCCGCGACTACACGTTTCGGCTGATCGAGGAAGCCGTCAAACGCTACGACTGCGATGGCATTGAACTCGACTTCAATCGCTTTCCGCGATTCTTCAAAGATGGCTCGACGGAAGAACGAGTCGCAAAGATGAATTCACTGGTCCAGCGCGTGCGCAACATGCTCGACGAAGTCGGACGCCAGCGCGGTCGGCGGTTGCTGCTCTCGGTGCGTCCGCCGTCGAACTTTGGCAGCACTCCGCCGACGCCTGAAACGGCAAGGAAGCTCGGCTGCGACGTAGCCGCTTGGGTAAATAACGGGTGGGTCGATTTCGTGGCGGTTTCCGAATTCCTGTTCGAACGCGGCGATTTGCCAATCGACAAATGGAAGCAGGCCATCACAACGGTGCCGGTATACGGCGGCATCGAATGTACGAAAGGCGGCGGGGCGAAGAATCTCACTGCCGACGAATATCGCCACGCGGCGAATCAGCTCATCAAAGCAGGAGCCGACGGCGTTTACCTGTTCAACTTCTTCACCTCGCGTGAAGGCGGCGAGGCGGCCTATGAACCGCCGTTCGAAGTGCTGCGCGACCTGGCCGTTAAAACGGAGAGCGACCAGAAGGCTTCCTCGCGAGCGAACGGATGGCAGCCGCACGAAGTCCGGCAATTGGCCGGCAAGGGCGGTAGCGTTCGGCTGCCCGCGAGAATTCAGATCGTCACCGAGAGCTGGAACCGAGTTGTCGCCGTTCCCTACATGGTCAACATGCCGGAGAAGGACCAGTTGCTGATGCTGGTCGGTTGTGACTATCCGCATCGCGCCTTCGTGCTGACCAGCGACGACCGCGGAGCGACGTGGACGGATCCTCGTCCCGCACGCATCGGCGACGATGGCAAAGCGTCGATCGGTCTGGGCACAAGCCTGGCTTATCTCGGCAAGGGTAATTTGATGTTCTACGAGACCGGCAGCGTCGGAGCCGGACACCCCGCGCGGTGGTTCAGCTCGGACGATGGCCAAACCTGGGGCGATCCCATGGCGATTGCACCGACGTCAGACGGGAAGCCCTGGCATATCTGGGATCCGCCACTGGTTGATCGCCATCCCAAGACTGGCAAGATCAAGCAACTTGCTGAGACGGGCTACGCGCAATTAGGTACCAGCTCGCAGGCCTACATCCGTTTCAGCACCAATGAAGGGCAAACGTGGAGCAAGTCAATCAAGGTCCCGCAGTGGGAGGGCGCAAATGAGGTGTCTCTGTTTCGCGCCGGCAATGGCGATCTGCTGGCAGCCTGCCGAACCGACGTTCCGCGACGGCTGAAGAGCAAGACTCTGGACCATTACGAAGGGCTGGGTATCTCCATTTCCAAGGACGACGGCCGCACGTGGTCAGCCGTCAAGAAACTCTACGACTACGGTCGCCATCACCCGTCTTTGGTCTTGATGCCCAACCAGGACATCGTCATGACCTACGTCGTGCGACTGGGATATATCGACGACGCAAACGGCTTTCCGCGATTCGGCATCGAGGCAGTCGTTAGCCACGATCATGGCGCCAACTGGGATCTCGATCACCGATATCTACTGCATGTCTGGTCCGGTGAACGCACGGGCGAGACCTACTGGTGGCCCAGCAGCCAGGCAACATCGTCCACGCTGCTGCCCGACGGCTCGATCCTGACAGCTTTCGGAACCGGATACCGCATCACGGCTGGTAAAGACAGTCCACAGGCTCCGCGTGACGTGGGACTGATCGAGTGGCGGCTAAACACAAAACCGGTCAACGCCGAAAGCGTAGTCCGAGACGCACCGTTCGACTCCGATCTGCGAAACGTTTTTGACCCGAAGGAGTAGGATCATGCTTCGACAAGACAAACGCCTTCACAACCGTAAAGACACGCTATCAACTTGCACGATGTTTACCGCAGTGCTGTTCATTGCAGCGGGTTTGCTTCCTTTCGCCCGGGTGCAGTCAGCGGAACTGTCCATCGAGGTGCGTGTCAGCCCTCACGTGGAGAAAGGTCGCATCAGCCCATACGTTTTCGGCGCCGGGATCGACCACAAGACCAATCCGCTGCGCGCTCCGAAGTATCCTGAGAAAGTACTCAAGGACATCACGGAATCTGGGTTGCGGATCGCACGCTATCCCGGCGGATTCGTATTCAATCGCAACGATCACCGCGGTTCATGGGCGAACTTCTACTGGCAGGATCACATTGGAAAGAATCCTGATCGCAAGCCGACGGAAGTCTACGACCTCGACACGTTTCTCCAGCTCTGCGAACGCTTCAAAATCGAACCGTTGATGCAGATCAACTTCGTCGGCGAGTCGCAGGAGTCCGTACAGGGCTACATCGAGTATCTCGTCGGCGATGGCGATATCGACCGCGACGGCGTCAACTGGGCCGAGAAACGCAAGGCCAACGGCCGGGACAAACCGTACAAAATCACCTACTGGCAGCTTGGAAACGAAGTTCACAGTTACCCGCAGGGGTTTCAGGAGAACGCGGCGGGGGCGAAGGAATACGCCCGCGCGCTGGACCGGTTGGTTCCGGTGATCCGGAAGATGTCACCCGGCGCGAAAGTGCTCGTGCCGTTCATCAACCTTCAACGTCCGCGTTCCGAGGCGAAACTGAAGCCCGAAGCTCCCGACATCAATTTCACGACGAGTCACGAATTCGCTGTCGCATTCCTGGAGCATCTCAATGTCAAAGTCGACTACTTCGACTGGCACTTCTACGCGGCAAACGGCTGGAACGGGAAGTACGAATATCTCGACACCGACGACGAATGGAAGCACCTTTACTGCTGGGGCACGAAGTTCCGCGAGTGTCACGAAGTCATCAGCAAACTGATCCGCGATAAGTGCAAACAGCAGCCGCCACCCAAACTCATCGTCGGCGAATGGTCCGGCGACTGGACCGGCGGAATCTTCCGTCAACATGAAAACAGCTTCCGTGGATCGCTGATGCGCACGATGGCGACAGGCGTCTACATGGCGGACCAGCTCATGTACATGACGAATAAGAGCGTTCCATCCGAAAACATCCACGCGGCATTCTGGCACAGTTTCTCGAACGACGCTCAGGCGATGTTTTCCATTCAGACGACTCGCGAGCAGGGACTCGCTTACAAGGGAAAGAGCACCGACGAAGGGTACGGATATCGGATGCCCATCTATTGGGTGTTCAAGCTTCTCAGTGAGCAGCGCGGAGAAATCCTGGTCGAGAGTCACCTACAGGGCGACAACACGATCGACGCCCCAAAGACCGGTCTGTACCGCGATCCAGAATACACGTTCGAGCGAGTCTCACACTGCACATCCGTTTCCCATGGTATTTCAGGGCACCGAGACGAACTCTACCTCGCCTTGCTGAACAAGGACGCTCGCCAACTGGTAAAGGTCCAAATCCGCATCGAGGACTGGCCGCTCAAGGCCTCGGTAGAAGTTCACGAAGTGCGCGCCGACAGTTACCTCGCCGAAAACACGATCAAGTCTCCCAACACCGTGACGCTCGCCGGTCCAAAGGTCGATCGCGTCGAGGATTCCGGCAGGATGACATACCAGCTCAAGCCGAACACGCTGGCGGTTCTCCGATTTCAAAGCAACGAGCGTCGAAGCGAATCGGACTCCTCGGTCAACTAGACGGTACACTCCAAAATGTGCCCGTGATGCCGGTCACGCCATCCTTGTTCTGTTCATAACAGACCGTGAAGACTTGGCCTGGGTTTATCTCAACCGATGAACTGTATCCCTGGTTGCTGTTGGGTGCGGCTCGCAGCAGCCATGACGTTTTGCTCCAGCTCTTTCCTTCATCGGTGCTCAACCTTGCGTACAAGCCGAAGGGTTCGTATCGCCGACCGTAAGTCAGCAGAATGCGGCCGTCCGACAGTTTCAGCAGGCGTGGACACGCTCCCGAAGTGATGCTCGTTTCAACGAGTTCCGTCCACGACTTACCGCCGTCGCGGGATTCGTTTTGCCAGAACAAACCGTTCCTTCCGTCCTGGCAGCGTCCTACCCGATGCATCGCCAGTAGATGCCCGTCCTTCAGTTCAAGCACGACCGGCTCGTAGTAGTCGCGCGTGGTTCTGGTTCCCTGGGCCATCACTGTGGGAGTTGACCACGTCATGCCGCTGTCATCGGATCGATACACGACGTTGGACGAGACGCCCGTTATCTCCCGCTCGTGACTGCCATAGCAGGGAGCCAGTAATGTCCCCGCGCCGAGTCTAATTGCAGTCGAACAAGTCTGTAGCCTCGGCGCGAACAAGACATTCTGCTGCAGCGGCCAAGTGAGACCAGAGTTGTCGCTCCAGCACCAAAATCCGCCAACATTGCGGAACGGGTATTCGTGTTTGTGGATGTGGGGAACGCCAGTGCGCTTACTTTCCTTAACGGGAACAACTTCGTGCATAGCCAGTAGTCCGCCGACGACTCCATCGCCGAGGTAGATCGGTGCAAACTCCTGACCACCGCCCGCGGCGAGTTGACCGGCGTTCTCGATATCCCAGGTTTCGCCCAGGTCGTAGGAACGTATCACCGTGATCACGCTGCGCGGATGCGTGTGGCGAACTTGTTTCTGCGCGGGTGCCTGGCGGAATGCCATGAGCAACTCGTCACCATCGAGCCGCACAACATGCGGGAAGGCGGTGTAGTTTGCTGAGTCGAACAGGACATCGGTCTGCCGAACCGCAGGCGGCTTCTTGACCGTGATGGATCGATCGACTTCCGCGGCGTGTGCCGAGGCTTGCTCATCGAGTGTACGGCCGACCAGGGCCACAGCCGACGTTGCGATTGCGGACTGTCTCAGGAACTGGCGGCGTGAAGTTGTCTGTTCTAACATCATCGATCTCCTCGGAGTCGCCGCTCGGCGCGACTTTCGCGGAGCGAAAGGCGACTATCCTACTCGCTGACGAACCAGCGGATTGCATACCGTTTTGAATCGCGACGGAACTTTAACGTATACGGGTCGCATAGCCAGCGGGCCACGTGGCCGTCGGTGCGTGGCATCAGCCAGCCAAAATCCCAGACGCAACTTCCGTAACCCAGCGGGATCGATGGCCTCGTCCGGACAACGGGATTGGCGGACGCCATAAACAACCGTTGTTCGGTGTAATAGTAACACGCGCCGAGATGTATGAATACTTCGTGGTCTATCGGCATGCCTTCATCAAAAGTCAGGTCGTCGCACAGACCGCGGATGGCAACCTTCACCTCAGCGCCACGAGCGAACGTGTCGGCCAATTCGTTCACATCTCCCTCGATCACGGTTCCGTGGGCGTCGTGGGACAACACTTCCCGCCATATGGGGCGAACCAGAAAGCGAAAGTACTCGAAATCGTAAATGAAGTTGCTGCTGGGAGCGTTGGTGTCGGCGTCGAAACTCTCCAGCTCGTGATATTTGGGCATCTCCGACCAGTCGTTGATTGGCGAAGGACCAGGCTGACCCGTTGCTGAACGCTCATCGAGAAACGGGCGAGCGATCGCCTGATGCCCATCCTGATTGTAGAGGAAGAACGACATTGACTCGCGCGGGCCAAAGCCGTCTGGCAGAGCAACCGGCATGCGCAGGTTTTCGATTCCGGCGACCCAGCGATCTTCTATCAAGTAAGTGATCCGAAAATCCATCACTTCCTGGATCAGTTCATCGTTCTCTGCCGCGGGGTCGATGTGTTCGTTATGCCGAAATGCAGTCCCGACACGCAAATCCGCTCCAGCGCGAATCGAGCGGGCCAGTTCCTCATTGCTACCGGAATCCGGGCGACGATTCTTATCGAGCGAGAGGGCGCACTGCCACGAGTTGGTCATGTTGATATTCCCGCTCGATAGTCGTTACTCGCTCGGCGATCTAAACGTCTGGTTCGCGGAGCGAACCACGACTGACAGCGCTCGCGATTCGCCAGTTTCCGTTGCAATCGCATGCGGCGTAGTACATGCGATACTGACCGTCTTCAATTTCGACCAGAGACATATCTTCCGAGTGTACTGCATCCAGTTCTTCGCTGTTGTAGCCGCCACCCTCGATGACGCAGCCAGCCCGCTTCCAATTGAGTCCGTCGCGGGAGTGTGCCGTATAGATCCGGGATCGATATCCTGCCATATCCGACGCTATCGACGCCGCGGCAAAGTCCTCGCTGAGCCCCGTGTTTGCTGCGTCCGGATCACGACTGGGGTGCAACGGCACCTCGGTTCCCGCCGGAACGTCCTGCCACGCAGAAAATAACATGGTCCATCGGTCATCCTTGCCTTGTGGTGCGATGACATCTGCCGCCGTAATTCCAGCCGTGTCATGTTCCGCCTGCCTGTCGCGCAATCGATAACCAGGTTCGAACTCGAAGTTAAGGCCGTCGGAACTCGCCGCGCTGACAATGCTTTGACGCCGATCCTCCACACCTTCCGACGCGAAGCAATAGATCCGCCCGTGGCCGTCCGGCACGACGAGATATCGTGGTCCGCCGACGCCGTCGAAGCCTGCAAGTCGGATTCCGTCTTCATGCTTCCAGTGCAACAGGTCATCAGACACGGCGCTGCAGATGACGGTTGGACGGTCGGCCGATCCACGCGATTCGAAGTACATTCGCCAGCCGCCGTCGACGCAGCGAGCGACCGTCGGCGAAAGCACTCGAAGCGCCATGTGCGGCACGGCAGGTTGCGGCGCGACTCGAATGCCGGGCTCCGGATTGAACTGCAGGCCGTCGCCAGAGAACGCGCTCAGGATATATCCCTGACACGTTGCGTAAGGCTTCGCGGGTCCGATGGCCGTGTAGAAAATCCGGTAGCCACCTGCGGGCACACGCACCACGCACGGCGCCTGGACCTTCAGTTCATCGAGCGGTCGCGATCCCTGCACCCGCGAGCCCGGCTCTTTGCGCCAGCGGTGTGTGACAGTCATCGAGATTGGCCAAATCACTCGAGGGAAGCTGGTTCAATCACCAATTCGTCCATCGCCAGCTTGCCAGTCACTTCGTTGGAAAACCCGACAAACGAGACGCCGTAGCTATCACACTCGCGCAATACCTCATCGAGACTGGCAGGCTTATCCGGGTTTCGCGACCAGCTTTCGTGCCAGAGCTTCTTGTCGTTTTTCAACACAATGGTTTGCCGTTTACCCCACTCGTCCGCGATCACCTTCAGCGGCTCGCCCGTGTAGTGATAGCGCGTGCCGCGCGTTCGGTTGAACGCCCAGAACAGGCACTTCGCCCCTTTAAGATCAAGCTTGTCGCCACGCAAGTAGAGCGACAGTTTGGCTCCGCGAATGTCGAGGGCATTCGCATCGACCCAAGTACGATAGATGATAAATGGAAGTATCGAGTCCGGCTCTTCCGGCGTGTCAATTCGCCACTTCGAGTCGTCTGCCCAAATGTAACCTGAATTCTCGACTCCACCGGTCTTCTCCCAGACTGTGGGAAAATAGACGTTGCCGCCACCCGCTTTGCCGCCGTTGTAATCGTAGATTCGCCAGCCTTCGCGCCCCTCGTTGAATTGATTCTTGACCGTTTGGCGTTCGTCCGCTTGTACCGAGAGCGGGCCGCACGCCAAGACGATCAGTACAAGACTGACATGGACCGACACCAGAAGTTGCTGTTCGTGTGAGTTTTTCATGGCAATGTATTGTGCGCTAAAGTGTAATGCGGCTCTACATGTTGGCGTTTCAGCTCCGCGGAGCCTTGCGATGTTGAGCTTGAACCATAGGCGACCAGAGACAGGTCAACAGAATCGACAGGAAGAAGTATCTGACAAACATGCTTTCGCTCTCTTGCTGATTACTGCCGCAACCGCCAGCGTACGTTCCCGCGCGGCGCGTTACGGTGGTCGATTAATAGCGTCGGGTGTTGGAGATCCGAATCTCGCCGATCTGCCCGAAGAAGTTTCCGAAGCCCAGAAAGTTGCTGACTCCGTAGAGGACATCGCCGGCGAGCCGCGTGCTGACGCTGAATTGCGCGGCGTGCTTGCGGTTGTTGACCAGTTTGCGTCCGTCGGGGCTTTGCATCTGCCAGATTAGCTTCCCGTCCAGAAACAATTGGTGCAGGTCCTCGGCGTAGTTGTATTGCCAAGCCACGTGATGCCACTCGGTGTCGCTGATGCCGGCGTCTTTCAGATTTCCCACGATCCCTTCGGGACGCTTCCAAGGATGCAGATCCATCAGCGCCTGATCAGGTTCGGCGCCGAGGAAGTGGACACCTGGCGCCATGCTGCCGTCGGGCGAATCGTGGTCGGACAGGTACAGTTCCCAGACGCCGCGCTTCGAGTTGTCGTAGCTGCCGCAGATATGTCCATAGTCGAACGGCTGGTGGGTCTTGTCGATCTTTTTTCCATGCGCCTGGATCGGCCCGCCGCGACGGACCCACGCTTCCACGGTCCACTCGTCCTTGCAGGTCTTCAAGTCGAGGACTGGGTTGCCTTTCACTTTGGTGACCCAGCCGTGTTCGCCGTGGCCGTTGTCTTGCGGGAAGCGGCCCTTTCTGCCCGGCCACGGGACGCGCCGGTCGCCGCCCATGGCGGTCCACGTCAGCGTGAGATCTTTGTTGCCAATGAGATCTGGAATCAGTTTCCCGTTGGGGCCTTGCCAATCGTAGAGCACGACCGTGTTGGCATCGGCCTTAATCACGCGCAGTTTTTGCGGGAGCACTCGCAGGACAAGATCCGTGCGATCGCGCACGCCGTTGGTGTCGGTCACCTGGATCGCAACACGCGCCGAGCACTCTTCAGTCGGCGTCCCATGCAATTTGCCGGTGGCACGGTCGAGCGCGATCCCTTTGGGGAAGGTTCCGGACACGACCTCCCAGCGTGCTGGCTTGGCCATGAAAGTCGTTTTCAGCGCAGTCTCGTATGCCGAACCTGCAAATGCAGGCGGTAACGATCTTGTAACCAGCCGACCGCGAACGACCGTCAGCGAAAAGATGTGCTTGTCGCTTTTTCCCGCCGCGTCAGTCGCTCCGATCTTGACCGTTCGATTGACGACCTCTTCCAGCGGTGTGCCGTGGATGATCCCACGTTTCTCGTCTAAGGCCAGTCCTTGCGGCAGCTTGCCAGCCAACCGTTTCCATCGCAGGCTGCCCTCGGCCGCATCTGTCGCCAGTTCGACCGAGTAGGGTATCTTTAGCCCGGCTTTCGGTAGCTTCTGGCGGACGATTCCCAGTTCGCGCGCGACCGGGTAACGCAAGACTTTCGAGATTCGCAGCTCATCGATTTCGCCCTGGAAGTTGCCCGACTTGATGTAAAACGGCGGGTCCTGCGAGTGAATCCAACCGCCCACGGTAAAGGGCACGCAAATGTTCTTCGTGTTATTCACGATGATGCCCGGCGAGCCGGGATCGTGCAGCGAGATCTTCGCCATCAGCCGGCCATCGAGAAAAAACGTGTTCAACTGATCCTTGTAGCGGAACTGCCACGCGACGTGGTGCCACTTGTCGTCGGCAATGTGTCGCCCTTTGACTTTGTTTGGCCACATATATGGGAAGAGGAAACTGCTGGTGCCGAAATTCTCCGTCGACTGAGACGACGCGATAAATCGCCCAGTGGGGAGCAAACCGTCTTCGCGTTTGCCGACGCCGCCTCGCCCCAGATTGAGCGTGAAGCTGTAACCGCCTCGCATGCCTTCGCGCAATCCGAACCCTTCGTCGTCCGTGCCGCAGATGTTGGCGTACGTGCGACCGCCCTGTTCCTGCCCACCGGGGCCCGTGTAGCGAATCCAGGCCTCGACCGTCCACGCCTCGGTGCAAGTCTTCAGGTGGAGCTTGTCGTTGTTCACCGGCCCCACCCGCACATCGGCGTCGTCCGCTCTTCGCGCAAATCTGGCCGTCGTACCGAACCCCGGACGCGAGCCCCACAGCGCCGCCTTGTGAGCGCGCAGCGTTAGCGCCGCATCGCCGCACGCGTCGTACGCATCGTTCCCCTGGCCCTCGTCGAAATGGTAAAGCACAACAGTGTGGCCATCCGGCCGAAACGGTTTTTCCCAGTCCGATCCGTCGTCGCCTCCGGCAAACGTCGGCCAGCCCGTCACGAGACCGCAAACCAGCGCAAGAGCAGCGGTTGTTAGACCGACTCGTCCTCGTCTAAAACGCACCATTGGATGATTCCATCACTCGTGTTGGACAGTCGCTCACTCTTATACACCTCCAACTCAGCCACGCTCATCGCCCCTACCGGGTCGGTACGGTGCTCGTCTGCATCAACGCGTCGGATTCTCAAGCCACACGACGTTATTGCTTTCTGCACCGGCAACGACCAAATCGAGGTCACCGTCGCGATCCATGTCCGCCGCGCACATGTCGTAAGCTGACTGTTTGGCATCGATCACGTGCTGGGTAAAGCGTCCCTTGCCGTTGTTCTCGAACCACGCAGCCACGAAGTCCTTTCGTGAAACGGTGGCCGCGTCAACATCCCCGTCACCGTCGAGGTCCGCGGCGACAAGGCAATGGACGTCGCGTAGCCTTGAATTGATAGCATGCCGTTTCCAGTTAGGTGCCTCGAACCAGTAGACACCACGACCGTGACCCATCGAGGCAATGAAATCCAGTTGCTTGTCACCGTTGAGGTCGGCTGCGTGCACGTGCGTCGCACCAACCTGCTCCTGAGCGATGGGATGTTTTTTCCAAATACCGGTCCGCTCTTTCGGAGCTTCCCACCAGGCAAGCCAGTCGCCGCCGCGCAACGACACGCCACTCGAAGCCACTGCCACATCGAGTCGGCCGTCGGCGTTGAAATCGCCCGAGGCAAAATAGTGTGGCCGCCCCGGCGCATCACCTTGCCCCAGTAGGTGCCCTGTCCATCGACCGCGAGGCGACTTTGGCACTTGATACCAAAGGAGTGATTGAGGAAGCGGCCCCTCCCGGTGAGCGCTGTTTGTGATCATGTCGAGCCGTCCGTCGCCATCGACATCTTTCAACAGAATGCCGTGGACACCGTCGGGCTTGTCATCGATGACGTGAAAGTCCCAAGGCTTTGTTGCGGGATTGTCAGGACACTCCAACCAGAAAAGCAGCCCTGGCGAATATCTGCCAGCCACGTAATCGAAGTCGCCATCCTTGTCCACGTCCATCGCGCCACTCGCATAAACGTGAATGCCACGAGTGTTCTCGACCACCACCTCTTTCCATTTTGGCGCCACCAGTAACATCGTCGCGTCCACCTTGTTGGCCATGACGTCCGTCAGCCCGTCACCGGTAAAGTCGCCTGCGACAACGTTGTAGCACTTCTTCACCGACAGGATCACGTGCTTACGCCACTCGGCTTTGCCTTTTCTTCCCGTTGTTGGAGCCACCGATTTGTCGGGCTCAAATCCCCGAAGTGGCACTCCACCGCTACCGACCAAAAGACAGGCCAACAACGCGGGAGCAAGGAAGAATCTGTGCGACTTCATGTGTGCTATTTCCTTGATGCGCCGCAGTGGATAATGCTCGGACGATGGTTCATTCGATTCCTCACAGCAGATCGTGTATCGTGCGGTTACGAGTTGGAAGTTTCGCACGAATCGCACTGTAGCGTAACGTAACGCAGGGCGGCTGCAACCAACGGCGTCAATCGTCGAGGTGTCGACATGCGTAACGCTCGTGATGATGAAACGAAAGGACTGAGCATGACGAAAAGGTCAAGTCTGTGCGTCATTGCAACCCTGGCTCTTCACGGTTTTGCGACACCCTCGGCCGATTGTGCTGGCCCTGGTGAGGCGAAGGATTCTCCGCCAAAGCGGATTCTCCATGCTTGGGATGGCGTCACGATGTGGGCGACGATCTTGAATCTGAATTACTATGAGTCCCCCAACCGCGAAATCCCCAAACCCGCGGCCAAGTTCAGCAAGCGGATTCTCGAAGAGATGGTCGATGAAGAGGCGGCCGCCCACGTCGATGCGATCAGCTATTGCCTCTTCACCGCATTCTGGAGCGACGTGCCGGCTTCCAAGGTCACGGAGCTGTTCCCTTGGCGTCCACCCGGAATGGATCAAGCGGGCGTGGATTGCTTGAAGGTTTTGATCGATCGCTGCCATCATCATGACATGCAGTTCATTGCCGATATCCGCATGAACGATCGGCATGGTGGGCCTCGCAAAGGTCTGGCGAAAGAACATCCGGAGTGGGCGCTGCTGGGGTCCGGCAACGATTACGCGATTCCCGGAGTGCGCGATGCGATGTTGACCTTTGTGAAAGAGGTTCTTGACGGGTACGAAGTGGACGGGGTCGAGTACGACTACATGCGCTGGTGCCACATGTTCAAGCCGGGCGAGGGCAACAAGAACGCCCACTTGCTGACCGACTTTACGCGCCGCACCCGAAAGCTCTTGGACGAAGCGGCCGAGCGCCGGGGAGTTGATCGGCTCGAATTTGGCGTACGAGTGCCTCAGAGCATCAAGGAGTGCGACTACCTGGGGTTTGACCTGGCGACCTGGGTCAAAGAGGGGCTGGTCGACTATGTCGTGCCATCCGACTTCTTCCACTCGGACACCAACATGAAGACCGAGGATTTTGTGAAGTTGGCGACCGGCACCAACTGCAAGATCTATCCCGCCATCCACCCGATGATCTCGATGGACGGGCCAAACGAACATTATCGCTTGATGAATCTGTCGAACTATCGAGCCGCGGCGCAGAACTATTACGGCTTCGGCGCCGATGGAGTTTCACCGTACAACTATCAGCGAGGGTTTTCGAGGCGCGCCACGGCACACCGTTCATCATCCAGCGCCGCCTACATGTGGCCCGCGGCACTAGGTTGGTTGCGTGAGTTACGTGATCCTGCCGAGGTCAAGCAGCGTGATCGCCACTACTTGTTCTATTCGATTTACAAGAAGCCACGAAAATCACCGACTGGGTTCTCCAACGATGACAACATCTACCTGGATCGTTCCGCCGCGACCCTGGAGGGAAGTCGTCGCTTTCGAATGGCCGAGGACTTTGGTAATCGCAACCGGAAGCTGCGAACGACAATGCAATTCAAGGCCGTCGGCCTGGCTGAAGGCGACGTGTTGAAGATTCGCATCAACGGCACGGAAGTTCCCATCGATTACATTAGTCGCGTGTACGACAAGAACGGCCAGAACGTCTACGAGGGCGATACGCTTCCACCGTTTCATCTGTACGTGATCGACATGAATTGGGAAACGACGGGTCGCAAACAGCCGCTCGTCTTCGGCGACAATTCGCTCTCGGTGCGGCTGGTCCCGGCAGCGGGCGCGACTTCTGCGAAACCGTTTCGATTCATCGAGATGGTCTTGGGTGTTCAAGCCGATGATCAAGGCGGCGTCAGCCCCGTCGATCTCAATGGACACCTGGACGATTTTGCGATTTGGTCTCGGATACTCAGCGACAAGGAGATCAAGCAGTTACATCAACACGGGTCGCGCGGTGTCGGCATTGCAGCTCTCGTGGCGAACCGACCTGATGCGTCCGAACTGGCCGACAGCTTGCAGGTGCTTTACGAATTCGACAAGGCCGACGACTTGGGCGCGAACACTTCCGCGAGTGGAAGGTCTGCCCAGCAGACCGGACCGGCGGGGGCCGTGGTGACGCAAGACACGAAGGCTCCACACATCGGCACGGGCGCCGGCGACTTTACGCAGAACGACGCGACACTGAAAGTACATGCCAGCGACATGCAACGCTTGATGCGCGAACCAGCCGGAGACCTGACCATCGCGTATTGGTTCAAAGCGGCATCGCGGTCCGCGAACCACACGGTCTGGGCGATGTCGAACGAACCGATCCCCTCGCCGCAGTACAGCAGCAATCGAGCCAAGGCGGTGCTGGCCACACACACGATCGAGGTTGCCACTCCAGAAGAGGTCATTCTCGGCCTTGTCAGACCCGGCTCGCTTGAGACCGCCCGCACCGAAGCGCCGCTAACTGATGGAAAATGGCATCACTTGGCCGTAACGGTCGATCAAGACTCTGCTGTCGGTAAGGTCACCGGACGGCTATTCATTGACGGGAAACCCGGCAACCAGGCTGTCATCGGCGATCCACCCCAGCGCCGCGGCGATCGCACCGTGAGCATCGAAGAACTGGAGTGCTATGTGTATGTGCGTAAGTAGAGCCACCCCCTGAAATTATCTCACGCCTGAATTGAGGAAACGACCAAACCAACAAGGACAAACGACTCCGAATTCACACCCCACTCTCAGCAGTTAAGCTCACAGGATGATGGCTCGGAGATTACCGCAATCCAGTTTTTCACCATTGAGGAGACAAGCCGTGATGAATCGCAGATTCTGTCTGTTGTGCATGGTTTTCGGATGTGCTGCTCTGGTGTGGCTGGAACGATCGATCGAGGCCCAGATAAAACGCGCTTCGACCGCGAGTCTTGATCACCAGAAACTCATAAAAGAGGTGGAATCGGGCCAGCGGTCGGTCGCCAATGCCCAGTGGTGGGGCTTCGATCCTGAAGACGCCACGGAATGCCTTCAGCAGGCCATCAACACCGGCGCAAAGAAAGTCATCGTCCCCTACATGAACAAGGAATGGATCGTACGGCCAATCCAGCTTGCCTCAAATCAGACAATCGTTTTCGAGCCGGGTGTGATCGTGACGTCCAAGAAAGGCGCCTTCAAGGGAGTTCACGATTGCCTCTTCTCCGCCTCGTTGCAGGAGAATATTACGCTTGTCGGCTATGGGGCGACGTTACGAATGCGTAAGCAAGACTACCAAAGCCCCGACTACCTAAACGCCGAGTGGCGGATGACGCTTGCGTTCCGCAGTTGCGACAATGTGAAGATTCTCGGGTTGGCTCTGCGAGACAGCGGTGGAGATGGGATTTACCTCGGACGAAGCGGGGGCAAACGGGTGAGTTGCCGAAACATCATCATCAAAGACGTGGTCTGTGATAACCACTTGCGGCAGGGGATCTCAGTCATCAGCGTCGAGAATCTGCTGATCGAGAACTGCCGGTTGATGAACACCAACGGAACTCCTCCCTCTGCGGGAATCGATTTTGAACCAAATGATGCTTCGGAACGTCTGGTCGATTGTGTCATGCGTAACTGCGTTATCGAGAACAACATTGGCCCCGGAATACACGTCTACCTAAATCACCTTTCAGATGCCGGAAAGACCAAACCGATTGGCATCCTTGTAGAAAACTGTTTGATCAACGGTTCCCAGGCGCACGGGGTCGGGATCACCAACCTGATGGACACCGGTCCCAGCGGGGTCATCGAATTCCGGAATTGCGTCATACAGAATACCCGTGCTCCAGGGGCCTTGATCAGCAATACATCCAGCAAAGCGGCCAGAGTGAGATTTGTGAACTGCAAGTGGTACAACACCGGTCAGCCTGGACGGACTGCACCGATCAGCATCGTAGCCGAGGAAGATGAAGGCAAGCAGGTCCCGAGATTCCCCGGCGGCATTGAATTCGTCGACTGCCATGTATATCAGCAGCAGGTGCAACCAGTGGAACGCAATCTGGCCCCGGTATCGACCAGCGGGGAGAATATCGAAAAATACGGCCTTTACGAAATCCACGGAAACATAACCGTGACGGGCCTCGCGGGAGGCATAACATTTCAGAAACTGGCGTCCAAGTTGTCCGAAGTGACGCTGCAAGTCGTACCGGCAAAATGACAGCGACTTAAATGGCAGATGCTCGCGCCCCAGGGTCGTCGCTCGTGGTCGGTCTCGCGTCCGAAGAGTTCAGGACTGTCTGCGTTGCTCGCTTAGCGATGCGTTTGGTAACGAGACGGTCCACTCGGGTCGATGCCCGAGTGCTCAGCCCGCACCGGCGTTGTCGTCCTTGGCCACTAACGCGGTCACTGAAATTCGAGCTGAAAGACGCCGGCGTTTATTCGTTTCGATTCGCGAAGAAAAAGCAATGATCTGTCACACGAAGACTCTCAGCACGCAACTGGCGACCTCATCTCCAGCGAACTTGCTCGCGTCTGTCGCCTGCATGTTGGCAACGCTGACCTTAATCCCAACTGGCCACGCTCAGGAAATCGGTGGTGAACGCGTCACGGCATTTGATGTCGGAGACCGCGGCCACGGCAATCCGGGTTGGTGACGAAATTCGGCATACCGACGGGCCGACGCACGAAATACACGGCGTCCATCGGTCTGGCCACGTGGCCGCTGGACCGTTTTGTCTCGGTCGATGCCCCTGCCCGTGGTGGAACTCTCACCACAATCCCTATCCGTTTCACCGGTCAGCGAATGGTCATCAACGCCCGCGCTCAAGGGGCGGGTCGCCTCGAAGCCGAACTGCTCGACAGTGCCGGACGCCCGTTGAAAGACTGGAGCCGGTCTGATCCTTTTACCGGCGATTCACTTCGTCACACCGTGACCTTCAACGGACGCTCAGATCTGTCAAAGCTCGCGGGCAAAACGATCAGGCTTCGATTTCGCCTGCAAAACGGGTCGTTGTTCAGTTTTGGATTTCGTCGCGACCCACACAACTAGTTAATCGCGAGCCATGAGAGCATCGCCGTGTCGCAACACTCTTCATGCTAACACGGCACCGTCCGATGTTCGCCTTGCGCCGCATCGCTTTCTGGTAGATTCTCATCTGCCGCTCGCCTAAGCTTGTCTTGCGAGCCAGCGTCATCGCGAGGTAACGACCGAAACATGATCAGAACGTCACTCTCACTCATACTGATGAGCTGTTCCCTTGCCGCGGGCTTAAAAGTCACGCCCGTCCACGCCAAGGATGGAACGCCTTCGCCGCTTGCGAAGAAGTTGCCGCGAGTACCTGACGGATTTGAGATCTCTGTCTTCGCTTCCGAGCCGCTCATATACAAACCGACCGCGATCTGCTTCGATGCACAAGGCCGAGCGATGGTTGGGCAAGGACCGCAGTATCATCTGTCGGAGTCGATCAAGGAGTCGGACAGCGTCGTCCTGTTGCTGGATACGGACGGCGACGGAGACGCGGATCGGCGGAAGGTGTTCGCTACCGGATTCAACAGCATTCAAGGGCTCGCGTGGAAGGGGCGCGACCTCTACGTCGCCAACTCTCCCGAGCTGACGGTCGTGCGCGATCTTGACGGCGATGACGTGGCCGACGAATACGTCGTCGTGTATACCGATCTGGGAAATCACGAGCACGCGTTGCACGGCTTGGTATGGGGGCCCGATGGCCGGCTGTATATGTCGAAGGGGAATTCGAAAGGACACAACCAACCGGAAAAGTTTGGCCGCGTCGCGCCGAAGGCCTTCCGCGAACTTTGGGACGTCGAGCATCCTGAAGGCGCGCTGGACATCCCGCCTGCGCAAACGTTCACCGTCGCGGATTACCGCAGCACCTATCACGATCCGCACGACGATTGGGGGCGTGAAGGGGGTGTGCTGCGTTGCGACCCGCTCGGAGGCAACCTGGAAATCGTCTCGCGAGGTATGCGGAACCCGTGGGACATCGCCATCGATGGCGGCTTCAACCTGCTCGGCACCGACAACGACCAAACGCAGGGCGACCGGATCATCATGCCCTTCTTCGGCGCGCACTTCGGTTGGGGACATCGTTACAGCAGCCATTGGACAGGCAAAGGCAACCTTCCGACTGTGCCGGTGAGCGGTCCGATGACATCCGGCTCTTGGGCGGGCATCGTTTACTACGACCACGAGCATTTCCCGCCGGCCTACCGCGATGTCTTCTTGATCAACGACTGGATGTTCGGCACGTACGTTTACCGGCCGGGTTGGAATGGAGCGTTGCGAGCTGCGGACGGTTCACTCGAACCGTTCATTCAGCGCAGCGAGAGCGGGATGATCTATCGGCCCACGGACATCGCAGTCGGTCCGGACGGAGCGATCTACGCGCTTGGCTGGGGTAGCAACTATCACTACGAACCGGGAAGCGACGGCAGTTGGGTATTTCGAGTGAGCCATCGCGAGGCACAGCGTCACGGAAGTCGAGAGATTTCCGATGCCCGAAGTCCCACGAGTTTGGCTACACCGCTTGCGGAATGCTCGGTTGCGCAGTTGCTGAACGCGCTGAAACCGGGAGTGATTCCCGCCAAACGCGTCAATGCCCAGGACGAACTCGTTCGGCGCGGTGCGGCGAACGGCGACGAACTTATGAAGGCGATCGCCGCTGGCGAGCTAAGCACAGGGCAGCAGACATGGGTGGCTTGGGGTCTGGGACGAATGAACGAACTCGGTAAAACGGAGCAGGAGGCGATCCGCAAATGGTCGGTCCCGCCTGCACGTTCTCAGAAGGTACAAGGCACACAGTCCGCGACCGCCCGTGTCCCGCGCAACCTACGCATTCAGGCGATCAGGATCCTCGCCTTTCGGGCGAGACGCTTCGGTGAGAGTGATGCAGCACTCGTCGCTGCGACGACAGCGATGGCCGACCCCGATCCGCGAGTTCGCTTCGAAGCGATGCAGGCCGTTCATCAAGCCGACCTGCAATTAGCAACGGACGTGCTACGGCAGCTCGCGAAGGAAACTGACCGCGCCGTCTTCTACGCCGGTTGGCAGGCATTGCGGGACCTGGCGTCAGTCGAGACACGGCAGTCGTGGCTCAATCACGAAAGCAGCCGAGTTCGTCTCGCGGCGTTGCTTGGCCTTCAGGAAGACTACGCATTAACACAGAAGGAGGTGCTCGAGCTGGTCGACCACGAGACCGATCCGCTCGTGCAGAGTTGGGCGCTGACGTTTGCGATGAATCCGCTCCCGCCTGCGAAACTGTCAAACGACACGCTGCGCATCGAGATGGAGCAGACCCTGCCGATTGGTCAGATGATCGAGCAGGCCGACAAGGCAGACAGTCTGGCGCTGCGGCGACTCTATCTGCAACTGATTGCTCGCGCGTCGGTCCGCGAAGGAGAACAGCAAAAGCAACTGCTCGCGTTCTACCGCACCCTACAGTCGGCCGACGAGCGGGCCCTCATTCTGCCCGCCGCAGCAACCACGCGCGATGCACTCCCAGACCTTTGGGAGGCGTTCGGCGAGACGCAGTTGTTGCAGAACGCGGCCGTCGCCGGAATCGCTAACCTGCATCGGCTACATGCCAAGCAACTGAGTTCGTCGGAATCGGTCGTCCGCTCGACGAGCCGCAGCGTCTCGAACGTAAATGACTTCGCGGTTGAGATCGCCGCTCAACTCCTCGCGGAGATGAGCGACGCTGGGTCTGCCGATCCACGCATCCCCGGAGCCGTTCGGGCGCTAGACTCGCTGCCTTTGCCGAATGGCTGGTCGCCGTCCGATGCTGCGTTGAACACGCTTCTCGCGATTCTCGAGAGCCGAAAGGAACCGCCAACGCGCCGTCGTGCACTGCGTCTACTCGGCAAGCTGGAGCAGAAGTCAGTCGTGGGAAGTACGCGTTTCGCTATTGTTCTGACCAAACTTTGCGAGCAACCCGACGCGCTCCTCTACCGCGACCTGTTGGCCTTAAAAACAGTTCTCGGACTCGAAATCGAAGTGCCCAAGCCGCCCGTGGCCACCGTTGAAGACGTGCTCGCGCGGCTCGATCAGGCGAATGTAGACCGCGGGCGCGAACTCTTCTTCGATCGCGTCGGTGGGGCGGGTTGCGTCTCCTGCCATCGTGTCCGCGGGCGGGGCAGCGACATCGCTCCCGACTTGTCGGGCGTCGGTGTGCGGCTCACACCGGAGAACATGATCAAGTCAATCATTCAGCCGAGCGCCGCGATCACGGAAGGCTACGCGGTACAATTCTTCGTCACCGACGACGGCCGAACGCACACCGGCGCGGTGATCCGCGAGACTAGTACCACGGTCACCATCTTGCGCACGGATAGCTCACAGGTTTCGCTTGCGACCGAGTCCATCGATTCACGCAAGCGGCTCAAGCAATCCGTCATGCCCAGCGGCTATGACCTCTTTGGCGCCGAACAGCTTGCCAACCTGACGGCGTGGCTGCTCACACTTCGCGATGGATTCGCCATCGTAAGTGAGCAGGAGTGAGGCAACGCGGATGAGCCGCGTCAGCCCGGCGGAGCGTCGTCCCATGGGAAGCCACCACGATCAGGAAACAAACCGAGAGCACTAAATTCGCGTGTCAGTTTGATCTTCGCGGTCTTCGCAGCAGACTTCGGACAACTGACAACATCGAAGTGCGCAGTCAAATCTGCACTTCAGCCTTCTCGCTTCGTGCATTCGTCATCGCGACCGAAGAGGATTGAGGATTCGTGGACGCGGTGTTGATGACCAAGGTCACTAACGCAGCCGCCGAAGCAGCCAAGATTGCCAGTTTGGTGCGCCCTCATTTTGATACTCCGGCGGTCGGCATCGACCGCAGGCTCACCGAGGTGCATGGCCATGTGATCCACCGTATCATGGTCTGACGAAACCAATCAGAAGCAAACATAACCGACGAGAATGAAAACGTCTCTGTTGTCTGTTCGCATTGCTTCGGATGGCCGGACCGACCTTTGCCGAGGACGTCAAACCTGGGGACACCAGGCCCGGAAGCAAGCGAAGTTCAGGCGGACAAGAAGATAGGGAGAAGAATGATGGAGAGACCATTACGAATCGCGATCACTGTCTTTGTAACGCTTGCCTGTGCTTCAACGCTCTATGCAGAGACCGTTCGCTCATCCGATCTGGGCTGGAAGAAGGGAGAGGACATTACAGCGAAGTTCAAGTCCTTTCTCGACTCGCAAGGTGTCAATGCGGGTGACGAGCTGGCAATCGACCATACGTACCGCATAAGTGGAACGTACAAGCTGCCGGACGGTTTCACTTTGTCGGCAAAGAAGGATGCCGGATTCGAGGTCACCGACGCGAAGACCAACGGCAGGCCGTTCCTGGAACTCGGTAACAGCACTAAGCTGAACAACCTTACAATCACCTCGTGAGGTGAAAAAACTCGGCCGACGTTGAACTGTTGTCTTTGACGGGAGTTATGCAGGGTCGCTGAACACCGATGTCCGCCGACATCGTCATCCGCATGGTTCGCCCAGATAGGACAGACGGACATTTCGCGCATCAATGGCCCGGTGGCCGCTTTGAAATCCATTGACCTGTGGGCAGATCAGCAACAGGGTGAAAGGAGTTCAGACTTCCCTCGCCAAAAGGCTCTGCAATGAACTTCATTCTCCAACCCTGGCAGATCCTGTTTGTCACCTTTTGCGGTTTTGTGAACCAGCGTCAGACAGAGATCATCGACTTTCAGAACGCCCAGATTACCGCTCTGCTACAGAAACTCGGTAAGAAACGCATCCTGCTCACCGATGACCAGCGTCGCCTCTTGGCGGTCAAGGGTAAGTCGATCGGACGCAAGGCACTGCAGGAACTGACGACCATGGTTACACCCGATACGATCCTCCGCTGGCACCGAGAACTCGTGGCCCAGAAATGGGATCACACCGAGAAGCGGAACTCGGTGGGCAGACCTCGCATCCGCCAAGTTATCGTCGATCTGATCCTGCGGTTCGCCAAGGAGAATCCAAGCTGGGGCTACGACCGAATCCAAGGTGGCCTGGCCAATGTCGACTACCATATTTCAGACACTACCGTCGGCAACATTCTCAAAGCACACGGCATCGAACCAGCTCCCCAACGCCAACAAACAGGATCATGGAGCACGTTTCTCAAAGCGCATTGGGGCCTGTTGTCAGCGATTGACTTCACGACGATCGAAGTTTGGACTCGCGGAGGATTGGTCACCTTCTACCTGCTGTTTGTCATGGAACTGAAGACGCGTCGTGTGTATTTCGCGGGCTGTACGACCAGTCCGAATGAATTATGGATGAAGCAGATCGCCAGGAATCTGACGGACTACAAAGACGGCTTTCTCAAAGGCCAACGCTATCTGATCATGGACCGCGACAGGAAGTTCTGTGCCTCGTTTCGTGCCTTCTTAAAGAACGAAGACACGCAGCCGCTGCGATTGCCATCGCGAAGTCCCAACTTGAATGCCTATCTCGAGCGTTTCATGAAGAGCATCAAGTCCGAATGCTTG
>PBSM01000205.1 GCA_002726245.1 Planctomycetaceae bacterium | reverse complement strand
GAATCTGGCTTTCTTTCATGAACTCCGATCTATGCAAACCCCAGTTTTTCCAGCACAAAACTCCTTCACGGCGTTGCCCGCAGGGGCGACAGCAGAGTTATTGATGCCGCCCCTCCCGGGGCTTATGTCTGTTGCGGGCCGGCTGGCTTCCTGGGGCCTACGCCCCAGGCTAGTGTATCCCGCCGCTCTGCGGCTCCGTGGCTCAGAAAAGTGCAACCTCGGAACGGAACGTATCGGGACTAAACACGCGTGTTCTAGTGCCGTGATTCGGAAATAACCTTGAATGGGAAACACCGTACATTCGACGTCAACTCAACTCTTTGACACTAGGCACATCCGGTTCCCAGCGGAGACATCAGTTATTCCAGCGGACCTTCATTTCCTTCTCCAAGTCGTCGTACCAACCTTCCCACAGTTCGAACAGTTCGTTGGAAGCCATACCTTGCATCTCGGGTGTGACACCACTTACCAGGAACTGTTCTCTTCGGCTTTCCTCGGACGGTGACTCGCTGATGATGCGCACCACATAGACATTGGTCTCGGCCTGATTCACCGCGACACCCGTCTCGCCGTGCTTCAAGCCGAAGACAGCCTGCATGAAATCGTTTCCGGCACCCTCGACGCCATCAACCGTGCCCAACGAAGGCTGGCCGCTTCCGCCAAAGGGAGTCAGGCCCATGGTCATCCAACTGAATTCAGCGGGCTCAAAGACTTCTAAGCTTTCGCGTTCCGCAAACGCTTCGCCAAGCGTTTTGTCAGCGGCCTCCTCCGCAATCTTTTCCGCTGCGACCTTTGCCTTCAAAAATGCTTCTTGCTTCTTCCACGCGTCAACGACCTCGTCACGGACATCTTCGAGTTCCGGGACAAACTCTTCTTCCTCAGCGGTCTTCCAGTAGAGGAATTCGATGTCAGACTCGGCACCCTTGATCCGCTCCGGCCGATAGATCTGCCAGCCGTCACGATAAGCGAGTTGCGCAAACGAGTACCGTGGAGGCGGCCAAGTACGTAAGTTCGTGAAGTCCGTTTGGAACGACTTGCCAAGCTCGTACTCTTCGACGCCCAGCGGATCGACCAAGTCTATCTTTCCGGCCGTCAAACCGTGCTCACCTGCGAGTGCTTCGAAATCGACGGGCCCCGGTTTCGTTGCACCCGGCGTGATCTCGAGCAATCGCTGTTGCCGTCCGAACTTCTCGATGGCACTTTGGACCGCTTGAAACGCGTTGGAGAGCTTATCTTGCGCCGGCTCGCGGGCGCGGTCTTCGGCGATTTCATCGCGTATCTCTTCGCGAAGTTTGTCGTCGAGCGGCCTGTATTTCGGTTCTTCCGGAGCGTCGCCGTCCTTGGCTTCGGTTGGCTCGGTTGTCTTCTTCGAGTCGGCAGCATCCTCGCTGGCTTCCGGCGTTGCCGCTGGTTCGCCGCCCTTTTTCTCCGGCTTTGCGTCGGACTCCGTCTTAGTCGTTGGATCCTCTGTTTCGGGCTTCTTGTCGCCAGTTGCCGGCTCAGTCGCCGCCGGAGGTGTCGGTTCCTCAGTCTCTTCGCCTGCGAGTGTCTTGGGGGCTGCAGGTTCTTCCTCGGCGGTCTCGCTATCTTCTTGCGTGTTCAGACAGCCATCTCCGTCGGTTTCGCTTGCCGGTTCTTCGCTCGGCTCCGACGACTCTGATTCCGAACTCTCCGCCGGGGGCTCCGCTGGTTTCTCGGGTCGAGCCGCCTCGGGCTTCTCGGCTGGAGGCTTTGGAGCCGCTGGCTTCTCTCCCTCGGCTGCTGGCTTCGCGTCGTTGCCCGGTGCATCGTCACCATCACCTCCGCCTTCCTTGGCCTCCTCCGGTTTCTTCTCTTCGGCCGGGGGCGTTCCTTCCGCGTCAGGCTTCACCTCCGCGTCGTCAGCACTCGGGAGGTCCAAGGCGCGATACCGCTCCTTGTTCTCGGCGTAATGCTTCTCGATATCCTCGTCTGCGATCTCCGGCTTGATCAAGGCGATCTGCTCTTGCTGGAACTTGTCGAAGTCCGAACGTACGTACTCTAAGGCAATCTTGCGCAGACGTTTGAATCCAGGTTCAGGACTGTTGGGATTGGGGAAGCGATCTTTACCCTGCTCGTACAGAACTTGAATCTGTTCTTCCGATGGTTGGCCTGAAACTTGGTCTTTGAAGTCGTCCACTTTCAATGCCACCATCTCGGTTTGCACGCGCCGTCGCAAACGGTTGTGCATCGCCCAAGCTTCGCGTGGCGGAATCGCGAACAGCCCGTCTCGCATCATCATCAGCATCTGTTGAGCGAGGATCTCTTGTTCCAATTGATCCATCATCTGCGGCTGCGACATACGCTCCCCAACGGTGCGACCAAAGAGGACGGCAAAATCATTTTTTTGTAGTTCGCCGTCGCCAAGCTGGTAAAGAAATGAATAGATGGCTTCGTTGTCGATCGTTAGGCCAAGCGACTTCGCCTTCTCGGCGAGCAGAAGCTTGCGGATCAAGTCGCGATCGTTCTGGGCGGCGAAGATGCCGGCCCCCTTGGGAGACCCCTCGCGATTGCGCGTCTCTTCAATGATGGCCTGAAGGTATTCCATCGCGATCTTGTGGCGAGCCCGCTGGTTGTACAGGTCGTTGTCGGTCACGTGCCCGTTCTTCCAGCGCAGCACGACGCTCTCGGAGCGGCCTCCCGGTCCGGGCCCGCTGGCCCATCTCTGCAGCGCGTCGCCGACGACGAAAACGATCATCAGCAGCACGCCAAACACGACGAGCAAAATGTACTGATACTTCCGAAACAGGTGCATCATCCGGGCCATCGGAGTCTCTCCAAAGAATCATCGCGATCATAAAGACGCCTTGACAGCACCACGGATCGCGTATTAATGGTTTGCCGCCTCAGTAGGCTTCGTAGGGTTCTGCCGATTGTATGGCCAATCGCCGTAAATTCAATCCCAAACAGGAATGTCGTCGATCGGGCGGAGTCCGGATGGCAATAGATCTAATGACTATGCCGACCGCTGGCACGACTCTCAGGCTGACTATTGGCAAAAGATGATAGATAAACACTGCGTTTGTAAATTCCCCGCAAATTACCCACTTTGAGCTTTCCGCCATGGCGAAGAAGTCTTCCAAATCCGACGGCAAGTCTCTCGTGATCGTCGAGTCACCCGCCAAGGCTCGCACGATCGGGAAGTACCTCGGCAAAGGCTACACGGTCGAGGCGAGCGTTGGACACATACGCGATCTTCCCAACGGTGCGAAAGAGGTTCCGGAGGAATTCAAGAAGGAAGAGTGGGCGTACTTGGGCGTGAATGTTAATGAGAGTTTCGCGCCGGTTTACATTGTTCCGCAGACGAAGAAGCAGCAAGTCAGTAAGCTGAAGAAGGCGCTCAAGGAAGCCGACCAGCTCTATCTGGCAACGGACGAAGATCGTGAGGGAGAAGCGATCAGTTGGCACCTGTGCGAGGTTCTCAAACCGAAAGTTCCGGTGCACCGACTTGTGTTTCATGAGATCACCGAGGAGGCGATTCGCGACGCATTAGATTCGCCGCGGGAGATCGACGCGGCTCTGGTGCGTGCTCAGGAAGCTCGCCGAATTCTCGATCGGCTGTACGGTTATGACGTGTCGCAACTTCTCTGGAAGAAGGTCGGCCGCGGTTTGTCGGCTGGTCGTGTGCAGAGTGTCGCCGTGCGTTTGATCGTGCAACGGGAACGCCAGCGAATGGCTTTCCGGTCGGCGACCTATTGGGATCTCATCTCCAAGCTCGCGACAACTAATAACGAAGAGTTTCAGGCGGCGCTCGTATCGGTTGACGGTAAGAAGATCCCCAGCGGAAAGGATTTCGATTCATCGACCGGCAAGATCAAGGACGATTCCTTCCTCGTGCTGGACGAAGCTGGTGCAAAGGGGCTCGTCGAGCGATTGCGGCAAGCGAAGTTCACGATCACGAGTGTTGAAAGCAAACCGTACACACGCAAACCAGCGCCGCCCTTTACAACGAGCACGATGCAGCAAGAAGCGAACCGAAAGCTTGGCTTTACTGCTCGCCGCACAATGAACGCCGCACAACGCTTGTACGAGAACGGGCACATCACTTACATGCGTACCGACTCGACGAACCTTGCCAGCGTAGCGGTCGAAGCCGCTCGCAATCTGGTCCAGTCTGAGTATGGAAGCGACTACTTGTCTGGAACTCCTCGGACGTACGTCGGCAAAGTGAAGAACGCTCAAGAAGCTCACGAGGCGATTCGCCCGGCGGGGCACCCGTTTGAGCTGCCTTCCACGCTGAAGGGCCAACTCGGATCGGATGAATACCGGCTGTTCGAGATGATCTGGAAGCGGACGATTGCCAGCCAAATGGTCGATGCTCGCGGACACAACACGACGGTCACGATCGAAGGCGACGGCGGTGTCTTCCGCGTCAGCGGTCGGACGATCGATTTCCCTGGCTTCCTCCGAGCTTATGTCGAGGGTTCCGACAATCCCGAGGCCGTGCTCGCCGATCGTGAAACCCTTCTTCCCGCGGTCGAGCAAGGTCAGAACGTCAGTTGCCGCCACCTGCAAACGAGCGAGCACACAACTCAGCCACCGAGCCGGTTCACTGAGGCCTCGCTCACTCGCGAGTTGGAAGACAAGGGAATTGGACGACCGAGTACATACGCTTCGATCATCGACACCATTCAAGCTCGCGAGTATGTCTTCAAGAAGGGGAATTCTCTGGTCCCAACGTGGACTGCCTTCGCCGTGACCCGTTTGTTAGAGGAGCACTTTGGCTCGCTGGTCGATTACCAGTTCACCGCACAGATGGAAGACTATCTCGACGCAATCAGCCGGCAGGAAGCGGAAAGCAAGGAGTATCTCCAGGATTTCTACTTCGGAAATGAGAAGCCAGGCCTGAAGGCGCAACTGGACACGAAGCTCGCTGAGATCGACGCGCGGATGATGAGCCGTTTTCCGGTCGGTAAACCGGAGCAGGGTGAACATACGGAGGAAGTCGTCCTACGGGTCGGTCGATACGGCCCGTTTGTGGAACAAGGTGAGCGGAAGGCCAGCCTGCCAGACGGCATGGCTCCCGACGAGATGACGCTTGAAAAGGCGATGGAGTTGTTGGAACAAGGTGCCGCCGACGATGAGCCTCTTGGTATTTGCCCCGACACCCACAAGCCCATCTTCCTCAAGGTCGGAAGGTTTGGACCGTACGTCCAACTAGGGACGCCGGACGATGACGAGAAACCGAAGAATGCATCACTGCTGAAAGGAATGGAGCCGGGTGACATCTCGCTCGAAGTCGCCTTGAGGCTCCTGTCGCTTCCGCGGACCCTTGGCAATTACCCGGAAAACAACGAACCAATCGTCGCGCAGAACGGGCGTTTCGGACCTTACATCAAGTGCGGAACCGACACGCGTTCCCTGCCAGCCGATGTCTCTCCGCTGGACGTAACACTTGAGCAAGCGATCGAACTTCTCAAGCAACCGAAGACGCGAGGAAGCGGTCGAGCCGCACCGAAAGAGCCGATCAAAGTCTTCGAGAAGTCGCCGGTAACCGGAGAGCCGATCAAGCTGCTCGATGGTCGTTATGGTCCTTATGTGACCGACGGTGAGACGAATGCATCGTTGCCCAAGGGCACCTCGCCGGACGAATTCAGTTTCGATCAGGCCGTGACCTTACTCGCCGAGCGCGCGGCGGCTGGAGGCGGCAAGAAGAAAAAGAAGAAGGCAACGAAGAAGAAATCCGCCAAGAAGAAAACGACCAAGAAAGCAGCAACGAAGAAGAAGACTGCGAAGAAGGCAGACGCGTAGTCGCTGCTTTTCTTGCCGCGACCAACGTGGACGCGGTTGGTGACGCACCGATCGGCTAGATGTCAGCTCTTGTTCCATCGCGCTGTCGGAGCTTAGAGCGTATGTGCCGCGCTGGCGGTCCCGATTCGGCTCCGTCGATGTCGCCGAGGTAGATACGACGTACTTCGGGATGTTGCTTCACTTCGTCGGGCGGACCGTCGCATAGAACTTCGCCCTGATTGATCACGTAGCAGCGGTCGGTCACCTCGAGGATCTCGCGTGCGGCGTGGTCGGTGATCAAGATTGAAATGCCTTGCTCACGCAGTTCGCCGATCACTCCCTGGATGCTCTGAACTGTTACAGGGTCGATCCCAGCAAATGGTTCGTCAAGCATGATGATGTCGGGCTCGGAAACGAGACAACGAGCGATTTCTAGCCGCCGCCGTTCACCACCGGAAAGCTTGGCCGCCTTCGATTTGCGAAGGTGCGTGATCTTGAACTGTTCGAGCAGTTCTTCGCAACGCTCGCGCCGAACACGACGTCCCATGCCGAGCAGCTCCATCACGGCCAGCAAGTTCTGTTCGACATTCAGCTTGCGGAACACACTCGATTCCTGCGCGAGATACCCCATATGACCGTCGCGGCAACGGCGATACATCGGCCACTTGGTGACATCATGGTCTCCCAGGTAGACGCGCCCAGAATCAGGCTCGATCAGCCCGCACATCATGCGGAAGGAAGTTGTCTTGCCAGCACCATTGGGACCCAACAAGCCAACGATCTCCTGCTCACCGACTTCAAGATGGACGCCGTTAACGACCTTCCGTCTGCCGAACGTCTTTTCAAGTCCGCTTGCTTCTAGCAATGTCATCGCACGTCCTCCGTGACGAGTAGGTCATTTTCGCCGAAAGTGATCACTGCAACAGAACTCCCGAAGGAGTTCAGGTCGCGCTCGGCGATCGCGACCTACCGAATCAGTTTCATTTGTGGAAAGTTCGGTATGAACGCGATGTCTCTTGTCATATTAGCGAACGCAGGCGACGTCGGACGCCAGCCGTGCGGCCAATAGACGACCAGCGCCTTGCCAATGAGCAGCTCGCGTTTGACATAGGGCGGTGGATCGTGATAGCCGGTACGCCGATTGCCTTGAGACCACAACCTGGCATCCTTGCTGGCAGGACTGTTGTCGCCGAGCGGAAAGAAGTGATCCTTGCCGAGTTCGTAAATCACCGAGCGCCGAGAAGCGAACGCGTCGCTGTCGTCCCATTCCGCCGGATTGTTAAACACGGCCTCCAGTTCGTACGGACCAAAGCGGCCCTCGTATTCGCTGTTGTAGGCCGGATCAGCCTCCTGCGCGAGGTAATAGATATCGCGTGCCATACGCAAGTTCTTCACAGACAGACTTGCGCCGTTGCCACCGATGCCAGCCGGTGCCATGTCGCCCGGATCCTGTTTGCTCCACATCGGTTTGATGTTCTCCGGCGACTTGTACGTGGTTGGTCCGTCAAACGCGACGACTTTCTCGTCAATCCACAAGAGCACCTGATCATCGCAGTTCGCGAAACGAATGCGATGACGCCCGCTCCCGCGAATCCTGGTCGATGCGGTGACCTTATCTGCCGTGCTGCCGGTCACTTCGTCGATGAAAAGCTGCGGGATACCTTCAAAGCGTGTCGCCGAAAGAGTTGCTTCTCCGGTCGCGATGTCGATGCGACACAGGTATTGCGTCCCGCCTTCGACGAGGTCCAGCAACAATTCGCCGCCATCGCTTTGGATCTCAACGTTGGCTTCGACCGCGAGGTCGCCCACCCACGCACTGCCTGTCGATTCCCAACTGCTCGGCGAATCGTTGTAACAATAGTAGTCGGTAATTAACTCGCCTTCTGATTCGTCGATGCGGTGCGGTCGATGGCCACGGAGGATATCTGCCCATTCTTCACGTTGAGGGGCATAGTGGCGATAACGCATCCAACTGTCTCGGGAGCTTTGCTGTATGACGTAGCGCGACTCTTCCTCGACAAAACGCCACTCATGTCCTTCAGGAACTTGCGTCGATTGCTGCCATCGCGAAGGCCATCGCACGGCCTTCAGTGAATCCGCCACGTGGTCCGTGTCGTCGAAGACGTGCAACATCGACTTTAGCTTGAACGGTGGCTTACGGATGATCTGGGCGTTGCCATCGGCATCGATCGTGTGGATGTCACCGTGGCGGATGCGGAGCGTCTCGCCGGGCAAACCGACGAGCCGCTTGATGTAGTTCTGCTTCGCGTTGCCCGGATACTTGAAAACGATGACGTCCCAGCGTTCCGGTTCGCTCAACCCATATGCGAACTTGCTCACCAGGATCCGATCGCCGTTGAACGATCGCTCGTTCGGATTGGCGTTCTTTTCCAAGTCGAGCGTGAAATGGCAAATCGGACAAGTCGATTGATCTACTTGGCCACGCCTATGTCCATTCTCACGGTTCTCGATGCTGGCACCGGTGTTGTATTCGAAGCGGCACTCGGGACAAACGATATCCATGTGCC
Source organism: Planctomycetaceae bacterium (assembly GCA_002726245.1). Lineage (GTDB taxonomy): Bacteria > Planctomycetota > Planctomycetia > Pirellulales > Pirellulaceae > PBSM01. Next base: position 2,781 of record PBSM01000205.1, on the reverse strand, counting down.
GGCCGCGCAGCGTCGGAGCCATCGAACCGGTTGGAATCACGAATGCTTCCGCGACGAATCCGCGGAACAGGAACGCCAGTATGACGGCCACGACGATCGATTCGACCGTCTCACGGTCAGCTCGCAGGAACTTTCCGTTCTTGCCAAAGAGCATTTGCTCGATCGAAGCAAGCGGACTTTTCTGCCCCTTCTTTTTCTTCAACTGACTCTTCACACGAAGCTGCGGCCCCTCGGAAGGACTCCCAGAGGCCGATTGTTCGCGGTCTTCTTGTGCCATGATTTCCTCAGGATTGGGCGGTTCTTGCCAGCGCGGTTGCGGCATGCTCCTCCGGCTGAATAGAAGCTATTCGCCAGTGAAGCGTGAATATAGCCGAAACGCCCATAGGCTCCTAGCTCGTCGGTACGACTCTATTTCCTCTTCAAGACCTTCCCGAGCAATTGTTTCTGGCTGAGACCTACCTTCGGCCAGTATCGACTGTCTACCGATAGCGGAACGTTGTCACCGATTACGAAGTACGCATCCGCTCCCAGCGTTGTCTCTTCACTAGCCCTGCCGACTCGTTCCAGATAGTAAATGTCTCGAAAGACCTGCAGGTTGGTCACGGTGACTCGTTCCGAACTCGTTACCCCGATTTGTATCGGATCAGGTCGGGGAATTCGTTCTGTCTCAGGGTGCGGCTCGTATCGCTGCCAGATCACCTCTGCCCCTCGAACCTGCAGGAAGAGTTGCCGATCGAGAATCCCGCATTCGAGTTCTACGGGAATGCCAACGGAGATGTTCGGCAACGAAGCTTCTTCAACCACCTTTCCGCCTCGCCGTAATTCGACCTTCCGTGCTGCCATCGATAGCACGAAGCGAAAAGACTCACGACCGTCGTGGATCAACAGTGTCAAGCTTGTGTCCGCCTGCAGAGATGACCGAAGCGAAAGCCAAACGTCGGTGACTTGATTCAGTTCACGCGACAGGCCTTGGTTGTAGCCGTAGTTGTCGGCGATCGGTACCTCCTCCGCGCGATCCGCCGGAGACGAATAGCAACGCCAATGGTGATACGCGAGCCACCCGGTTCCCGATGCCGTTCCGTTCCGCTCCGGCGCGTACTCGAAGCCGGACTCGATCACATTCCACCCACCAGCATCCGCCGGATCCCGCCATCGCATCGGCAGGTCGTCACTCGCAACATGTCGGAACGAGTCGTCATGCACGAGCACGGCAACTTCCTTAGCGGCCTGAAGATCTTTGCGCTGCAACTCGCCATTGATCCACAACTCTCCTTCGGAGATCCGGAGTCGTTCGTTCGGAAAGCCAACAATGCGTTTGACGGCAAGTTTCTTGTCGTTCGTGGGATCGACAAAAGCAACCAGATTTCCGCGCAGAGGAGTCTGGTTCCAATAAGCCCAGCGATCGATCAGCACTTGCTCGCCTTGAACAAGTTGGCTGTCCGCCAACTCGTTTCTTCGATAACCACAGTTGGGGCAAGTCGTAACGCCCAGCCGTGCTTCCACATCAAGTCCACATCGGAAGACAAATCGACAATCGCCACAAACGACTCGATAGTGCGGCCCCAAGAGCTGCTCCGCCATCGAACCGCTGCCGATGCGCACCGGGAAGATCAATCCACGATAGCGAGCAAAGATGCTTGCGATGCCGACAGCGGCAACGCCGGCAAGCACAATCGCCGCCTTACGCCAACGTTGTCTCTTGCTCTTCACTTCGCGCTCATTCGATTGTTCGGGCATCGAGCCGGTAGGTACATGTTGACAGTTGCACGTCTCGGAGAGACGTGCAACTGTGAAACTGTACCATTCCCATCGAGCCTCTTCGGTTGCGACGTTGCCAGCTTTGGACGGTGATGATGAATTCGTCTTGTAATCGTCCAGGATCAACCAATGTATGTGGTCTGTCCAGCTTGTAGCAAGCAACATAGCGTCAGCGAGAAGCTGGCCGGCAAACGCGCTAAGTGCGGTTGCGGCGAGATCATGACCATTCCTGCCGCTCCCGTCGCGGAGGCTGCCGCGGACGATTGGTTGAACGAGAGCTTCGACGCGACAACCACAGCCGCTCCGGCAAGCAACCTGCTGTCGGGCGGGATGCGGACTCCTACGAGCGGACAGCCTGCCCCGAGTGGTGCTGGGCCGATTCTTTTTCAATGTGAGTACGGCATTGTCAGGCCTTGGATATTTGGGCTCTTCGGGATCAATTTGGTGACCGCGACTTTCGCGATCTGGGCGGGCATCTTTTGGAACAAGGGTTGGTCTATGAACAACGCGCGATTACCTCCTTGGTCTGTAACCGTAATGTTCGAGTTCGTGGGATGGGGCCTGATGATTGTGATCGTGTCGTTTTTCGTTGGCTATTTCATCCGCCTTAACAAACCGCAGCGCGTGGCGGTAACGGCGTCCGGCATGATCATTCCAGAGAATAACTGGTCCGTCGGGGAGCGTCTTATTCCTTGGGCTGAGGCGACCGTGAAGCTCATGAGTTTTGGGCCCATTCGGCAATTGCAATTCAAACAAGGTTGGCGGAGCCTCAAGGTCCTCGTCTCGAGTCAATTTCCATCCGAGACGACTTCGACGCGATTCTTGGCTACGTGCGCCAACATGGGAAGCTATGATGGCGAGCTCTTACGCGAAACGCAGACGTGTCAATACTGTAGGGAAAGCCCTCCGTGGCGTTCCGCCGAGTGGCGATACGGTCGATTCCGCGGTACTTAGGAACGGTCACGAAATAACTTCCGCACTTCAGGCAGGTCGTTTAACCGCAAGCCGGAGGCGTGCGCTTCG
>PBSM01000204.1 GCA_002726245.1 Planctomycetaceae bacterium | reverse complement strand
ATAGTGTTTTGCTAAATCAGACATAAAGAAACCATCATCAATACCATCGAAAATGCCAAACCAATAACATACTACCCACTAAACTGCGCGAGGAACCCACTTAACATGGATCAAGTTTAGGGGAGGAGGTCACTATTACACATCGTTAGGACCGCACGAGCCCGTGCTGCATGTCAGCGATGGCGACACGATCATCACCACGACGGTCGACGCGTGGGGATTTGATCATCGTCGTGAACAAGTCACTCCGCGAGGCAATCCGCAAACCGGGCCGTTCTACGTCGAAGGTGCCGAACCGGGTGATACGCTGGTTGTCGAGTTGGATGAAATCCGGCCGAATCGTCGCTACGGATTCTGTGGCTCGTCAGTCGCGCCGAATGTGGTCGATCCCGAATATGTGCGTGAGTTGCCCCAAGCCGATATCGCCGAATGGGATGTCGACGCCGGCACGGCGACGCTTGCCGGGCCGGAATCAAAACTTGGGCAGCTTGTGTCGCCGATCGATCCGATGATCGGTTGTTTCGGCGTAGCGGCTAAACGCGGCCAGGCGATTTCGACCGCGACGTCGGCCGAGCACGGCGGCAACATGGACTATCGAGGATTCGTGCGCGGGACGACGGTTTACTTTCCTGTGTTCGAACCCGGCTCGCTGTTCTTCCTCGGCGATGGCCACGCCGTGCAAGGCGACGGCGAGATTGTCGGATCGGGGATTGAGATTTCGATGGACGTGCAAGTGACGTTGCGGGTCTTGAAAGACAAGGCGATCGGCTGGCCTCGCGCCGAGAACGACGATTGGATCATGGCCGTCGGCAACGCTCGTCCGCTCGACCAGGCCACGCAACACGCCACGACCGAAATGTTGCGCTGGCTCGAGCAAGATTATGGACTGGACTCGCTCGGCGCAAATCTGCTGCTCGCCCAATGCGTCCGCTACGACCTCGGCAACATCTTCGATCCGGCTTACACGATGGTCTGCAAAGTTAACAAACAGTGGTTGCCGGGTTAAGCAGACCACGACCTTGGCGGACGATTAAGGGGACGCAGCTCATTCTGTCCGGGCGAAGGGGTAACTTCACTTGTCGAGGTATAAAATGGGCCGTGTTTATGAGGTTGCGACACAAATCTGCGGTCAATCTCATCCGAACCACGTCCCCGTCGTCCCATGGCCCAGTCCATGCCGCCTTTCGTCCTTCGGCCGTGGCATCCTCTAGTGATGAGCCTCGCATCTATCTCGACAACAGACCGCTAGCCCACGGTTCGTGCGGTGAAAACCTGATGGTAGCGAGATGCGGCCGACTTTCTCAGTACTGGCAGGGTCGATAGAGTGTAGAGAAACAACGAAAGTGTCTGCGTTCTGGTGAACGCAGCTACATGAGGAGTGAATTGTGAAGCCGTCTTTAGAAACTCGCGCTATGACTCTCGCTTGTGTCTTCATTTCTGCGCTCGCAAACGCGCAGGACCCGCTGGATGAAAAGACTCGTGCGCTGATTGCCCGTGCGGCGTCCTTGGAACTGAAGACGAAATCTGTGCCACCACCAGGAGATCCGCTGGAACATCATGCGTCCGGCTTCGCGAAGGTTCTTTGCTCGGCTGTGTTCGTCACCGGCCTGGATCCGAAATTCGCGGCTGAGAGTATTGGCTACTTCACCGCTCCCTACGAGGAACGTGCCAAATTGAAGTGGCGTGTCGATAGAGAAAACAAAGCGGTTCGCGTCACCTTGCCCAACGGTGTCACTCGCACGGCGAAGTTCATCGGCGATCTTGGCTGCCTGACTCTGCCTCGCGGCAAAGAAACGCCTTTCTTCGAGCCGCCGACCGTCGAACCCAATCTGCCGGACGCGGCGACAACGCGGTGGCCGATGGGCGACGTCTTGCCCAACAAAGAGCTGCCCGCACAGCTCGATGCTGCCTTGGTGGCGAAGGCAGTCGATGCTGCTTTTGAACAAAAGGATGGTCTGACCGCTGCGTATGTCGTCACCTGGAAAGGACGAATTATCGGCGAGCGGTATCGGGATGGCATCACCATGCACACGCCTTTGGAAAGCTGGTCCATGGGCAAGAGCCTGACCGCCACCTTGATGGGGATTCTGATAAAAGACGGCGTCTACTCACTGGACCAGCCTGCACCAATTCCAGAATGGCAAAGCACAAATGACCCACGTAAGCAGATTCGCATCGCCGACATTCTGCACATGTCGAGTGGACTGAGATTCCGAGCTCCGCTTGACCCTGACTTTGATCCGGCGGACGGCTATCCCGATCATCGCTACGTTTATACGGGCTGCGTCAATTCGTTTAAGTGGGCCGCCAATCGGCCTCTGCAGTGGGCTCCGAACACGGTTGGACGTTACCGCAATTCGGATCCGGTTGCAACGAACTACCTGATCCGCCTGGCCGTCGAGAAACGTGGTGACGACTATCACAGCTTTCCTCAACGGGCACTTTTCGACAAACTTGGGATGCGTGACATGGTTCTGGAAACCGATCCGTACGGAAACTTCCTGTTGCAAGGATATGAGTTCGGATCAGCTCGAGACTGGTCGCGGCTCGGCAATCTTTATCTGCAGGACGGTGTGTGGGATGGCGAGCGTTTGCTGCCCATGGGTTTTGTAGATTTCGTCAGCACGCTGGCTCCGGCCTGGGTCGCAGACAGCAGACCAATCTACGGCGGCTTTTTCTGGATCAACGGAACTGGGCGGTTTCCCATTCCCAAAGACGCCTATTACATGGCGGGTGCCGGTGGCCAATACACGATCATCATCCCCTCGCACGATCTGGTCGTCGTGAGAATGGGACACTACAAAGGATCCAGTGTGGGTTTCGAAGCACTCCGCAAGTCTTTGGCGTTGCTTATGCAAGCCGTCCCGAAGGGGGAAGTTCACTAGCCGATATATAAAATGGGCCTTATTTATCAGGTTGCGACGTACATTTGTGGTCAATCTTAGCCGACTCACGTCCCCGTCGACCCAAGGCCCTGTCCATCCCGCAGTTCGTCCTTCAGCCGTGGCATCTGCTCGTGATGAGCCTCGCATGCATCATCAATCGTGAGCAACTACAGGTGATTGAATACCTGCGCACCGAGAACGACGTGCTCAAAGAAAAACTCAGCAAGAAGCGGATCCTCCTGAACGATGACCAACGGCGACGGTAAGCAGTGAAGGGTAAGGTCCTCGGTCGGAAGATGCTGTTCCAGGTCGCCACGATCGTGACGCCGAACACCATCCTGCGGTGGCACGGCCAACTCGTGACAGCAAAGTGGGACTATAGCAATCGACGTAAACAGAGGGGACGAGCGACAACGGTGGGAGCCCTGATCCAATCGCCTTACCATCGCTGATTGAATAGCAGTCTAAGACTTGCGAGAATCATTGTGCAACAAGAGTCACCTTCGAGGCGTTTTAAATTCTCGAGTGTTCCAGCTTCTCAACGTATACATCCAGTGGAGATCAGAATGAACCGAACCATGACCGCATACGCTGCGCTGCTGACGTTTCTGACAATCAATGTCGCGCAGGCCGACGATGGCCAGTCTCTCGTGGAAGCCGGGGCGAAGGTGAAGAAACTGGCGGGTGAAATGAAGTTCACCGAAGGCCCGGTGTGGCTGCCAAAGGAGAAAAAGCTCGTGTTCTCCGACATTCCCAAGAGCAAACTCATGCAATGGAGTGAAGCAGCCGGTCTGTCCTTTTTTCGCCAGAGCGAAAATGCCAACGGGAACATTCTGGATCTCGAAGGCCGCATCGTTTCGTGTCAGCACGGTGCCCGAAATGTGATCCGGATCGAAAGCGATGGCAAGACGACCGTTCTGGCGGACAAGTTTGCAGGAAAGCGATTCAATTCACCAAACGACGTGGCAGTCCGGTCGGATGGAACGCTTTGGTTTACCGACCCGCCGTGGGGACTAACCGAACCGCATGAGATACCTGGCCACTGGGTCTATAAGCTCGATCCGGATACAGGGAGAGTTGATGTGGTTCACAAGTATCTGGCGATGCCAAATGGCATCGTCTTTTCGCCGGACGAGACGCGCATCTATATTGCAGACACCGGCGGGCACAAGCGGCATCCGGACCCAGAGTTTCACGAGTTGCCGGCCAGTATCCAGTGCCATGAGGTGGGCGAGTCTGGAACACTTGGCAAGAAGCTGTTTCACATTAATGCGGGCAGCGACGGAATGGCGGTTGACGTCAAAGGTAATTTATACACAACCCACGGAGGAAAGGTGCACATCTACGATGCAGACGGCAAGGATTTGGAGCAGATCGACGTGCCCGAGGGTCCCGCCAACGTCTGCTTCGGCGGCGACGATTTCCGTACGCTGTTCATCACGGCTCGCACCTCGCTCTACAGTGTCCGCGTAAAGCATCCAGGGGCGAAACCCAAGCATACGAAGTGATCCGGACTCGAAACGCCGTTCAGCGCGACCAATCTCGCGGTGAGCTGAGTGACGTTGTGGTTGATCGCCGTCTCTGCATCCGCAGACGGGGCGAAGGCAGCGGAGCGCCGACACCGTTATGGTGACAGCGCCAGTATGAGAAGGAATGCTGTGTAACGACTATCCAGACGCGCGGTCTTGAAGGTGTCGGTAACTAATCCAATTCTCTTGCCGGCTGTCAGACGGGCGTGCAGCAGCGAGGCACTCGCCCACTTGGTCGTGCAGTTTATTGCCGCCCTCAACGTCGTGGACAAGCACGTTCAATCGTTAGGTTAGCCAAGCGCACATTCTATTCTCGTGGCACACTTGCCAGCTTCTTGATCCGCTTCAATGTGGGCGGGTGCGAGTAGTTCATGAACACAAAAAAAGGATGCGGCGTGAGGTTGGCAAGGTTTTCTTTGGACAGTTGCTTTAGCCCGTTGATCAGGTCTTCGGGATGGCCAGTCACTTCTGCGGCGTAGGCGTCGGCCTCGTATTCGTTCTTGCGACTGAAGATCATCATGCCAACGCCCAGCAACTTGCTGAGTGGCTGAAAAAGCAAGGCGAAGAAAATCAGGCTGCCATAAATGGACATCTCCTTGACCGCAAAAGCGTCGAACAAGCCGCGATTGTTGAGGAACAGACCGAGCATGTAGAACAAGACGCCCATCTGCAGGATTCCCAAGACCACCCTCTGCGTGATGTGCTTTTTCTTGTAGTGCCCGATCTCGTGAGCCAACACCGCAACCAGCTCGCGAACGCTGTGGTTTTCGATCAGGGTGTCGAACAGGGCGATCTTCTTGTTCCTGCCCAGCCCAGTGAAAAAGGCGTTCGCTTTTGTCGAGCGGCGTGAACCGTCAATTTCATAGACCTCCTTCAGCGGAAAGTCACATTTCTCCGCCATCGCCCGAATGGCGTCCTTCAACTCGCCGTCCCCCAACTGTGTGAACTTGTTGAAGAGGGGCAGAATCAGCTGTGGGGCAAGGTAAGTCAGCAACAGCGAGAAGCACGTTACGGCAATCCAACCAAATAGCCAGGCCAAGCCGACGAAGAATTCGAAGAAAAACAGGAGCAGCGCCAAGACGGGTACACCCAGCAGGAACGAGAGCAGTATCGTTTTGGCGAGGTCGGCGAGAAACGTCCGCCAATGCGTCTTGTTGAACCCGTACTTCTCCTCGATCACGAATGTGCTGTAGATTTCAAAGGGCAGAGAGAGAATCTGCGAGGCCGTGAACAGCAAGCCAACGAACAACAGTCCTCGAAGAATCGAATACTCGGCGAAGCCGCGTACCAGTTCGTCCAGCCAGGCGAACCCGCCCAACCATCAGAACGAGAGGAACACGATCACGTCAAAGCTGTCCTCGACGATGGCGAAGCACGTCCCTTCTCGCGTGTACTCCTGCGAACGGGCGTATTCCTCGGCATCGTAGACGTCCGAAAACTCGTCCGATAAGTCAGTCCTCAACGCAGATAAGTTCAATATGCGGCCGCCGAGGTCGAGCAAGTAGATGCCGACCACGGCAAGCAGCACGAAGAAGAAATAGCCGTTGAGCATGACCGGGCAATAGCCTGTTGGTGCCTACTCTGAGTAGGTCCTATGAATCGCCGCCAATCTCCCCAAGTACTCCATCACCTCACCCTCGGCTGTGCCGTCTTGAGCAAAAATGGTCAATGACTCTCTGACCTAGTTCGCGATCAGCCGCGACCTGAGCTGCAGAGTCGAGGGCCATCGCTACTAGCTTCTTCATCTTGTCTGACATCGGGGATTCTCTCCAGTCGACCGTCGCGTGCATGTCGCAAAACGGTGAGTTATCCTAGTGATGGCGATGTCTTATGTCCATCGTTGAATCGTCGCTGGATCGCCTGTCGAATCACCAACCAGTTGCTTGTGCCGTTCGCAGATGTCGGACGGTCTGGCGGGGAAATGCAACGTCGTGAGCGACTTGGCGGGATGCTGAGCTACTACTACCGCGATGCAGCCTGACAAACCGAGTTGTCCCGCGATACCGGCATTTCCTGCGATGGCGATGTCGCGTCTCGTGCTAAGATCGCGTTCCAGAAGCCACGCAAACGATGATAACTAAAGCGGCATAACGCCCAGAGCACCCAGAAGCCGATGCAACTCGTTGAATTCGGTGTAATCATGTCAATTACTTCGACTTGTTCCATGTGGATTTCAATTCGTGAGCTTTCAACGACACGAGTTTCGCACTGCCGCCAATTGCTGAGACGGAGACTTCGGTCGCATCGACTTTGGCCGGGCCGCGTCCGCTGATGAAGACTCGTCCGTCATTGCCGATGATCTCGGTCAGCGAACGGTCGGCCAGTACCTGTATGTTGATGCGGCCATCGATCGGTTTCAGCGGCGCTTCGTTCAGCTTCTGGGCCTTCGCGTCGTATCTGATCGTTCGGCCCGGCAAGTTCAGCTCGATCGCGGTCGCGTTGCCGACTTCAACTGTCAGTCGGACATCCAGCAGATCGCTCGAGACGGGCAGCCTCAAAGGCCTGTCAGCGGCCAGTTCCTGTGGCTCCGCCGAGTTGCTTTTCGCACGCAGGTCTTCAATTTCCTTGATCGGCGTGGCGAACATGCGAATGCCGTCTGCAGTGGTTCGCAGCGTTAGACGGTGCGGGAAACTGAAGTGCTGGTTGTAGGGCCCCGGCGAAGGAACTCGCAGCCAGCCCATTTGAATCTTGCGACCATTCGGTGCGTTGTCGAAGGTCTGCGACGCGTAATACGACCCCCAATGGACCTGATGCTTGCCTTCGTGTTCCGGTGTGAACGTCTTCCCGTCGAACGTGCCGATTGCGTACTTCGCATCGGCAGCGAAAACGACCCAGCGCCTGTTCTTTTCATCGCCATCCACTGGCAACTCAAACAGTTCCGTGCATTCGAAGTATCCCGACAGATGGCTCCGTTCGGTCCACTGTTTGAGATCGGTCGAGGTGTAGAACGCCGCGTTGCGTTTGTAGTCCGGATGCTCGTCGTACACGGCCATCACCCAGCGGCCGCCGAGCTTCTTCGCCGTGTCATTCAGCGGCCTGTCGTTGTCGTCGTAGGCGTACCAGATGACCTTCGGATCGCGGCCCTTGTGTTTGACGACGGGATTGCCTTCGTACCACGTGAACGTCTTGCCGCCGTCCGTGCTGTAAGCGATGGATTCACCGGCCCCGGTATCCGTCAGGAAAGCGACGAGTGTTTTCGTTCCCCAGCCTGCCGTGTTGCTGGTGTCAACGGTCGCTCCGCCGGAAAAACAGGCTCCGCGAGCCATCGTGGATGGAAACAGTTTGTTGGGTTGCTGTTCCCAGTGCAGCAGGTCTTTGCTCGTGGCGTGTCCCCACGTCATGTTTCCCCACGGCAGGGCGACGGGATTGTGCTGGAAGAAAAAGTGCCATGTGCCGTTGTGATACACCATCCCGTTCGGATCGTTGTTCCAGCCGACTTTCTGTGTGAAGTGGAACTGCGGCCGATGCGGCTCTTTGTAGAAGTTCTCGTCGCCGGGAACGGTGTCGGACTGCCTGACCAGCGCAAACCCTCCTTCGGTTACCTTGCTGGCTACGACTCGCGCGGTCTGCCCCTTGTAGGCGTCGATTGTGAAGAACGCGTACCAGTCCGTCGTGTCGGCTGAAGTCGCGATATTCAGTCCGTATTTGCGGACTTCCTTCTCGTCAACGAAGACCTGAATGTCACCCCTCGCTTTCCCTTTGTTCTGAATCGGAATGATCATGTAACGGCTTTCGACGGTGAACGACTTCTCGCGGCGTGCCAGTTCTGGCAGCTTCGGTTTCGTGTCGGACTGCACGATGTGATCGACGTTGATGTGTCCCCATCCGCCAGTCGCGACATCTACAATCTGCAACGTGACTGTTTTGCCGGCAAGTTCACTGACATCCCAGAAAGCCGGCTCCAGTTCCTCGCTCCCGCCCGGCTGCGAGTTGTTGCCAGCAATCGTGTGAACGACTTCACCATCGACCAGCAGGTTCATGCACGTCTTGCCCGCATGTCCCCCGCCGCCAACAAGAAACGTGAGGTACTTCCGCTCGATTTTGATCTGCGGCGACGTCAGCTTCCCGGTCGTGCGGTCGCCCCTGAGAAACGAGTTGACCAGACCCTTCCCCTTGTAGCCGCTGACGTGCATCTGCCTCGGCAGCGTGCCTTTTGCAGGCCCGGTGCCGAATGCTTCACCTTCGGCTTTCCACTCGCCATAGGTTTCGTCTTCGAAGTCGGCGACGACGATGTCCTCAGCCGCCAGCGATATGGTTGCGGTGAGAATGACAAACAGAAACAAGCACGTGTATCTCATGTTTTCATGCTCCTTGCGCAATCGTTTGGCGGCGACAATTCCGGCGTGGCTCCGCTCTGCGAACAAACGAAGGCCGCCGCCGAACACGCCGCTTCATTGATTTCGTGTAGGTCGTTCCCATCAAGTAGTCCGAGAGCCAACACGCCGGTGTCCGAATGCCCGTCAGTCTAAGATCACCACGATGGGGATGCCATTACCAACGGCAATAAACAGCCGCGAAGCGCCCGTTCTAGGCGGTCTGCGGTCGCCCCACGGTCGGTAATCTCACGCCGCCTTCCTCTCGAACGATTTGACCAGCCCACCGACGTGCGACTTGACTACAATCCGATCGAGCAACAGAGTCTCTACCTCGTCCGGCACGTCGCGAATGGGCGGCAGGTGATCGGCCGGGTCGGTGTTGCGGCCTATCGGGGGCGTGGCGATCAACCGGATGACTAGGTGCCGCCGTTCGCCTCGATGACCTGCTTAGCTTCTTTCAAGCGACGTTCTTTGTCCTGCTCGCGCAGTGCCTGCATGATCTTGTTGCGGTCGCCGCGGGAGATCGGCAGAGTCACCTCGTCGCCCAGCACCCCTAACGGGACTTCCTCCATCTTCCAGTCGTCGCTGCGCTGGGTTGCAAAGGGCAGGTCCTTGTTGCCGGTCACCTGGAGGTTGGCCAGAGGGTTTCGGCCCCACGCGTAGCGGAACTGGGTGGGCTCACGCACCATTGGGCTGGTCAGGACGAGATGCTTGCGGTCGTATTGCATCCGTCCACGTCCGTCTTTGCCCCTCTCGGCATAGGCCACGTCGGCGGGGTGGAACTTGCGGTCCTCGTCGGCGATGGCGAAGCCCTGGATCGCGCCGTCCTCGGGGTCGCTGACGTCGGTGTCCAGCTTGAGGACCAGCGTGCCATCGCGTTTCTCCATGGCCACGAGCATCGGCGGCTTCCACTGAACCTGCCGGCTAAAGCCGTACTGCGTCGCCAGTGCCCAGCGCGCGATCCGCTCGCCCGCCGGGAGCTTGAGCTGTGGGTGATACCATCGTCGGCGGAGGTCGTAGGTGCTGACAAAGCCGATGTGCTTATCGCCAGCGTTGTAGAAATTGAGGAAGGTCTGGTACTGCGCGGCGCGGATGTCTATGCCGGCATTGAACGTCTTCTCGCAGTAGTTGTCGCGTGTCTGCGGGTAGCCGTCAGTGCAGAGCGAGAGGATGCCAAAGGGCATCTCGGGGTCGTTGAACGCTTTGCGCCAGGCCCTGATCATCTCGGGGAAGATTTCGCGGTACATGTCGGCACCGGCCGAACCCTCAAAGGCGTTGTTGTAGCCCTGGTGGAAAATCACGCCCTTGACCGAGAGCTCGGCGATCGGCGAAATCATGCCCGCGTAACAGTGGCCGGGGTGGTTGTGGTTGCCGATCGGGCCGGGGCGAAGGTCGCTCGGCTCGTCTTTGCGGTTATCGGGGATCGGCTTTCCTTCCTTGGTCATTCGCTTGATGTAGGCACGGTGGCTCGCGATGCGGTTTTGGAGGTCTTGCTTTGGGGCCCACGCCGCGACATCGGCGTCCCACTTGGCGATCTTGGCCTGGGTCTGTTCGCTATCCATTGCCCGGAGAACGGGCATTGGGGTCCAGGTCTCGACGGTGGTCCCACCGCGCGAAGCATCGACCACGCCGATGGGCACGTTGCTGGCCTTGTGGACCCGGCGCGCGAAGGCGTAGCCGATGGCAGAGAGATCGCGGGCCGTCTCGGGCGTGCATACGCCCCAGTCTCCCTTGCGCAAGTGCCGACCGAACCAGTTGCTCCACTCATGCAGGCGGGCAAAGCCCGGATTGAGTTTGGGGCCCTGGCCGTAGGGGACGGTGAGGATGCGAATCTGCGGGTAATTCGCGGAGATGATTTCGAGCTGGCCGTTCTCGACTTTCGCAAGCTCGAACTCCATGTTGCTCTGTCCGCCAAGTACCCAAACGTCACCGACGAGGAGGTTGTCGAGAACGAGAGTCTTGCTCTTGCCCTTGACCGTCATCTGCTGCGGCGTGGTGTGTGCCGGGACTGCGGGGAGTGTGACTTTCCACGAACGGTCTTTGGCGGCCTTGGCCGAAGCCTGTTCGCCGACGAAATTGACCGTGACCTGCTCGCCCGGCTCCGCCCAGCCCCAGACATTGATGGGCTTGTCGCGCTGGAGCACCATGTTGGTCTGGAAGACGTTGCTAACGCACAGCCCATCGCCGATCGCGGACACGTCGATAACATCTTCCCGTGGCATCGGCTGGGCGAGCACGAGCAACGTGAGAAACCCAAAGAGAGTGACATTTGCGATCAAGAGGCATGACCAAAGCTTAGGTTTCATAACTGAACTCGTTCAGAGTGAGAAAGTTGAAGTGTAGAACCCATGCTTACAACGCGATGGCATGGGTATTCAGGTACGCACAAGGTTGTGACGGGCTTGCCCGATAACGCTGCGAAACTACGCCGCCCGCCGTTCAAAGGACTTCACCAGCCCACCAACATACTCCTTCACTTCGATCTGATCCATCGTCAGCATCTCGACTTCCTCCGACACGTCACGAATCGGTGCAGATGATCGCGTTCCATGTGCGCTCGTTGGTGGTTGTAAAAGGTAACGAACTCCGAGACTAGATAATCGAGATGCTGCTTGCCAAAGACAATGAATTTGTCCAAGCATTCCCAGCGTATCGTCCCGATGAACCGCTCGCATCTGCCGTTCAGATTGGGGCTCGCCTTCGGTAGCGGATTCGTCCGTAATCCGCGTTCCTTCAACTTCGCCGTGAACTCCTTGGTGAACTTCGTATCCAGATCGTGCATCACGATGTCGGGCCTGTTTTCACGCCCGATCGTCTGATCAACAAACAGGTCCGCCTGCTCCTCGACCCAGGCGGAATTGGGATGCAGCGTTGATTCCGAGACGATCACTTCGCGCGTGGTCCTGCAGAGCCACACTAGCACGTACATCTGACGCAGGCCGGTCGTGGTAACAGTCTTCACGGAGAAGAAGTCCACGGCCCACAGTGTCTCCGCGTGCCGTTCAATGAACTCTTTCCAGCAATCGCTCTTGCGATCGGGCCCCGGCTCGATGCCTTCTTCTTTCAGGATGTTGCGGACCGTCTGCCGGCTAATCTTCTTGATCTCGAGTTTTCTTAACTCGCCGATGATGCGCGTGTAACCAAAGCCGGTAATCCTGGCGATCTCGGTCACCAGCTCCCGAATCTCCCGTGGCTTGCGCTGTCCACCTTTGGGATTCTCTATCTGCGGCCTACCGGAGTTCTCCTCGCGGACCCAGCGGTAGAACGTGGATGGCGAGACGAGGGTGATCAGTTCCTCGATCGCCCTGCCCAGAACTTTGCCCAGCTTCAGCAGCCGTTCCCGTTCGGCGGGCCTGGTGTGGATTTGTCCGGGCACCCGCGCCCTCAGGATTTTGTTCTCCTCTTTCAGATATTCGACATATTTGGCCAACTCATTGTTGGTCGCTGAGGCGATCAGCGCCAGTAGAGGGTGGTAAACTCGATTCATTGCTGTAAGGTCGTAGGGTGTTCACTTGGAGGCAGTTACACATTCGTTGTACACCGCTGGAGACGCCGCGTAGGGCGCTAGAACGCGGCTGACGAAGAGACTCGCGTGTGTCTTGAGTGATGCGATTAGAAAAGCAGTCAGGGCTTCTCACGCCAAGCCTAGTAGCCTGATCGCGATCGGACAAACATGGGTACACATTGCAAAACTGTACCCACTTTTGCGTTTCAGACGGCGATGGAAGGCTGAAACGCTTCTCCGCAAACAACGAGCGGCAGTTTGAGCAGTGGGCGAGGCGTTGATCGTGAATACTTGTTGGCCAAGTTGCAAGAGTTCCACGGCGTTCATAAGACGCCGGACGAGCAATCGATACGCGACCTGAACGAAGCGTTTGTGTGGTTGCCGAAATCGGCTTATGAGACGGAAGTGAAACCGCTGTCAAGTGGTCACGCAAGAAGCATCGCGGACCGAAACGGATTGGTGACTTGTTGCTGCCGTTGTTGATTCGTTTAGGAGTTACCCAAGAGGAGCCAGACGCGATAGAATCGAAGGTGTCCAAAGCTCGGAGTTCTGGCTGACTTGTTGTGCTGCTTGGCATACTGACAACATCGTCTTGTCCCCGAGGGTATCGACGCGGAGATTCCGTGTTGAACAAGCCCGTGGAAAAAGCGTGATGCTCTGTCAGCGGTTCGAACGCCGGATGAGACAGTGTGGTGCCGCCACGGAGGTGAGCTCCGGATATCTACCAGGGTGGCGAGACCGAACCGTATCAAGCTGACGGAGAGATGATTGGCAGCCTTCTATCACTGGACAACGAACAAGCGAAAAACTACGTTCGAGTAGATACGCTGAACGCACGCAATCACTTCAAAAAGAAAATTCAGCCATGACAGTGCTTTGTGCCTCTCCCCTTTGTGCCGATCGGGACAATCCCCGACGTCGATCGCGGCCCAGTTTGACCGGCGTCCCTTTCGTTGGTCCGCGTTGAGTGAGAGAATCTGAGCTGCCACACACAGGGAATTGGGAGTTCGACAGAGTTTTTTGTCGAGTAGGCTGGGGACTCCCGATGCTACAGGCAGATGTTTGTGTTCGCTGTTTGCCACCTAGTTTCCCAGTGGT
>PBSM01000203.1 GCA_002726245.1 Planctomycetaceae bacterium | reverse complement strand
TCAGTGCAGCCTTCATCTGCAAACACCTTGGTGCAATCGAGTGTCGAACAGAAGGTAGCTTACCCCAACGACTCACGGAACGCACTCTTAAGGTCATGCCGGAACGACGCGCCGTATGCGATTGACGAGCCGATCGACTCCCCGAGCTTGCCGAAGCGGACATGAGTCCAGGCTTCATCGCTGTCGAGAAAGGCTGTGAGTTCCTCGGTCCACTTCCCGCAAGCCTCGCAGTCCGACTTGCCAAGCATCAGAACCGCCGCGGGGGCGGCGAGGAACTCGCGCCAATTCTCTCGATCGATTACTTTCAAGCGGCTCATGGCTAGGCGACGAAGTCCTCGCCGTAAGTCGCTTTCCATCAGTCGTTTAACCCGTAGCCATAGGCGAGGTGACGCCGCCATGCTGCCTCGCCTACGGCTACGGGTTAAACGATTTGATTGCCGCGGCTACACTAGGCTACACTAGAAGACGCCATGAAAGTAGCGATCACTGACTCGACATCGAACGTGGGATTCTTGAACCACTGGGCTATGAGGTTGCGGCTGGTCAATGCAAGACGTCCGCAGCGCTGATCGAACTGACTGTGAAGGCAATCAATGGCGAATCCCTACCGAACATAGTGAACGGAGTGAGTTAACCACGAAAGGCACGAAATACACGAAAGAATGAGGGAGCGAATCCTTTTCGTGTTTTTCGTGGCTCCAAGTCCGAGCCAAATGAAACGACTCCGCACAAAATGCTACTTCATGCACGGCGTCGTATTGGTGTTCAGTCTGTGTATGTTCGGTCGCGATTCGTTTGCGGTTGATGAAGCGGACTACGATCGCAACATCCGGGGGATCCTGTCGGCAAAGTGCTTTCTCTGCCACGGCCCCGATAAACAAGAGAGCGGTTTGAGGTTGGATGTGCGCGGTCGCGCACTAGCCGGCGGTGACAGCGGCGTCGCAATCGTGCCTGGCAAGAGTGGCGAGAGCGCGTTGATTGGTCGAGTGACCTCGGATAATGAAACCGATCGCATGCCGCCGGAGGGCGAGCGACTGACGGCTGCTCAGGTGGATCTACTTCGACGGTGGATTGACCAAGGCGGGAAAGGCATTCCGGAAAGCAACCTTGACGCGGCGGCAAAGCACTGGGCTTTTCAGCCGATCCGCCAACCCACGTCACCAGCCGTATCCAATATCGCTTGGCCTCGCAACGCAATTGATCGATTCGTGCTCGCCAAACAGGAAGAGAAACTCATCGGACCATCATCCGAAGCGCCGCGCCAGACGTTGATCCGCCGTCTGTATCTCGATCTGATTGGCTTGCCACCGCCGTACGAACGCGTAACTGAGTTCACCGACGACGCGCGACCGGATGCTTATGTAAGGTTAGTCGATGAGCTTCTAGCATCGCCCCACTACGGAGAACGTTGGGGACGGCATTGGCTTGATTTGGCTCGTTATGCCGACAGCACGGGATACGAATCGGATAAGCCACGTGAGATCTGGGCGTATCGAGATTGGGTCATCAACGCACTTAACGACGACATGCCGTTCGATCAGTTCGTGACCGAACAACTCGCGGGCGACCTGTTGCCTGACGCGACTATCGATCAGCGGATCGCAACTGGCTTTCATTGCAATGCGATGCTCGATCCCGGCGTGCGACATGAATCGATCATCGACCGCGTGAACACAACCGGCGCCGTGTTCCTGGGACTGACAACGGGCTGCGCCCAATGCCACTCGCACAAGACCGACCCGCTGACGCAGCGCGAGTTCTATCAGCTCTACGCCTTTTTCAATCAAGCGACCATTGTGGAGATGCCACTCGTCGGCGTGCCTCTTCAGAGTAGCCATCTCGCCTCGCGAGATGAGCCCTCTTCAAAAGACGACGGCACGAAAACCGAGCCCAAATCCGTCACCACGCTCGTGATGAAGCAAATCCCTCAGCCCACGCACATCTTCGTGCGAGGTGATCACGCGAATCCTGGTGAGCGAGTCCAAACTGGCGTTCTGGCGTTTCTGAACGTAGGACGGGTTTGTAACCCGTCCAGCAAACAGGCAGACGGGTTACGGACCCATCCTACGGAAGAGAGGAAACTCACGCGCCTCGATCTCGCCGACTGGCTTCTCGCTTCCGACAATCCGCTCACCGCGCGAGTCACCGCCAACCGCATCTGGCAGCGATTCTTTGGCGTCGGGCTGGTTGAAACCGAAGCAGACTTCGGCATGCAGACGCCGGAACCGATTTACGGAGAGTTGCTCGATTGTTTGGCGGGCGAATTGCATAGGGCACGCAGCCTGAAGTCACTCCACCGACTCATCGTTACATCGGCCACTTACCGGCAATCATCCAACGCGCGTCTTGATCTCATCGAGATCGATTCTGGAAACCGCTTACTTAGTCGGCAGCGCCGCATTCGTCTCGAAGCCGAGTTGATCCGCGACGTTACACTGGCGGCAAGTGGCTTGCTCGCCACACAACTCGGCGGACAAAGCGTGTTCCCTCATCAAGCCGTCGGTATCCTGCAGAACCGAGCAACTCCCGCAACTTGGACGATGAGCGAAGGCGAGGATCGTTATCGCCGCGGCATGTACACTTGGGTATGGCGGTTGACACCTCATCCGAATCTTCCGCTGTTCGACGCGCCGGACGGAGTGACGGCTTGCACTCGCCGCGACAAATCAAACGTCCCCGTTCAAGCGTTGACGTTGTTGAACGACCCGACGTTCGTTGAAGCTGCCCGATCGCTAGCGGCACGAATCGTCACGTCCTCCGCGAAATCAGACAGTGAACGGATCGGCCTGCTGACCAGGACGTGCCTGTCGCGCGATCCAACATCGCCAGAGTTGGAATTGCTCAATGCGCTGATCACAAATCAGCGACAGGCCCTTGCCGCTGATCAAACTGCCGTAACACAGATCGCGCACGCCGCAGTTCCGCCCGACTGCGATGCTGCTGAGTTCGCGACTTGGGTCGTCGCCAGTCGTGTTGTTATGAATCTCGACGAATTCATTACAAGGGAGTGATGACGTGAACGCACCATTGCGACAGCAGGATCAGACACGGCGGCAGTTCTTCGGAACGTCGGCTTTGAGTCTTGCTCCGGTTGCGCTCTCGTCGTTGTTGGTCGGCGATCGGCTTCGGGCCGCACAAGCCGACGGCCCGTTGCCCTCTCGATCGCCACATTACCGCGCTCGCGCGAAGTCCGTCATCTTCTTGTTTCAGATTGGCGGGCCGAGCCAGCTTGACCTATTCGATCCGAAGCCGATGCTGCTTCGTCGCGCAGGCGAACCGCTGCCGGAATCGATCTTGAAGCAGATCTCTTTCGCACAAATTCAAGAGAAGCAGCCGAAGCTAATGGGCTCGCCATGGAAGTTCGCGCGGCATGGCGAGTGCGGTGCGACGGTCTCCGAGTTGCTTCCGCACACCGCTTCGATCGTCGATCAGATCACGATTGTGAAGACGCTGAAGACCGATGACACGAATCACATGTTTGCCGAACTGATGATGAACACGGGCTGGCGTCAGTTCGGCCGGCCGAGTCTTGGCAGTTGGGCGGTTTACGGCTTGGGGACCGAATCGCAGGACCTGCCGGCCTTCACCGTGTTGCGGAGCGGAATGCGACCGCGCAGCAAGGGAGCAAACTATGGCAACGGATTCTTACCTTCGAAGTATCAAGGCGCACCGCTCCGCTCCTCCGGCGATCCGATCCTGAATCTGGCGAGCCCCGACGGGTTCTCGCTCGAAACGCAACGCCAGTCAGTTGAAACGATCAACGAGTTGAATCGGCTGCGTCTTCAACAAACGGGCGACGACGAGATCGCAGCGCGGATCGCTTCTTACGAAGTTGCGTTTCGAATGCAATCCGCCGCGCCCGAGTTGCTGGATTTGAAGAGCGAGACGACTGAGACGCTGGCAGCGTACGGCGTTGAGAACCTGGCCAAGCCTTCGTTTGCTCGAAACTGTCTGCTGGCCCGACGTCTTGTCGAACGTGGCGTCCGTTTCGTGCAGTGCTTCCACGGCGACTGGGACCATCATACGGGTATCGCCAGCGGGTTGCCGCAGCAGTGCAAGTTGACGGACCAACCGTCGGCCATGCTCGTGAAAGATCTAGCTCGGCGCGGGCTACTCGACGACACGCTCGTTATCTGGGGCGGCGAGCTAGGACGAACTCCCGTCGCTCAGAAAAGCGACAAGCCGAACGTTGCGGTTGGCCGCGATCATCAGATCGAAGCCTTTACGATGTGGTTCGCTGGCGGAGGCGTGAAGCCGGGACAGACGATTGGCTCGACGAACGACCTCGGCTGCCTGCCAGCGGCCGAGTCGTGGCACGTCTACGATTTGCAAGCCACGATCCTGCACGCGCTCGGCCTGGAACATGAGAGGTTGACCTATCGCTATCAAGGGCGGGACTTCCGGCTGACGGATATTCACGGTGAAGTGAAACAGAAGTTGTTCGCCTAAGATTGCAACCACGAAAGGCACGAAAAGGAAGAACTGCGACAGAAAGATAAATGACAGAAGAATGAGTTCATGCCATGTTTCTGTCAACTAGATATTCTTCTTTCGTGCCTTTCGTGGTTGGCAGACAATGAGAAAAGATGAAGTGACGAAAGATAGGAAGCGATCGGAAAGGAACAGAGTAGATGCTTGGCGCGACGCTAGATGCCGGTTCTTATATGGCCCGGTTGAATACGGAGTTGGATCGGATTGACCGGGCGGACATGGGACGCTGGGCGGATCTCGTTTACGATGCCTGGGAGTCAGGAAACTTCGTTTATATCATCGGTAATGGTGGGTCGGGAACGACGGCCAGCCACATGGCGGAGGATCTCGGCAAGAGTACGTTGCGGGAATGCGACCTGAACGATGAATCCAAGAAGCGACTGAAAGTGCTCAGCCTGACCGACAATGCCGGCTGGTTGATGGCTGTTGGGAATGATCTGTCGTACGACCAGATCTTCGTGCAACAATTAATGAACTACGGGCAGGCGGGCGACGTGTTGCTGGCCATCAGCGGTTCCGGAAATAGCCCCAATGTTTTGAATGCCGTTGATTGGGCAAATCGACATGAATTGAAGACATTCGGCTTGACTGGCTACGGGGGTGGCAAGCTGAAAGAGATGCAGCAAGATGGTTTGCATGTCGCTCTCGATGACATGGGGATGGTGGAGAGTATTCATCTTTGTCTTTTCCACTGGGTGTTGAACGACGTCTTTGCCCGGATCAACAGCGAGGGTCGCTACGCGGCGTGAAGCGACACACATGTTTCTCGGCATCGAAATCGGCGGGACGAAACTTCAGCTCGGAGTCGGCGACGGAGACCACGCGCACTTCGAGACCTTTGAACGCTACGACGTAATCCCGACACTCGGTGCCGACGGAATCCTGCAGCAGATCCGCGCCGCGGCGCAGGGTCTCATACAGCGATTCGATATTCAACGGGTCGGCTTTGGGTTCGGTGGCCCCGTTGACCGATCGACCGGGTGCGTCATCACGAGTCACCAGATTGAAGGTTGGACCGGACTCGCGCTGGTGGACTGGGTTCGGGACAACCTGAATCTCGCAGCGGTACTCGGAAACGACTGCGACTGCGCGGCGCTAGCTGAAGCGCTGTACGGTGCCGGTCAGGGGCACCGCACTGTTTTCTATGTCACCGTCGGAACTGGAGTTGGTGGCGGTCTCGTCATCAATCAACAAATCCACGGCACGGATCGGCCAGCTACTGCCGAGGTCGGACATCTGCGTCCAGGTCTACTTGCGACCGATCCGCACGCAACCGTGGAATCGCTTGCCAGCGGGTGGGGTCTTGCCGCAACAGCACGTGCCTGTCTGTCGAATGAGCCGGAGCGGCATAAAGATCGACTGTTGCCCAAAAGCCGGCCCGTGCTTAACGAAGTTGATCGCGGGGACCTCATGGACCGATGTGATGGGAATTCGGAATCGCTGACAACTCGAATGGTCGGCGAGGCTGCAGCGGCAGGGAACAACGGCGCTCGGGAAATTCTGCGCACCGGAACCGACACGCTTGCGTGGGCAATCGCTCAGGTCATGGCGATCGTCGCCCCCGATGTCGTGGTGATCGGAGGTGGCGTCTCACTGATGGGCGACGAACTGTTCCTCGACCCGATTCGTGAAGCGGTGAGTCGCTATCTCTTCCCGCCACTCGCGGGCGCCTATGTTCTGACTGGTCCGCGATTGGGAGAAGAAGTCGTTGTCCACGGCGCCCTTGCTCTCGGTGCGCAGAGCCATCGATAGACCGACACGCCCTCGCTCGCCAGCTACCCGCCGTTCTGTTGCTGCCACAACTTCAGACGCGACACGAGATCATTGGGACGCGCGGTTCCAGTCGTTGCTAGTTGCTCAACGGTAATAGACGCGACGAGGTTGCCGATCACGGCTGCCTCGGCAAAAGAAGCTCCGGCGCACAGGGCCAGGACGCAGCCGGCTGTCGCGCTGTCCCCGGCGCCTGTCGTATCTGTCTCGCCGGTTACGCGAACTCCAGGGACCGCTGTCCATGCCGGATCGCTGACAAACATGCCGTCTTCGCCGCGTGTGATAAACAGCGGTGCCGCGGTCTTCCTCCGCAGATCGCTTACGGCGGCGCGAAGCTCGTCCACATCGACTGTATCACCCGGCCGTGGATCTTCAATTCCGACGGCTTCGAATTCGTTGGGTTTGATGATGACATTCTTGAACTCATGAATTCGTCTGCGACTGTCGGCCCAGAAGAACACATCCGGGTGCTCAAGTGCCAGTTCGGTCACTCGATCACGCACGGCTCTCGTGACAGCGCCGCAGTCTCGTGCTTCGACTTGGTCCAGCACGATTATCGCATCGACGTGATCGATTACTGCGACCAACGAATCGATTACGGCTCGCTCAATCTCTGGAGGCGTCAGCCGGCGATTCTTGGTATCGAGCCGCGAGTGCTCTCCTTCGAGACCGGAGACCATCATATCCCGAGGCTTTAGGTAGGTCGGTGTGAAACGTTCGGCCGTCGTGTGAAGATGCTTGGTCGAGCATCTGAGCTTTGCCAGCCCCCGACGCAACTCGAACGCTTCGCCGTCATCGCCCGTGAATCCGATGGCGTAAAGCTCTCCCGTCTCCAGAGCGGATAGGTTGGACACTACGGTACCGGCGGCGCCCGGGTAACACCGAGCCGCCGCCACCTGATGAGCCGGCTTGCCGGTCTCGACGCTAGGCTCTTCGAGCGACGGATCGACGTCCAAGTACTTGTCCAGAAAGAAATCTCCTAGCACTGCAATGCGGCACGAGGCAAAACGGGAGATCATCTCCTCCAGACGTTCTGATGTGAGCAGCGTTGTACTCACGGCATGTGTTCTCCGAGCAGATGAATGAGATTCAGCAACAGGCCTCGATTGTCGGCCTGTACGTAACGCATCGTCCCTCCCATCCGGCTAAACGATTTGTTGTAGCGCAGGTAGTAAGCGGGATTGTCTTCCGGTGGTTCCCCCTGGCTCCAGTCCCACGTTGATTCCGCCAGATCGCTCACAAGAATGTAGTGATTGTCGATATGCTCTCCCCGCTGAATGGCCAAGTTCTGCGCCAACGAGAGCGACTTCTCAAAGACCATCGGGCTCATCCCCGCCGAGCCAATGGAAAGATACACTCCGCCTTCAATGCGACTGATGCTTTCGGCATAAGTGAGGAAGTCGCGCTGAGCCGCTCGCCCAAGCGCGGCGCAATGGTTCATTGGATGATTGTAAATGATGTCATGCCCGATCATCGGATGGCTTGTGAACGGCACACCCAGACGAAACGCACCGGCTTGAATGCTGTATTGCTTCCAGGGATGCGGAATCTCCAGTCGCCCCGGAGCGAGGTCAAACTCGCGTACGACGTACAACAGGTCGGCCGCCGCCGCGGCCTTGAGCGGATCGGAGGCGATGGCTTCTCTCATCGTGTCTTCAAGTTTCGCGGCAGCCGGAATATCAAGCCCCTCGGTTTCGATCATGGCACCAATCGATTCGCCATACCCTCTACCTTCGTAGGCACCCACGTTCAACGCCAGATTAATGTTGAAGCCGGTCTCCTGCCAGTTGCCGAATCGTCCCTCAGAGACCATCGGGCCGACGTGCTCGCAGCTCCGCCCCTGGTACGCAAATTCCCAGTCATGAATGACACCTGCCCCGTTCGTCGCCAGATGCGTGAACCAGCCTCTCTCAATCAGACGCAGAAAGACCGGCCCCAGTCCGTTCTTGATGGCGTGCGCTCCGAAGGCAACCACGACCGGCCGTGAATTCGCCCGCGCGTCGTAGATCCGCTGTACGACGTCTTCAACGATCCGCTGGCCTTCGTCGGTCAGCCGTGGCGGTTCTGCATCCGGCGAGACATGATCGACCTCGATTGTCCTCTTGCTTTCGCGAGCCCGAAGCGGTTCCATGCGAACGGCGAAGCGGTCCAACTGCGGATGTGGCATCAGTTACTCCATCGCGGATCCGTCGTTTAACGGCAAGCCGTCCCTGAAAGAGTTTGAACTTGAGGACGGTCTCCGGACTTTTTTAACACAGATACATTTCGTTGTGGTTACAG
>PBSM01000202.1 GCA_002726245.1 Planctomycetaceae bacterium | reverse complement strand
GGACGTGTCGTATTTGAAGAAGCTGAAGTAAGGCTGCTCGGCCAGCGACCCGCGGTGCGCGTAAGAATGATGATGCGTCATCAATCCGGCGAATGCGTCTCCGGGACCAGCGTAAGTCTGCTGAAAGTACAAAGTCTCTTCGTAGCCACGTGCGATCAGAAACAATCGCAGATCAGCCCCCTGACGCACGGCTTTCGCGGTAGCTGCGATCGTCCCGCGTGTGACATCAAGATCCTTGCTTTGTTCGAGAGCCAACTCCCACTTGTTTGTCATTCCGAGTCTTTCGTGGCGCGTGAAGCAAGCGAGCTTGCGTCGAACCCACCGAATCAGTTGACGATGTCGCAAGACGGCAGCGACAACTTCAGCTTCTCGACCCCTCGATCGCTCACTTTGGTATCAATCAAGAACAGCGATTCAAGCGCACTCAATTCCTTGAGATGTTCGAGTCCGGCATCGGAGACTGCTGTTCCGGAAAGTCCTAGGATTTTGAGGCTGCTGAGTTTGCTCATGTGGACCAGCGCACGGTCATCGATTCGCGTGTCGGTCAAGTAGAGCTTCTCGAGTCGTGTCAGATGCGATAGTCCATGCGATCGATGTACGGATCGTAAGCGATCACTTCTATTCCCAAGCCGAGAGACGCCTTCAAGGCCAAGCGTTTGCCGATGCGGCCGAGTCCGATGATGCCAAGCGTGCGGTCAGCCAACTCGATCCCTTCGAAGTGGCTGCGTTCGACTCGCCAACCGTCGCGAACGGCGGCTTCGGCGGGCCCGATCTTGCGGCTCAATGTCAGCAGCAAACCAATCGCGTGCTCGGCGACCGCGTTCGCATTTGTGCCGGGAGTAAACAAGACCGGGATGCGTCGCTTGGTAGCGGCGGAGATGTCGATGTTGTCGAGGCCGACTCCATGCTTGGCGATCACGCGCAGTCTTGGCGCGCGATCCAGCAGCTCGGCAGTCACACAAAACGTACGGACGACGATGCCATCCGCGGAAGGCAACAAGTCCAGCGCATCAGCCGAACCTCCATCTTCGCGCCAAGGTGCCAGACATTCACACGACTCGGCCAATAGCTCAAGGCCCGCCGAGCCTATTAGCTCTGGGATCACAATGACAGGTTTCAAGGTAGCTCCTGGTGGATTAACTGAGGACCAACATAGCGGAAGTCGTGAACTTTCCGATCAGAACGCTCAACGAGTTCAGCCACGCTGTTTGCGCGGTTCAAGGAGCGAGTTGATTTGGCTGCGACCACTTGATACGAGCGCAAAAGATGCGGTTATCGGTGCCGTATTTCTTCCAGAGATCGGGGCGATGCGGCTGCATCCATTCGGTGGTGATGACCCACGTTTCAGCGGGGCTGACATCGACGATCCCGAAGTTGTCCATGCGCGTCCCCGTTTCCGGAATGATGATCCGCTCGGTGTCGCGGATGACCACCATCTGCTCCGGATCAATGCGTGCCATGAAGATGGGTGCCCGGTGGCGGAAGATGTGGTCGTTGTCGGCTGCGCGCCGCGTGTAGGTAAGGAACAAGCCGCGGGAGTGCGTCACCCAATGTTGCTGCGTGTTGTAGCTGCCGAGTTCTTCGCCATCGTCAAACCGCCAGCGTCTCGGCTGGGCATAGGACAAGCCGTCTTCACTGCTGGCGACATAGACGCGGTGATCGGCGCGGAGCGTCAGATAAAAGCGGTCTTTGAAGCGAGTGAGTGACGGTTCCGAGAATCCGCGGTGCTTTTCGTCGTTGTCAGGAATTTCAAGTTCATCACCGTGTCCGGAGTATTTCAATACCTTGCCATCGAACTTACAACGCACGACGGTCACGCGGGCACGAACATCCGTCGGAGTCGGGCGGAAATAAACGGGAAGTAAACTTCTCCGTTTGGCAAATCGTACCGTTGCGCGCAGCCGGCCGAGCAGTTCTTGAACTGGGGCAGATCGGGAAGGTCCACACGTGCCCAGTCTGACCAACTCCGCTCGTCGGGAGCGTAGACGGAGTAGACCGCGTCGCTTGGCGGGCCTCGGAAGTGTTCGTCGTTCTTGTACCAGAACGTCTTCCCTGTACCGAGCAGCTTGCCGGTCCTGGCATGCCATTGTGGTGTGAAGTCACAGGGAGCCGCTTCGACTGCGTCGCCCATCGGCCGGCGATCGAGCGACCTATGCGCGACCAGCCCAGTCCACTTGGCACCGAGGTCGTCGGTTCGAAAGTCATGCAACCCATCAAAGATATCGCTCCCCGTGATCCGCAGCTTCTGCGTTGTCATCACGACGATTGGCGTATCCGACGGATTACCCGGCGACCGCGCCGGAATCGCCCCCGCGCGCGAATGAACCCAACACTTCTTCCAATCCCAACCGCTGGTCACCGTCGTCAGCTTGACGACGTAGTCGACTCCTTCATCTGCCACAGAGCTGGAACAGACAGCAAAAGCAAAGGCCGCGAGCCATACTCCGTGCGCTTGGCACGTTCGGCTTGGTATGATGTTCATTCTTCTGCAAACCTCCGCGACGATTTCCCACGCTCTGATAATCTAAACGGCCATCGGACCAGATGCGATAGTCTACCCGCGACGAATATCTGATGAGAACCATGAAACGAATCTTTCCTGTTGCCGTAACAAGTGTGCTTGTGCTTGCGGCGTCCGAGGTGCCGGCCAGCGCGGACGAATCGAAGCCGATCCCACCGATTCCGATTGCGCATCGCGGCTTGCTGCGCCACGCCCCGGAAAACACGCTGCCTGCCTTTGCGGCATGCTTGGAACTCGGCATGGGATTCGAACTCGACATTCGAACTACAAAGGACGGTAATCTGGTTGTTTTGCACGACGACAACGTCCAGCGAGCAACGGATGGCCCTTTGCGATCTGTTCGTGACATGACACTCCGCGAGGTGAAACGGCTGGATGCGGGAAGTTGGTTCGACAAGGCTTACACCGGCGTCCGTGTTCCGACTCTGGAAGAAACACTGTCGCTCGTAAGCCAGCGCAAGCACGGCCCGACGATCATCGCCCTGAACGTAAAGGACGTGACTCGCAAAGGTGAAACACAGCTGGTGGCTCTGGTCAAGAAGTACAGCTTGCTAAGCGAATCCTTCGCGTTCGACCAGAGGGACGAGATGAGTCGCCGTCTCAAGAAGCTGAACCTGGCGTTTCGAATCGGCCAGAATGTAAGCCGCCAGAGCATCGAAGCTCGACTAAACGAAGGACTGCTCGACTGTTTCCTGCTGACCTCCACCCCCAAAACGGACGAGGTTAGACGCCTGCACAATCACGGGAAGCAGGTGCTGATCGTGCTGCAGGTACCGCCTGCGGTACATGCCGCGGAGACCGACGCGTGGGAGAAAGAGATTGCCGCTCGACGGACCGAGTATGTCGACTGGGTTATCGAGCACTTCGGCAATCTTGAACCGGACATGAAGCCGCTCGATGGGCGGGCGTGGTCGTTGAATCAGGCGCGGCTGTTTCTGGATCGTGACACGGACAAAGCCAGCCGCTACTTCGAGACAGTCAAGCTGACGATCGACCCGGATTTCATGGGGATTCGACTGCTGAAGACACTGCTGGACTTTGGCGAGACCGACCGGCTTTCCAACCGAGCCCGGGAGCACCTGACGCAGATCATTCGCGACTGGCCGATGGACCGCAAAGGTGGGATCAGCCGTGCGGCATTCTGGCCGCCGCGTTTTACCGAGAATCACGACCTGATGCACTTGACGATCGGACTGTTCTCCGAACAGTTGCGGGGCCAGCCGACGAAATCGCATCTCAACGAATTGAAACGCTCGCTGTCGTGGAGATTCGAGCGAGGATTCTACGAGTGGGGATCGCATCGGTATCAACTGCATTACTCCAATCCGCTGTTCGTGCTGGCGATCCATGCGCCCGACCCTGATATTTGTCGTGGCGCGGCGGACTTGTTCAACATCATGTTTGCCGAGCGGGCACTGATGAGCGTCGGCGGGTATCTCGGCGGGCCGGGGATGCGATCGTATGGACGCAACCGGCGGTTGTGATTATCTCGACAACAACCGCTACGACTCGTTTCTGCCGACCGTGTGGCTGGCCCTCGGTGTGAGCCGCGATTTGACTTCAGTCAGTCAGTCGGATGGATTGGAGCCAGCGGGCGACGGCTACGGCAACGGCCGCGATCCGCGGCTGAATCAAGATGAAGCCATGTTCCTGGCGACGACCCAGCTAACTCCGCATCCGATCGTCAAGGGATTGCTGGACGAAGTTGCAACTCGCCCCGAGCTTGTTTACACGGGACGACGCGCCTCGGCCGGGCATCCCTTTCAGAACGCGAACCCGGGCAATCCACGTTCGCGGCAGGTGCTGTATTACTACAACACACCGCATGTCTCACTGGGATCGCTGCAATACCTGCTCGAGGCCGGAAAGATGAGCGTGTGGTATAACTCGCGACCGCGATTCTTCAGCATGATGTTCCCAGAGAGGCCGGAGCAGGTGCTGCGAATGCGGCTGAGCGATGCCGATCTCCAGGCGGGGGTCAACAGCTACGCTTACACCGCTGATCGCGTTGTCCAGCATCGCGACTGGCTCATCGCCGTGGGCGAGCTGTCGGCCAGCCACCGACTCGCGTCGCGCAAGGTCGGACCGTGGGACCTGTTTCGAGTGGGCCGTGGACTTTGCGCTCATGTGGAATTGGAAGGCGGCTGGCATGTCTTCCAGGTAGCGGACCTCGACAAGTTCCGGGACGAGCAGGCTTTCGTCGCGGCTCTTAAGACGCCAACGATTCGCGACGAGCACGCGCACGGCACTGAACGGCGATCGGATCCGTGTCGACTTGAAGACGATGGCGATCCACATCAACGGAGTCGAACGAACGCCGCCGATCACGATGCTGCACGATTCGCTGTTGATGAGTTCCAAGTATGGGAGTGGGCGAATCACGATTCGCACGAAGGTCGGCGAGGTGACGTTTGACAACACGGCCTTGCGCGGTGAACCGATTGATCTGCCGAAGCTCGCCGGCGGCCACATCCGCTGGGGGAACGTGCGTTCCGATGGAGCCACAACAAAGGTCGCTCACGTGCGCGCGATGGGCGGGCTGTCGCCACGTGACGGTGATTCTCTGCTCAAATCCGTATCGATTCTGATTCCGCATAACAACGGCACCTCGGCTCGGCTGGCAGTCTATGCCGGCGGCAGTCTCAACGAAGGGCCGCATGCCAGCTCTCCCGCCAGACTGCTGTTTGACTTTGGCCAGACGCCAAAGGGACAGTCCGGCTGGCTGACGCTCGAACATCCGACGGGTGTGCGACTCCCGGCTCACGCGCCGATCTGGCTGGCCTGGAAGGGTTTTGCAAGTGGAAGTGACGCGAGCGTTATGTATTTCGAAGAGCCAGCCGGTGAGGACGACTTCCAGTCGACGCGCGGCCGCTGGGACGGTAAAGCAATCAGCATGAACCCGGACAAACCCTGGCCGCTTGCCTGGCCGAAGAACGACGGTGGCAGTTTTGATGACGCTCGCTACTGTTGCTTTCTTACACTCGAGCCGCTCACCAGTTCATCAGCCGGTGGGCGTTAGCAGATCCGTTTCACCAGGAACACGTCGCCCGAGTCATCAGGAACCGCATGCGACAACGTGGTCAGTCCCAGCACTCCCGCGCCGACACTCGGTCCGCAGGACATCCCGGCGCCTCAATCCCGAAGTCTTCTCGCTCCTGTCTGGGATAGACATGGGCACTTTCCTCGATGCCTTGAATCAGCGAGCGTTCTGTCAACGCATAGCCTCTCAGCCGCTGGGCGTTAGCCCACGGTTTTCGGAACCGGACGCTAACACGTCCCGGCTGATTCTGCATGTGTCGGAAACGCGCTCGGTGATTCTGTTCTGCCGCGTCAAACAACGGCGTCTTCCGAGCGACGAGAATCCTGAGTAACTCGCCGCTGAACGGCCGGTCGGCCGTGCCGCTTTGACCGTGGCCGACAGCCCAGCGTTGAGAACGTTTCGAATCTTCACAGCCTTTCGACGACGTTGACTCGAGCGTTGACCACGCAGCCGATCCATCAACGCGAAAGAGGATTCCCCCCGGCCCCATGTCGGGATGCAGGGCCACCTGGAAATCGAATGGCTGACCGACAGCAAGACGCGGGCCCTTCCAGACCTGCCAGCCGTGCCCGGAGAGCGGTACGGTCTGCACAGCCAGCCGGTCGCTGTCGCCGTCAACACCGATCCAGACAGGCTCCACGCCTTCCCCCGAATCGATCCCGCAGATCAGTGTCTGATCGG
Source organism: Planctomycetaceae bacterium (assembly GCA_002726245.1). Lineage (GTDB taxonomy): Bacteria > Planctomycetota > Planctomycetia > Pirellulales > Pirellulaceae > PBSM01. The sequence continues at coordinate 20,902 of PBSM01000202.1, read as the reverse complement.
AGTTGCGGCGGCTGGGTTTTGCGAGTGCGCCGCGGATCCGAAAGGCGACGATTTCGCTGGTCAAATCGATCGGACGCAGCAGCGTGTTGGCATTGCTGTCGTCCACGGGCTGCCACTGATCGACGGATGGCAACGTGAACGGCCAACTCAAACGTTCGCGCACTTGACCACTTGGGTCGTGGACCTGATAGCGCAGTCCCTGCTCATCCACAGCAATTTGGACCGCGTGGAAATACTCGCTGCGTCCTGGCATGAAGCCGCCCGGCCCGTATTCCGTACCGGCCCCACCCGAGAGAATCTGCAGCACACCCTCATGAACCTGGCAGTCAAACGCGATGATATGGCTCGCCAGGTAGGTATCCACACGGTGCTTCACCAGCAAATCCCAGAAGGGCTTTCGCTGGTCGGGCGGGAAGCACCACAGTGGCCAGGCAATGTAGCCATTGACAGGAAAGACGGGATAGTGCCCAGCGACGAACTTGTACTTGGCGTCGGCGTTGTCGATTAGGACCTGATCCAGCCAACCATGGTCGATCGGCATCCGCTTGTCAGGCTGATGCGTCGAGATGTAGAGCAGATCGCCGCGGCGAAACCAGTAAGCGAGTCCCTTCTGTCCCGGAGGACCATTCTGCGGAAGATCCGCGTGGACGTCACGAAACACCTTCTCGCTGCCAGTGTCGTACGTGTTGTGATTGCTGGTCGACTGAAACAGCGGGAGCTTTCGCTCGCGGACCCACTTCATCTCTGTGCCTCGCCAGTAGTCCCACTGCCGACGCAGCTCAGCGTAATCTTTCGTGTACCCGCTCACCGCATCGCCCGGAAAGGCGATGAATTCCGGCTGCGGCTGAAGGCGGGCGACCATCTTGTTGACGGATTGAAGATTCCTCGCCACCGCCGTCCCTGGACTGCCGCTGCCGCTGCAGCAGTCGCTGTACAAGGCAAAACGATGTCCCGATTCATCACGAGGCAGCAGCGCAGGAATCGACTTCGGATCTTCAGCGCCAGCACAAGTCCGATGCGTCAAGGTTGCCGCCACGATTCCACCAGTCGTCCGACCAAACTCCCGACGGTCCATAGGGCACTCCGAAAACCAAGCACGGACGATATTCGACATGAGGCTTCGTCACGAGCCGCCATCATAGCCCGCTGAAGAAGCGTCTGCCATCGACTACAAAGTACGGCGCGCGAGCGGTTGCGTGAGCTGACCAGCAGAATCGCCAACCCCTGGCATTTTGGCTATGCTAGTAACAGAATTGCAGAGCGATACCGACTCGACGGAGAAAAGAGGATGCCCGAGCACCAAGGTCAACGCGGCAGGAGCGCAGGACACGCGGAGCTCCTGAATCGGAGAGCGATACTCAGACGTGGGACTACCATTGGGGGCGGCTTCCTTGGCCTGTTCGGCCCCAGCGGTTTGTCCGCCCTCGCCGATGAGCAATTGCGGAGTCAGTCCATGCTTGACATTAACCGCCGTGTGCGCCCGCTCTCGTGCGACACGATGGTCGCGTTGCCCGATGCGACGACAACCGGGACCACGGTGTTGGGGAAGAACAGCGACCGGCCGGTGTTCGATTGCCAACCACTGGTCCACCACCCGCGCCAACAACACGCAGCGGACTCGTCGATCAAGTTGGAATACCGAAGCATCTCACAAGCCCGCGAGACCTATGCTACGATCGGTTCGAGTCCTTATTGGTGTTGGGGTTACGAAGAAGGCATCAACGAATTCGGCGTAGCGATTGGAAACGAAGCTATCTTCACCAAGACGTTCGCCGACGCGGTTGCCTCCAGCAAGGCGGGCAAGCCGCCAGAGTTGGGACTGTTGGGGATGGACCTGCTGCGGCTGGGGTTGGAACGCGGCAAGACGGCTCGCGAGGCACTGGATGTGATCGCCGCGCTCGTCGAGCGTTACGGTCAGTGGGGTTCCGGTGTTCCAGGGATGGATCACGAAACGGGAGGCTACGACAACTCGTACATCATCGCCGACGGTAAGGAAGCCTGGATTTTGGAGACCGTTGGCAAGCGTTGGGTTGGCAAGCGAGTGACGCGAGGTGTGGCGGCGATTTCGAATCAACCATCGATCCGTAAGCAATGGGACCTCGCCAGTGATGACCTGGTCGATTACGCCATCGACAAAGGTTGGTGGCCGAAAGCCAAGGAAGACGAATTCGACTTCGCCCGTGCCTACATCGACTTGAAAACTCCGCTTCAATTGTCCCAACTCCGCGTGCAGCGTTCGCGCCAGCTCTTGTGCCAGAAAGAGAACGGAGACGTCTCGCCGAAGTGGGTGATGCGCGTGCTTCGCGACCACTATGAGGACACGTTTCTGGGCGGTCCGAACTTCAACGCCGCGCTGCCGGACTTTCTGACGCTCTGCATGCACAGTTCACCTGCCGAATTCACTTGGGGTAACACGGCCAGTTCGGCCGTTTTTATTTTGCCTGCCGATTCCAAACGCCTCGCGCAGATGTGGTGGACTCCGGTGACTCCTTGCACCGGCCTCTATCTTCCCGTCTTCGCTTCCGCCAGCCGACTTCCGGAAGTGCTGACGACCGCGGGTGTCGAAGGCAAGAGCGTTACGCCTCCGCCACAGGCGAATCCCGATGAGTTCTCGGCGAATTCCTATTGGTGGTTGTTCCGCGATCTGCTCGACAAGATCAAAGGCGATGAAACGGGAACGGCGTTCAGCGAACGGCAGCCGCTCGCGCGAGCCGCGTTTGACCGACTGGAACAGAGGTGGACAGCCAAATGCAAGGAGGTTGAGCAACAAGCGATCGTCCAAAGGAACTCAACTGTCCTCGACGACTTCACAAGATCGTGCGTCGATGAAGCAGTCGGGACGGTGAACAAACTGCGAGAGTTGATGGATTCGTAGGGTGGACACTGCCCACCAAATCGGTTGCGTTGGTGGGCAATGCCGATCCGACAGAGAGACACGGCCGGAGCGACAAGTATGCGGATGCATTTGGTCACGTGTGCGATCCTTACCTTGGCCGCGCTGGCTTCTGGTCGTGCGGTCGCCGACGATGTTCCTGGCGATCGATTTGAGCAAGCTGAACAAGCCAAGCGAGACGTTCGCGTTACCGACTTTGGCGCGGTTGCCGATGGCCGGACGGATTGCCTTGAGCCAATTCAACGAGCGATTGATGCCGTCTCGGCCGACGGGGGCGTTGTCCGATTTCCCAAGAGCGACCAGCCATACCTTGTGGGCGGAACGATTGTCGTCCGGTCCAGCCGGGTCGAGCTTTCCGGGAGCGGTGCGACCATCAAGCTCGCCGACGGGGCCGCCAACGGAACGAGCAACGGACGGGCGACCGAGAGTCAGGTTCACGTGATTCGCCTGACAGGCGAGCGGAACCGGCAAGTCAAAAACGTGAGCATCAAGGGACTGACCATCGATGCCAACATCTTCGGCCAGAATGACTACTACAACCCGCGAGCGATCGTGGTCGAACACGCGGATGGCGTGCTGGTGAAAGACGTGAAGATCGTGCGCACGTTTGTCGGCCTGGACTTCGGGGCGGGCTCCAGCAACTGTGAAGCCCGCGATTGCGTGATTGAAGACTGGACGGAGGACGCCTTCGACGCCAGTGGTGATGCGGACAAGGGCTCCGGGGCCATCACAACCAACATCCGATTTGTCAATTGCCACGCCCGTGGCGCTCCCGACTCGACGGGCAACGCCTGGGAGATCGAAGACGGCGTGCGACACGTGCGCGTCGTCGACTGTTCGGTCAGCGACGTTCCGCGCGGCAACGCGTTCGGTATCCGCAACCACTGGACTGCCGGACCGGTCGATGTTTCGCGCGACATTGAATTGCGTCGCGTCAAGATCACGAATGTCGGCGGCAAATACGGCATCTACAGCCACAGCGCTCCGCGAGACCGTTTTCCGGCCAACCGGCTGACCGACGTTCGCCTGATCGACGTCGTCTGCCCGGCACCCATTCTGTTCTACGGCCCCTTGGAACGCGTCGAGATTGCCGGCGGCCGGTTCGGCGTCATTCACCTGGGTTACGACTATGGTGAAAAGAACCGCCCGGAACCTGGCGAGCCGCAACCGCTCGACAACACCACCGTACGGATCAGCAACACGCAAGCGACGCACATCAACATCAATGCGTATGCCGGTGCGTTTACGCTCAGCAATGTCCTTGTCGACGCGAGCGGGAATCCCGCTTTCGACCACGCCATCAACATCGTCGGTGATTCTGAAGTTCGTATCATTGGTTGTACTGTGACCGGCGCTCCCAAAGCGGGGCTCACTCTGCGGCAGCAAGCGTCGCCGCAGATCGTGAACTCGATCCTATGGGGCAATCACCAGCCGTTTCTGTTAGAGTCCGCCAAGCCTTCCCTGCGACACTGTTGCATCCAAGGTGGAACTCCCGCGGAAGCCATCGACAAAGGCGGTAACTTCAACAAGGATCCATTGTTCAAAAGCGGGCCGAGCGGCCGTTTCTATCTTAGTAATACAGGCTCTGGACAAATAGCAAACAGCCCTTGCGTCGATGCAGGATCAGAGCCTGCCGCTTTCCAGGGTTTCGATGAGTTCACGGCGCGCACCGATCAAACGCGCGACACGGGTACCGTTGACGTTGGATTTCACTATTCTCCGAAACGCGAAGGAGAACGTCGCGAATGAAGTCCTTACCGTGGTTCGGCCTGATCGTTGTTGCCGTCATGGCTCTGACGGCAAGTGCCGAAATAACTCTCAGTCGCTCCGACGATGCGGTGGTCTTGGAGAATGCGCTGGTGCGCGTCGAGCTGCAACGGGACCGGAACTTTCAACCGTCGGTCTTGGTTGATAAGCGAAGCGCGCAGCAGTCGTTCATTGACGACGTGGGCTTCTCGGCGTGGGAAGTGCCGCGGGCGGACTGGATAACTTCGGCGACGTGCGATTGGGTGGTGAGCATCAAAACACACGAGGATGACAAGGCCGCCTGGTGTGAGACGACACTCGTGCGAGAACTGCCAAACACGGAGCCTAGTCGCTTGACTCTGCGGACGACCCTTCGGCCGTCGAATTCAATTTCCATGCGAGGTTTCAACCAGAGCACGTTCATACGCTCGGTCTGCGGATTCAGGCATCGGACTACGACCTGGCGGAATGGACGACGGCTTGGGGCACATCGAACCTTGAACTAGTGGGCCGGAAGAATAGCTTTCACGCTTTGTTGGGCTTCCGCAATGGGATGGCTTTGACGCGGCGGAATGATTCGTAGCGACACTCACCGCAGCGGATACCCCAGCCGAAGTCGTAAGCTCGTCCACTACACCTTGGACACCTGACGATCTGCGACATTATTCTGACCCTCAATCGAAACTGACGCTCCGCCCGAGTTGCTTGAGCAGTGCCATCTGGTGTGCTGGTCCACCGATTCTTTACAACGCTTCCGAGGGGATTGTCACGCGAACATTCCGCTCATATTGGTTGTAAAGAATCGCTGGGCTAGCTCACCCACTTCTTTGTTGTTGGCCGATTCGTCCGGAAGTGGACCTCATAAACAGGAGAGACTCTAGAAAGCGGCAGCACTTCCAGCTCGGCTGAGTTTTTTGACCCCACGGGCAAGACCGGCTGAAGCCGGGACTCCAGCAGGAAGAACCAAACTGTTCACGGTATAGCTAGCCCGGATTAATCAAATCCATCACGCTCCCCGTGATGAGAGCGGTCGGCGAAGGATGCAAGTAAGTTTGCAGAGCGAATCAGTGTCCATCCATCTTCCGCATTTCATCACGCGGAGCGTGAGCTACTTTGGCACTGCTTCTTCGACGATCATCTCGCCATTCATCACTAGCCAGTGGCCGGGGAATGTACACAGGTAGGGATACCGGCCTGGTTGCTTCGGCGCTCGGAAGTAGACGGTGAACTTGCCCCGCGGCAGTACGACATCGGTATAAACGAGGACATCGTCTGTGTTGGGAATGTACTGTCGCACCGCGGCTTCAGGATCGGAGATGAGTTTGTTCGCGAGTTGCCCGACGCGTTGCAACGTGCCAGGCTTCACCAACGCCCAGTTGTGAGGAACGACGTCTGGATTGGAAAGCGTTAACGAAATCGCTTCACCCGAGCGAACCTTGAACGACCGCGTGGCGAAGGTCAAGTTCGTTCCCGTTTCAATTGTGATCGGCCGAGTCGGCTTGAATCGGTTCGCATGAGGATTCGGAACACTCTTCGTCGCCATCGCCAAGTCGGCCAGAATCGGATGCGGACTAACCGTCTTCTTTTGCGGCCGATAACCAGCGAAGCCGGTGAACGGCTTGGCAAGCTTGTGCGCGGTGACGAACAGTTCGTGAAGTTCTCCCTCGGCCGATTGCAGACGCAAATGGATTTGATTCGCAGGCTGGATGTCCGGAATCTCAAGGAACAAGCTTGTTCCGTCTTTCAGCACCTGGGCTGATTCGATTCGCAATGCATCATGCCCGCGGATGCCGAAGTGCTTCGTCGAAAACTCCGGCGAGCCATACGCACCGCTGTATCGATAGTTCCAGCATTGAGCGAAATGGCTTGCGGTTTGTGAAACTATCTCTTGATCCAACGCCGACGAGAACTTTACTACCACGCCGTTCTGATGCACGCGGAACCCGATGGGTAACTGAACGCGCTCGCCTGTGTAACGCACTCGCTGGAAGCAACCGACTTCGGGTGTGTAGCATCCCCAGCCTTGCATGCCGCTGACGTAGAGCTGGCCGTCAGCCGGATTGAATCGCGCGCGATGCGCACCGGATTGAAACTCTCCGGGCAACGGCACGACCGCTCCTTGGAGTTGACCGTCAACTTCGTCTCGCAGCAGCAGAAAGTGCGACCCCGTTCCGAAAGACGTATGCACGATTTGACCTTGCAGCGGTCCCCAGCGATCACCGGTCACAGTCGTCTGCCCGCCGGCTGAGTTATCGACGCCTCGTGGGAAGTAAACGAATGGCAGCGCAGGCGGCTTGTCGTCTCGCGGGCCGGGGAAGCCGAAGTGTGGCGCATCTTCGGTAGGATGGGTTTTCAACCCGTCTGTGCTATTGGACGGGTTGAAAACCCGTCCTACGTGTGGTCGAAACGCACACACCATCGACGCCGGCGTCCATGTGCCTTCCGAGCACGGAACGGTTACGACTCCGTCCGGTGTCACTCCGATACCGTCGGGGTTGCGAAAGCCGGTCGCCATGACATCCGCTCGCTTGCCATCGGGTGAAATGCGGACAACGCCTTGATTGCCGGAAGCCGTATAGAAGTTGCCGGCCGCATCGCGTTCGAGGCCGCAGATGAAGTCATGCCCTGCCGACGAAGCCTGATACGTGCTGCTGAAGCGTTCGTAGAAATCGGCCTCTCCGTCGTCGTTCAGATCGTGTAATCGCGTGATCTGGTCGCGGCCCAATACGAATATCCCGTCGTCATCGATCAGCAGTCCCTGGCACTGCGACAAGCCCGCGGCGAATCGTCGCCAACGAGCCTTCTGCGATGGATACGGCAGATCGGAGATGTGCCAGACGTCGCCTTGCATTGTGCAAGCCAACGCTGAACCATCCGGTAAGAACGCGTGACCACCGAAGAACGGGAGCGCATTCCAAGGGTTGTAAAACGGCAACTGAATCGTATCGATCGCGTAAGGCGATCCGCCACCATGCTCGATCCTGGTTTTAATAACTTTGGGCCATTGAGCTTCCGGAGGAGGCGGATCACCGGCTTCCCGAATGTGCGTAACGAACTGCCCATCTTTTGCCCATGGCGTTTCGAAGAACTTCTTTCCACCAACGGTATAGACGAACGTGACTCGATCCCCGTGCCGATAGAAGCCGTGATACTCGAACGGCTCACTCGGCCGTCTTCGGTCAAGATGCAATCGCATCTGGCCATCCATCTGCAAGCCGCCGAGAAAACCGTGACGCACGGACGAGAACTTCAGAAAGCCGTCTTTCCACGTGAAGGGATATGTCAATGTTTCCGGATCGAAGCAAGCAGAGATCTTCTTATCGTCGCCCAAACGCACGCAAATGCCACGCGGGACGATCCGGCCTGGAGCTCGAAAGATTCCGCATTGCAAGTTGCCGAGGTCGGTCTCGTTCCACGCACCGCTCGCCCAAGTCGCTTCGTCTTGATTGCCCCAATGTCCAAGCTCCCCGCCGTCGAGCCCCGGATACTCGGGGAGGATCGCCGGCACATGCCCTTGCTGGCGGAAGTAGTCCGCTTCTTTGGCATAGAAGTCATAGAGACGGTCGCGGTTGACCCGATGCTCCCAACTCGGCCAATGCTCGGGATGCAGCGGCTTGCGTTCGTAAGGGAACGTCGCGGGGCCGTGGAGGTGGCCGTACGCATGTTCAAGCAGCGAATCGACATCGGCCAGCAGGATTCCATCCTCGCGACCAAGCCCTACAAGCAGGCTGATCAAATCCGTAAGCTGCTCTTCTGACATCGACGCAATCAAGTTGTCTGGCATCAACGTACCGACCTCGCGACGATCTTCGACGTTCTCGAGTTTGATTGTGGCATTCGGTTCATTGGGCCTGGTCGGATCGCGAAAGACGAATTGCTGCTCGTTTTGATCGACGATGTATCCTTGTCGCACCGTGCCGTCATCGAACAGGATATGATGCGCGACGAACTCCTTCTTCACGGTTCGTTTCGGCCAGAGCACGGCTTCGACGATTTCTTCCGGCTTGCGTTCCTGCCCGACTTTCGTCAAGTCCGGTCCGACGCTGCCGCCGTGCTTGCCGATCTTGTGGCAAGAGAGGCACGCGGACTTCGCCGAGCTGAACACCATTAGCCCGCGATTGGCATCGCCGTCTTTGTCCGCTTGCGCAAGAAGTTGTTTGATCGCTTCGGGCGAATACTCGGGTGCGCGTTCCGCCGTGTCTTTCGCTGCAGCCTGCCACAAGACGAGCGTCCTGTCGTCCTTTGCGATTTCATTCGAATCCATCCCGGCCACATCTCGGACACCGCCCGAGATGCGCACCCAATCGACGGGCCCACTGCAACGGAGTCCTTCTTGAACCAGCCGCCCGATTCCGAGACTTCCCGGAACGGTTGGCCGTCCGAGCGACTCGACTTGTTGATCGGCAACTTGTTTGCCATCGACAAACAAACGAACTCGCTTCGGTTCGTAGAGCATCGCAACTCGGTGTGTCTTGTTGTCGCAGATCATCGCCTTCGAATTGACGTGATCGGGCTTCAGTCCAGGCAGATAGGCTGTCAACATGCCGCTGCCATTCATCGAGAAAATCTCCCAATGGGCCCCGCTACGCTTGGCGTCGCTGGCGACGACGATGTTGTATTGATCTTTGCGCGGCAGAGTAACGCGCGCTTCGACGGTGATCGGCGGTTGACGGTAAGCGGCATCGCCAGCCAACAGCGTTCCACCGAGACTGCCTCCAAGCGATGCGGCCTCTTTCGCCGAATCGTAGGTACGCAGCTTCGGCTTCGGCGCCGCCGGCTTGCCATCAAGCTGAGGCAACACCCATTCGAGACCTTCGAGGTTATCAAGCAATCGCTGCTCAACATCGTCTTGCGTATGGCCGATGATCCCGATCGGTCCTTTGTACCCTGACTCGCGGATGATCTTCGTCAACCGCACGTCGTGCTCTCCTTCGCCGAGTGGCAGGATCTTCTTGCCGACTTGATCACCGTTCGTCGCCATGCCGTTGAGATTCAGGCAGAGCAGGTACGGTTTCATCAGCGCGATAATCTCGGCGAAGTCGTCGATGCGGCTGTGTGCATGGTGTTGGTTGTAGACAATACCAACATGATCCGCAGCGTGATGCTCGCGGAGATACTTGCAGACCGCGACCATGTTCTCCGGCTCGCCGGTCCAGCCGCCGTGGTTGTAGAGCCCAAGCTTGCTGCCGAGCTTGCGAGTGCGCTCCACGAGCGCCAGGATCTTCCTCGCCGCATCTTCAACACGTTGCCGCTGAGTTTCTCCGACCGGCGCAGGGAGCATCTGCCAGATCTGCGGATGAAGACCGTGCTTCTCGAACAGCTTGAGTGCTTCTTCGTGCGTACTCCAAAACGCGAAGTACTCGATGCCGTGCTTCTTGTACTCAAGGATCTCCTGCTCGAACTCCGCGACGTGATTCTCCCGCCAGTCGTACGCCACGCGCCGCATCCCGATCCGCTTGATCATCTCCGCCCGCTCGGCCGGCCCACGTTTCTTCCCATCGAACGGCACGATACACCAGGCAACAAGGTTGTCGCGTTGGAACTGAGCCGTGTTGCTCTTCGGTGCCTGACTGGAGACCCGGGCTGTGATCGCACAAACGACGAGCGAGCCGACGATCGCAGCCAAGTAGATGTGGGCGGATCTCTTCATGACGCTTTTCCTAACGCGGCCTTTGGCCGCAACCAACGTGGCTGGGGCTTCCAGCCAAGGCTGCGGCAAGATGCCCCCAGCCACGAACATAAGCGCATCGTGCGCAGAAGTTACGAACGGAGACGCTAAAGGGCGATTGTGTCGCTTGAATTCCGTGATCAGCTTGCGTGAGGCTCTGAAATCTCAGAGTCCTGGTTGATATGATACCATCGAGCCTCACCGTTCGCTCCACGAGCGAACGCGGTTTCGCGGAGCGAAAAGCCACGTGAAGAGCAACGAATGCTGGTTTTCTGCCTCGCTCCAATTAAGCTCGGTAGCTGCAATGACCGAGCCGCTTCCCGACCTCGAAGACGTCGCTCCTTCCGCAGCTAATAGGCACCAACGGCCGCTGCACGCCTCGCCGCAGCGCCTCTTCGAGATCCAGCCTGACTTGCTCATCACTCAGATCATAAACTCGAATTGAATAACCCGCACGTCCGACCGGAGTCCGTTCTCGCAGTCTCACGAACGGATCGCGACCATATGAATAGCCGTCGCGCAGAAATGTCTCGGACAAACGCTAAGTTCTTGTCCTTAAGTCACATGCAGTTTTCAAACCGATGCGACATCTGCCGTTCGTGAGTGGCTGCTGGACGCGTAATTGATAACAAGCGTTATCATCGACGCCGGTTGTCGGCCTTAACCAGCCTGACGCTGCGATTCGGGAGAGGTACTCGCGGCGGTCTGATTGAAGCGGCCAGCAAGCAGCAGACGTCCGGCGGCAGTCGATGCCTCGCGTTCCGACCCACGAATACGCTCGAGAATCTTCTCGGCGATGCTCAAGCAATAACGTCCCTGTTCACCACAAACACGGGGCCGACGACCTTTCCGAATGCACTCGACGAAGTCGTGCTGTTCATCGAGGATCGCGTTGCGGTCTTCAACCGGTAACTCGCGAACGGGGAGTAAATCCGTGAACAGGTTGTGTTGCACGCGTTCGCGCTCTTCAATCGACATGGATTGAACCTGGATCTCACCGCGCAATACCTCTTTGCTCGGACGAACGAGTTTGGCCGTCTGTTCCGCAAAATCAACGCTGCCGTAGGCGCGATCGGTCAGGATCTGCATCTGACGCTGCAGGTAGAAGCTGGTTCGTGAGGCGTTTAAATTCGCAATGCAACCATTTGCGAATCGCAGGTGAGCGTGCGCCATGTCTTCGTGCGGTCCGAAAATCGTCGAGCCGAGCGCATCGACTTCGACAACTTCGCTGCGCACCATCGAAAGAACGAGATCGAGGTCGTGGATCATTAGATCCAGCACGACGCCGATATCGGTTGAACGGAAGGTATAGCCGTTCATGCGAACAGCTTCGAGATAGCGGGGTCGTCGGATACACTTGGCGACGGCGCGGAAGGCGGGATTGAACCGCTCGACATGGCCGACCTGAAGTACCAGACCGTTCACCCGAGCGAGAGCAACCAACTCGTCGGCTTGGCTAACCGTTGTGCTAATCGGTTTTTCGATGAACAGATGTGCTCCCTGCCGGAGCACGTCCGTTCCAACGGCGTGGTGATGCTCCGTGGTGGTTGCGACGATGGCCGCATCGATCTTGCCTACCAGAGCATCATGATGCTCGAACGTCTCGACGTTATACTCCTCCGCGATGCGCTGGCGGGCACCAGAGATCGGATCGACGACTCCAACGAGTTCAACATCTTCGATAGTCTTCAACAGGCGCGTATGAATGCGTCCTAGATGACCGGCACCGATAACTCCAACGCGAAGGCGACTCACGCGGCCCTCCTGCGTTCACGCCCACGTCCATACCGACCTTCGCGCTGATCGTCAACGAAGCTCAGCAGATGATTCACGGTTGGGACCAATTGCCCATTGGTTCGCAGAATCTCGCGCGCGTCATCAACGTTAACTTTGCCCCGGTAGAGCAACTTGTAAGCCTCGGTAAGTGCCCGAATCGTATCCAGCGGGAAGTCGTTGCGTTTGAGCGCGACAATATTCACGCAGCGTGGCCGAGTTGGCTGGCCTTCGACGAGCATGAACGGCGGTACATCCTGGATGACGCGGCTCATCCCGCTAACGAAACTATAGCTGCCGATCGTCGCAAAATGATGCACGGCGACAACACCCGAAAGCGTCGCGTCGTTGTGGACGTGGACATGACCACCAAGCATGCTGCCATTGGCGATGATGATGCGATCACCCAAGCGACAGTCGTGTGCGATATGGCCGCAGGCCATGATGTAACAGTGATCGCCGACCGAAGTGATGCCTTCTTCCTTCGCGGTGCCGCGGTTGATCGTGACGGCTTCACGAATGACGTTGTGGTCGCCGATGACAACTTCTGTATTCTCACCTTGATACGTGATGTCTTGCGGCGCGCCGCCAATGACGACTCCTGGATAAACGCGGTTATGGTTGCCAATCGTGACGCGCCCCATCAGCGTCACGTTGCCTTCCAGCTTTGTTCCGCGCCCGATCGAGACATCGGGACCGACAACGCAGAACGGACCAATCTCTACGCCGGGCTCGATCTCGGCACGAGGGTCAACCGCCGCTCTAGGATCGATTGAAGCTGCCATCGCGACATCCCTGTCGTTGGTAACCGCTTTGGACGTAACTTCCATGTCACGCCGTCCTTCTTCTATCTTCGATGATCTGTCCTTCCGCTAACAAAGCCCGCACGAGTTCCGCATTCTGGCGATGCCCGCTGCGTTGTGCGATGAAGCTTCCGACGATATCGCAGCCCGCCAAGGCAAGGTCGCCAACTAGATCGAGGATTTTGTGTCGAACACATTCATCTTCGAAGCGTCGTTCGTTATCGATAGGGCCCTCATCACCGAAAACCAGTACATCTTGAGTTGTTACCCGTTGACCAAGCCCACGGCTTCGCAGCCACTCGGCTTCCGATTGCAAAAGGAACGTTCTGGCGGATGCTAATTCCTCACAAAATGATTTTTCATCCACTTGCAACTCGAGCGTTTCCCGCCCGATCACATTCCCGAGTCCGTAATCCAAACGATACTTGGCACGGAATCCTCCTCGTTTTGCCGGCCGCGCTTCAATCCAGCATTCGTCGTCGCCGACACGCGTCGGCTCGGTCACGATCAGTTGTGGCCGAGGCGCTTCTTGCGTTGTGACGCCCGCTGATAAGAGAGCATCGACGAACGCACGGCTCGACCCATCCATGCCTGGCAGTTCAGGCTGATCGACCCAGATCTCACAGTTGTCAATCCGCAAGCCCGCGCATGCGGCGAGGACATGCTCGACCATCTCAACGGCCGCTCCATCCGACACCAACGTCGTCCGGAGCGGTGTTTCAACACGCTGTGCGACTAAGGCCGGGATGCGCGGACAGGAATCAAGGTCTCGCCTTACAAAGACGAGACCTGTTCCTTCCGCTGCCGGCCGAAGCTCGACACGAACATCTTCTCCGCTCCAGTAGCCGAAGCCTTGGACTTCGGCTACTTGAGCGATCGTTTGTTGCTGACGCAGGGAGTTCATCAATGGCTGCTTAACAAAGCGACAGAAACGTTTCAGACCAACGGCGTCACCGAAGTCCACCACTGCCCGGCCGCGGTGGGAAGTTGGTGCGAGCGGCTCCGCTGGCGTTTCTCGGTTGCGCTTCCGGAGTGTTGCGATTCATCTCATCCAGGATGTGTCCAGTGATGTTGATCTGTCGTTGGAAAATGACGAAACGATTGATCCCGCTCAGCACCGATTCGGGCTTAGTCGGATCCATCGCTTCACTATTGAATCGCAACACGAGATCGATGCCGAAGCGACCCGAAAACTTCGTAATGTGGTCTAACACTTCCTGGTAGGCGTTGTAGTAGACTTTCGCTTCCTGTTCGATGCGCTTTTTCTGAGCACGCGCGACGTCGAGCCGCAACTTGGTCTGGTCGCCTGCAATTTGCTCTTCGAGCACCTTGTAATTCGGGTCGCCCTTCTGCATCTGCTGCAGCTTCTGAATATTGGCGTTGATGGCATCGCGACGGCGAATGAGTTCTTCCTGGAACTTCTCGTCGGCCAGTTTGATGTCTGCCATCGTTTGTTTGAAACGTCGGGCATTCTTAAAGATGTAGCCGACATCAATGACAGCAACGCTGGTGCCCTGTTTAGAAGTCGCCGGCGGAGCGGCTGTACGCGGGGCAGCAGTGCCTTGCCCGAAGCTCGAGTCTGTCCCAAAAACGGTTGTAGCCGCGAGCGCGGCTAAAAGAATAGAGATTCTCACGTTCAGCACTCCTTGCTGTAGACGAAATCGTCCTTGAACCGATACCTCCGTCCTGGAGGCACCCCGAAATCTGGTGAAGGGGGCGGTATTGTGCCGCGAAAACCGAGACAGGTAAAGGCCAGAAAGACCAGTTGCCTACAACTCGACGAACGCCCGCCAAAGTCACCCCAAGCCGCCATTATGTATCGGTACAAAGTTGCCCCGAAAACAGTTCGGGTGCAAACGAATAATAGATGAAGCGTTAAACTGGGCGGTCGCTAGAAGCTGTGGCCCTTTTGGGGACCACGTTTCGAGACTGTCAGCGGCTCGGGACCATCTTCGGTCATCAATACCGTGTGTTCGAACTGAGCTGAGAGCGAGCGATCTCGTGTTCTGACGGTCCAGCCGTCTCGTTTGTTCGTCACCCCATGTCGCTTACCGCCGTTGATCATCGGCTCGATCGTAAAGCACATCCCAGGCTCCAACCGGTCCTTGCGGGACTGGCGATTGGGATAATGCGGGATGGTCGGCTCTTGATGAAAGTTGCGACCGACTCCATGCCCAACAAACTCACGGACCACGCTGAAGCCGCGCGACTCTGCCTCTGCTTTGATAGCATCCCCAATGGCGGAGACCGTGCAACCGGGCGTAACCGCATCGATCGCTAGCCAAAGACAATCGAATGAGCATTGCGTCACCGCGCGAGCTTCCTCGGAAACTTCGCCGATCAGAAACGTCTCCGAAGAATCTCCGTGCCAACCATCCACGACACTCGTCACATCGACGTTGACGATGTCGCCCGACTGCAACGCATAGCTGTCGGGAATCCCGTGGCAAATCACCTCATTAATGCTCGTACAACAACTCTTTGGAAACGGGCTGTGCTCGCCTGGATATCCAAGCGGCGCGGGCACGTGCCCATGTTTCGTTGTGTAATAGTCGACGAGTTCATCAATCTCGCCGGTCGTGATGCCTGGCTTGATGAAGTCTCGCAGATAGTCCAACAAGCTGGCGTTGAACTGGCAAGCATGACGCATCGCTTCGCGTTCCGGCTTCGCAAGCTTGATTTTCTTCTTGTTCTGTAGCATCGGATGTCCTAGCCGCGGGCCAATCGAGAACCGCACAGTGTAACATCCGCATCGACGAGCGAACATGCCGAAGTCGGTTGGTGTCCGGCGCGGAGGTCACACTTGCCAAGCGGCCCACGATGTCCCCGTTCCCGGCCTCGCAGCCAGCCATTAGAATCGCCTGTTCCACGTTCTGGATTGCCCTTACCCCGAGCCTTCAATATGCCCCGCTATAACCCCGCCCACATCGAGCCTCGATGGCAGACGTACTGGGAAGAGAACGAGACTTTCAAGGCACCCGAAATGCCCGCTGCCGAGAAGGTATACGTACTCGATATGTTCCCCTACCCCAGCGGCGAAGGCTTGCATGTTGGTCACCCGGAAGGCTATACCGCGACCGATATCGTTTGCCGCTTCGAGCGGATGCGGGACAAGTCGGTTCTGCATCCAATGGGTTTTGATGCGTTCGGTCTTCCCGCGGAAGAGTATGCGATCAAGACAAACACACCGCCTCGCGAATCGACAGAAAAGAACATCGAAACCTTCACGCGACAGCTCAAGATGTTGGGCTTCAGTTACGACTGGAGCCGCGTGCTTGCCACGACGGATGTCGAGTACTTTCGTTGGACGCAGTGGATCTTCTTGGTGCTGTTCGATACTTGGTTCGACCACGAGCAGCAGAAGGGGAGGCCAATCGGCGAGTTGCCAATCCCGAACGATATCCAAGCGGAGGGCGAGAAATCCGTCCGCCTCTATCAAGACGAACATCGACTCGCTTTCCAAGCGGATGCGCTGGTCAACTGGTGTCCTGCTCTGGGAACCGTGCTGGCAAACGAAGAAGTCATCGACGGAAAGAGCGAACGCGGTAGCCATCCAGTCCAGCGAATGCCGCTTCGTCAGTGGATGCTGCGGATCACGGAATACGCCGAGCGATTGGAGAAGGAACTCGATGACCTTAGCTGGCCCGAAGGCATCAAGACGATGCAGCGAGAGTGGATCGGTCGCAGCACCGGTGCTGAAGTCGATTTTCTTATCGCGCCGGACGTAGACTTCGAGCCTTGGCAAGCCGAGCGAGCCAAGACCGGCTTCCCGCGCAAGCCGGGCGATGATGTCTTGCGCGTCTATACAACGCGACCGGATACGTTGTTCGGTGCTACTTACATGGTCATCGCGCCCGAGCATCCGTTCGTTGATCGTTTGACAACGGACGAGCAGCGTGATGCCGTCAAGGATTACTGCGAACAAGCAGCCGGCAAGAGCGACCTCGATCGAACCGAGTTAGCCAAAGAGAAGACTGGTGTATTCAGCGGCTCTTACGCAGTCAATCCGGTGAACGGCGAGCTGATTCCGATCTGGGTCGCGGACTACGTCCTGATCAGTTACGGAACTGGAGCCATTATGGCCGTTCCAGGGCAGGACGAACGAGACTGGGAATTCGCCGAAGTATTTGGCCTGCCGATCATCCGCACCGTGCAGACACCCGACGATTTCGATGGGAAAGCATATCTGGAAGATGGCCCCGCGATTAATAGTGGGTTCTTGAATGGTCTGGAGGTTACCGAAGCCAAAGCCAAGACGATCGACTGGCTTGCGAGCAAGGCGCTGGGCCAAGCGAAGGTTAACTATAAGCTGCGCGATTGGCTGTTCAGTCGCCAGCGTTTTTGGGGCGAACCGTTTCCGATCTTGCACGAATTGGACGAATCGGGACAGCCTAACGGCTTGTTGCGGGCTGTCGATCCCGACGACTTGCCTGTCGATTTGCCTTACCTCGAAGATTACAAGCCGCACGGCCGCCCCGAACCGCCGCTAGGAAAGGCTCCCGACGATTGGCTCTATCCAGTCATCGACGGCAAGAAGTACAGACGCGAAACCAACACGATGCCACAGTGGGCCGGATCGTGCTGGTACTTCTTGCGGTTTATCGACAACACAAACTCCGAGGCGTTCATTGATCCAGAGAAGGAAAAGGCTTGGATGCCCGTCGATCTCTACATCGGCGGTGCCGAGCACGCTGTGTTGCACCTGCTGTACTCAAGATTCTGGCACAAGGTGCTTTACGATCGCGGCTACGTCAGTACGCGCGAGCCATTTCAACGGTTGGTGAATCAAGGAATGATCTTGGGCGAGCCGCAGTATCATCTCTCGCCCGCGGCATACGAAGCGAGCAAAGAACGTTTGTCTTCGCTCGCGATCACAGGCGTTGAAGCGGGATCGAACGAGAAGGCGACCTTTGTCCTGAAGCACGGCGACGGTGATCTTCCGGAGGACCGAACGGAGAAGCGCAAGGGCCAGCTCTTCTTGAAAGACACCGACATCACTTTGACAGCTCGCGCTGACAAAATGGCAAAGAGTCGTGGTAACGTCGTGAACCCGGATACGATCGTACGCGACTACGGCGCGGATTCCTTGCGGCTGTACGAAATGTTCATGGGGCCGCTGGAAGGCTCGATGCCGTGGAGCATGTCGGGAGTCAATGGCGTCCGTAACTTTTTAGACCGCGTTTGGCGAGTGATCGTCGATCAAGATGCGGAAGCGCTTGCCTTGAGCCCGTCGGTGGAAGACGTTCCACCGACCGAAGAGCAAGCCCGCGTGCTACACAAGACAATCAAGGCCGTAACGCACGACATAGAGACCCTTGGCTTCAATACGGCGATCGCGAGGATGATGGAGTTCGTCAACTTCTTCACGCGGGAATCGACTCGCCCGAAGTCCGCGTTAGAACAGTTCGTGTTGCTCCTCTCGCCATTCGCTCCACACATTGCCGAAGAGTTGTGGCATCTGTTGGGTAACGGAGACACCTTGGCGTACGAGCCGTGGCCGACTCACGACCCATCCTTGTTGGTCGAAGACACGATCGAGATACCAGTTCAAGTGCTCGGCAAAGTACGGGCCAAGATTCAAGTCTCGCCCGAGATCTCGAAAGATGATCTGATTGCCGCGGCAAAAGAAGCCGTCGCCGAATGGCTGGAGGGCAAGGAGATCAAGAAAACAATCGTCGTGCCGGGCCGCATGGTGAACTTCGTTGTGAGATAATGGTAGGGTGAATTCCCTTCGGACGTCGTGTATCCAAGAGACAACTCGGGGCCGTCTAACATGACTATTAGCGTGACTTGCGGATGTGGAAAGCGATTCGCTGCGCAGCCGCATCTGGCCGGAAAGCAGGTCCGATGTCCAGCCTGCCAGTCGCCGTTGGCGATACCCGCGCCTCCCTCCGCGACGTCGATCACCGTTGCGTGTCAGTGCGGACAGCGGTTCTCGGCGAAGCCTGAACTCGCGGGAAAGCGAGTGCAATGTCCAAATTGCCAAACGCCACTGACGATACGAAGCGGGCCGGGCCTGTCGCAAACGCCTGCTACTCCGCTGGTTGTTGTCTGTCAGTGCGGGCAGAGATTTCAAGCGCAACCGCATTTGCTCGGTCAACAAGTGCGATGTCCAGTGTGCCAACAACCGATTCAGGTCACAATCGCTCCGGCACCATCGGATATCTTCCAGCAGCCAGCCCCGGCAGCAAGCGACGACGATCTTTAGGGTGACATCCCCATGAGCACGGCGCAGGTCCCCACAATCGCGACCTTACCACCAGCGGCACGCGCCAAACCAAAGGGCGGGACACAATCGGACCTCTCGAACTCATACATGGCCGCTGCACATGCCTAGCAGTCCACTCGGCAGAGTGACGAAAACTCTTGGGGCAACGGTAAGATCATCTCTGGGATCGGGATGATGCTCGGTGCGCTGATCTGGTTCTGCGCCGGCTTGGCGGGGGGAGTCATCTTCTTCTATCCACCGGTCCTGTTCGTCTTCGGTGTGATTGCGCTGATTAACGGCGTCGGTCAGAAGATGAGTCGTTAGCTCAAGTAGGTCACTTTCGCCGAAAGTGACTTCAACCGGACGAAAAACCCGTGGTCTTCGAGGTCACGCTCGGCGAGCGTGACCTACCGGTGCTACGCGAGCCGCCATTTCGCTTGGCGAAGTTGAGCGTGCGCCGTGCCCTTGAGCAACTCGTACCACACGGTCACTAAAGAACCGTCATCGAGCTGAACGGTTGACGGATAGCCAAGATCGCCTGATGCTCCGTCTCCCGAGAGGATGATCGGTTCGGACCAAGTGCGTCCGTGATCTTCGCTGATCCGTGCCTGGTTGCCGAGCGGACCGCGGCGGTGACCATAACTCATGAGCAATCGCTCGTCCATTAGTCGCAGCAGATGCGATGGTAGACCCCAGACACCAATTGCCTGAGGCTTGCTCCACGTCTTCCCGGCATCGTCGGACTCGCTCTGCAATGTCTCGCCGGCGTTCTTGCTATTGTGATTGCGTATCTGAGCGATAATGCGTCCGTCGGTTGTCTCGACCGCATGCAACTCGTGGTATTGTTTGTGGTCGTCGCCATCGCGAGTTGGAATCTCCGCGAGCCACTTCCATGTCTTGCCGTCATCGATCGACTCACAGACGCCCACTCGATGCGGTTCCCGCCACAAATCCTTACCCGCGTACAGCAGTCGCCCGTCGGCGAGTTGTATCGGACCATGAGGACTATCAACTAAGCAGTCATAACGGCCGGACCAGGTGACACCGCCGTCCGTCGATCGTTTCATCCAGACGCCAAGAGCCGCCTGACGTTGCTCGGCCGACACACGTTGATGTGCGGCTTGCCAGCGAGCTAGTTTGTCCGCGGGCCAATTCCCGCCTTCTTGCGCCTTGTTCAAGTCCGCTTCGTAAGCCAGAGATGTAAATGTCGTTACCAGCAGCGTCCCGTTCGCCGTTTCGAGGACACTCGCGTCACGATCGTCGATCGGCCCGTCAATGACCACTTCGGGCCAGCTCCACGTCATCCCGCCATCATGCGATCGCATCAGTTCGACGCGACCGAAAGGACAGACGTGCGTCTCGCGACCGCCGGAGCAGACCAGCAAAAGTTCGCCGTTCGCTCGTCGGGCCAATGTCGGCCAGCCGTGATAGCGATGCTTGAGGTGGCTGACGACGCGAGTCTCGTCGATCTTGGCGGCCGGAGACGCGGCGTGCGCGCGCGAAGACGAGAGAACAGCGGTCGTCGCGACCGCGCCAGCCATGAACGATCGGCGAGATAGATCAGTGTTCATCTGTCGGCTCCGCGAAGCAAGTGACTAAGATCGACGGCTATTACGGACTCCAACCGTCGCGGTCGTGAGTACCGAGTACTGAAGCAGATTGTAAACGGCCGAACGGACGAAGCAAACGGAAGGAGGCGGATTCGGCGACGCGACGCTTTAGGATCGTTCGAGAAATAAGTGGCGTAAGCTTCCAGCTTGCGAACCCGCATTATCGCAAGCTGGAAGCTTACGCCACGGAAAACCGGACAG
>PBSM01000201.1 GCA_002726245.1 Planctomycetaceae bacterium | reverse complement strand
TTGCAGTTCGGTTTGATCAGACGACTGAATGCAGACGCATCTTAGCCGCGGAGCGGCGGCATGTAGTAGCCTGGGGCGTAAGCCTTGTCCTTACCCACATCTCACCACCGACCCCGCGTCGGTGGAAGCGTGATTGAAGGCTACAGTCGAAGCACCACGGACGCAGGCCCCTCTGACCCCGTGTCGGTGGACCTCATAACTCGACATTGCTTCCGCCGACACAGGGTCGATGGGGAGTCGTTTCTCGCTTGCCTCTTTGGTAGCTTGCCAATCGTTGCCCCACCGACACGGGGTCGGAGGAGGCGAGGAATGTGGGTAAGGGCAAGGGCGTAAGCCCCAGGAAGGAACGTAAACCGCGTCCAAAGCCCTGGAGGGGCGACATCCGAGTGGTGTGTGATCGATAGTGTCGCCCCTCCGGGGCTTTGTGTCTGTTGTGAGAACGTTTCCGGGGGTTTACACCCCCGGCTACTACCTATCGTCCCTACCGGGACTGAGGAGACAGCCGTGATGAAACGCAAAACGTGCCTGCTTGTTTTGGTTGCGGCCACGCCGCGCCAGGCTGAAGCATAACCTACATGCCGCAACTTGACGTTGGTGAATCTCCGGTCTACGCTGCCGTTGATGCTTCCACTGAAGAACCTCTCCCGGAGTTGACTCATGTCCGACCTCAACCTTTCTCGCCGTCACTTCATGCAAGGTACCGCCGCATTGTTAGCCACCCAGCCATTGCTGAGCCGTGCGGCTAGTGAGTCGGATGGCTATTTGCAGGGCCGCCTCTACAAGACCTTGAAGATTGGCATGGTGCGAGTGGATGGCTCATTGACCGACAAGTTCAAAGCGGCCAAAGAGGCGGGTTTTCAAGGGATCGAAATGAATTCGCCGGGGTTGGATGTCGAGGAGACGAAGAAGGCGATTGCCGAATCGGGGCTGCCAGTCGATGGAACCGTTTGCTCGTCACACTGGAACATCCGACATACGAGTCCCGACGCCGAACAGCGAGCCACGGCGTTGGCTCATCTGAAGCAAGCGATGATCGACACGAAAGCCGTCGGCGGCAACACCGTGTTGCTGGTGGTTGGCAAAGGCTCGGACGGACCGGAAGAAGAGATCTGGAAGCGGTCTATTGAAAACATCTCGAAAGCGTTGCCGCTCGCTTCCGAGTTGGGAATGTACATCGCCATCGAGAACGTTTGGAACCAGTTCTGTTACAACCACGATGGTGGACCCGATCAAACCGCCGAGAAATTCGTGAAGTACGTCGATGCATTCAAGTCGGCGTGGGTCGGCATGCAATTCGATATCGGCAACCACTGGAAGTACGGCAGCATGGGCGATTGGATTCGCCAGCTCGGTTCGCGAATCGTGAAGCTCGACTTGAAAGGCTTCTCGCGCAAGGAAGGCAAGTTCGCGAAGATCGGTGAAGGCGATCTTGATTGGGCCGATGTACGAAAGGCTCTCGCCGAGATTAGATACACCGGCTGGGCGGCTGCGGAAGTTGGAGGCGGCGATCTCGAGCGGCTGCAAGAGGTGTCAAGGAACATGGACCGAGTCTTTGGACTGACTGGGTAGGTGCTGTTGGCATACCGGCTTCAGCCGGCAATTCGAAGTAGATCAGTAAGACCGCCTAAAGGCGGGACTCCAACAGTGCAAGAACAGTTTCTGGATGTCATCGATCGCGACGAAGCGGAACGACGGTTCCATGCCGTCATCTCGCGCGAGCCGGTGCGTGTCGAACGAGTTCCGCTGGAGAAGGCTTTGGGACGCGTGCTCTCGCTCGATGTAGTCGCCAATGTCGATGTACCCTCCTTCGAACGGTCCAACTACGACGGCTTTGCTGTCCAAGCTGCTGATACCTTTGGCGCACAGGAAGAGACGCCGCGTCCCTTAAAAATGCTTGACGAGGTCATTGCCGCGGCGGTAGTGCCGAGTAGCGAAGTAACGTCGGGCGATGCAGTGAGCATCGCGACGGGTGGCATGGTGCCGCGCGGAGCGGATGCGGTCGTGATGGTCGAGCATACCGATTCCAATGGCGACGAACTAATCGTTCGCCGCGCGGTCACTCCTGGATTCGGGATCGCTTTCGCCGGGACGGATGTTTCGGCGGGTGAGACCGTGCTGCGGAGGGGCGATCTTCTGACCAGTCGTGAGACAGGTGTCCTGGCCGCTATCGGAGTGAACGAAGTCGAAGTATGGGCGCGACCGCGCGTCGGAGTCCTATCGACCGGAGACGAAATCATCCATCCGGGCGAAGCGATGCGGCCCGGCATGGTCTACGATTCGAACTCGCGTATCATCGCAGATGCTGTGCGCGAGCTGGGTGGCGAGCCGATCATGTTGGGTATCGTGCATGATGATCTCGACCAGCTCCGCGATCGCGTTAGCAATGCGCTAGCAGAGTGCGATGTCGTCTTGTTATCTGGCGGCACGAGCAAAGGTGCGAGTGACCTCTCCTATCATGTCGTGAGCGAATTCGACGATCCAGGCATCGTCGCGCATGGTGTCGCTCTGAAACCGGGCAAGCCGATCTGCTTGGCGGCTAGCCGCGGGAAGCCAATTGTGATCCTCCCCGGCTTTCCCACGTCGGCGATCTTCACGTTTCATGAGTTCGTCGCGCCGGTGATTCGTGCATTGGCTGGCCGTTCGGTCGAAAGCCGCGACGTGGTCGAGGCCCAAATGGCCGTGAAGGTGAATTCGGAGATTGGTCGGACGGAGTATTTGCTGGTTGGGTTGGTCGAAGCGGCGAACTCGGTACTTAGTACTCAGTACCCAGTACCCAGTACCCAGTACTCCGCACTCCCTACTCCGCACTCTCCCCCTCTCTCCGCCTACCCAATGGGCAAGGGCTCTGGATCGGTCACAACTTTCAGCCGCGCCGACGGCTTCGTCACGATCGGTCGCCACGAAGAGATCGTTGACGCTGGTCAACCTGTGCAAGTGCGACTGCTCGGGCGCGACTTGCGTGTCGCCGACTTGGTCGTGATCGGAAGTCACTGTGTGGGGCTCGACTTCCTACTTGGCGAGTTGCAACAGCAAGGATTCGACACAAAGTTCCTCGCCGTCGGCTCAACAGGCGGACTCGAAGCAGCTCGCCGCAGTGAGTGTGATCTTGCCGGGATCCACCTGCTTGATCCGGAAACCGGTGAGTACAACCGGCCGTTCCTGACGGACGAGTTAGAGCTGATCCCTGGCTACGGCCGCTTGCAGGGGATCGTTTATCGAACAGGCGACGAACGCTTCGAAGCACGCTCTGCCGAAGAGGTAGTCGCCGCAGTGAAGGACAATCTGAGTTGCATGATGGTCAATCGCAACAAAAGGAGCGGTACGAGAATCTTGATCGATCGGCTGCTGGCAGGCTCGCAACCCCGCGGCTACGCGGTTCAATCGCGAAGTCACAATGCGGTCGCGGCGGCCGTCGGCCAGGGGCGGGCGGACTGGGGAGTCGCGATACAAACCGTTGCTGAGCAAGCTGGGCTAGGCTTCACGCCCCTGGTCGAAGAGCAATACGATTTCGTCATTCCGGGAGCGCGAAGAAATCGTCCGGCGGTCGCGGCTTTCGCCTCGCTCTTGGCGGATGACGCCGTCCGGCAGAAACTAACTGAAATGGGATTTCGGCGGGAGTGAATCAATGAATCGTGTCGTTGAACAGTACAAACGTGCGTGCAACTCGTTGGCTGGCGGAGTATCGTCATCGACGCGTGTTAATCAAGCGCTCGGGCATGCGATGCTGTTCGATCGCGCGGAGGGATGCCGCATCTGGGATCTGGACGGACGCGAATATATCGATCTTTGTTGCAGTCACGGTGCGACATTGCTCGGGCATGGCGACCCGCGTGTGCGCGAAGCGGTTGAGCGAGTCTTGGCCCGCGGTGCAGCGTGCTCGTATGAGAATGAGCTGCATGCCGAGTTAGCCGAGTTGCTGTGCGAGACCGTTCCCTGCTTGGAGCGAGTTCGCTTTACTGGTTCGGGGACCGAAGCAACGATGCATTGCATCCGTTTGGCGCGTGCTGTGACCGGGAGAACCAAGCTCGTCAGGTTCGAAGGGAACTTCCACGGTTATCACGATCAAGTCATGTGGGGAACCATCGACGGTCTCGGCCAAGTCACTCCGGACCTCGCTCCGCAATCGGCAGGTGTGACGCCCGGCTTGGATCAGCATCTGCTGCAGATACCGTACAATCGGCCCGATCTGTTGGAAGAAGTCTTCGCTACTCATGCCGACGACATCGCGGCCGTCATTTGCGAAGCGGTCTACTACAACGCGGGGTGTGTGAAGCCGACCGAGGAGTTCATTCAAGCGATGCGGCGGCTGACGACGCAACATGGTTCGCTGCTGATCTTCGACGAAGTTCTGAGCGCGTTCCGAATGTGTGCTGGCGGCGCGCAGCAGTATCTCGGCGTGACGCCGGATCTCTGCACAATCGGCAAGTCGGTTGGCGGTGGCCATCCGCTGAGCGTCTTCGGTGGTCGGGCTGACTTGATGAAGCGGCTGATGCCCGAAGGCGATTGCCAGCACAGTGGAACTAATAACGGTCATCCCGTGCCCGTCGCGGCTGGCGGTGCTGCTCTGCGAGCCTATCGCGACGCTGAGTTCTATCCCCACATCCACCGCGTCGCTGAGCATTTGTGTTCGGGGCTGATAGGTTTGTTTGAGAGACATCAGGTCCCAGGACGAGTGCAATGGTTGGGGGCGAGGTTCGGAATCTACTTTGGCATTGACGAGGAGGTGCGCAACTTCGCCGATGCCCAGAAACACGATCGCAACATGATGCTGAAGTTCATCGCGGCCGCGATCGACAACGGCGTCTATTTTCACGACTACGGCGGAGGTGCCGTGCATCACGGCTTCTGCCACGCGATGCAGGAGAGCGACGTTGATGAAGCTTTGGAGCGGTTAGATCCAGCAGTACGACAACTTACACCGGCTTGAGCAACACCGCGATCAGGTGGTAATTCCAAAGACTTGTGTCCCGACAAGCCACATCCAGGCCACGATCAGCACGATCGACAGAATGTTCAGCCAGACTCCGGCTTTCGCCATCGAGCGAATCTCGATGTGACCGCTGCCGAAGACGATCGCGTTGGGTGGCGTGGCGACAGGCAACATGAAGGCACACGTGGCGGCAAGCGTCGCCGGGACAAGCAGCAGCATCGGATCGACATTCATTCCTTGAGCAACGCCGAACAAGATGGGCAGGAACGTGGCCGCTGTTGGCGTGTTGCTTGTTAGCTCGGTGAGGAAGACAACCAAGGTCGTGACAAGGATCATCAGCAAGAGCGGCGAGAGATTAAGTTGACTAACTCCCTCGCCAATCCATTGCGCGAGGCCGCTTGTTTTCACTGCTTCCGCCAGACAAAAGCCACCACCGAACAACAGCAGCACACCCCACGGTATCTTCACCGCGGTATCCCAGTCCAACGCGAACTCTCCACGCTTCGCATCGATTGGGATGAGAAAGAGTGAGCATGCTCCTATCAAGGCGATGATCGTGTCGTTCATCTTCCCGAGGACGGGGAGAGCGGCGACGAGTGTCTCCGATTTCGTAATCGGTTCGCGCAACACCCAAGCCGTCGCCGTTAGAGCAAAGACGCACAAAACGACCCACTCGCCTCGCGACATCCGTCCCATCGCGGCCAACTCTTGCGAGATCAATGCCCGCCCACCCGGTATCTCGCGCACGCGAATCGGAAATACAACGCGAGTCAGCAGAATCCATGCGAGAAACAACAACACGATCGATAGCGGCGTCGCAAACAACATCCAGCGACTGAAGCTGAGTTCGATATTATGGTCGTCGGTGAAGCCGGCGAGAAACAAGTTCGTTGGCGTGCCGACAAGTGTCGCCAGTCCGCCGATGCTCGCTGAATAAGCAATTCCGAGCATCATACAAGTTGCGAAGTTGGTCCCTGAGTGGCCACTGTTGGAATCCTTCTTCAGATGTTCGGTGACCAGAGCCACGAGGCTCATGCCGATCGGCAGCATCATCACCGTCGAGGCGGTGTTGCTGATCCACATGCTCAAGCCAGCCGTCGCAATCATGAACCCGGCGATCAATCGAGTCGGCTGCGTACCCGCTCCCAGAACGGTGAAGAGCGCGATCCGCCGATGCAAGTTCCACTTCTCGACCGCGCGTGCGATCATGAACCCGCCGAGGAAGAGGAAAATGAACTTGTTGGCGTAGGGAGGTGCTGCCTCGTTCAGGTCCAACACGCCCGTGAGCGGGAAGAGGATTAAAGGCAGTAGTGAAGTAATTGGTAGCGGCACCGCCTCGGTCATCCACCAAACAGCCATCAGCACGGCAATGGCCGCTGTGGCTTGTGCAGGATTCAGACCGATCGAACGTTCATAGGCCGTGATCGATGTTCCGTCAAGCAGCAGGTAGACAGCGATCGCCAGGCACGGACCGCCGATCCGGCCAATCCACCCTATTAGTTGCGATTGATTCGAGTTGGGTGATTCCATGAATCCGTGTAGCCGACGTTGCCAGACTGTGAAGTAGGGGAAGCGGAGCGTCCCCGCCTGCAGAACCGTGTGATGGATGGCAACAACGAACAAGAAAGCACTGCCGCCCAACCAACCTCGCGAGTCATCGCTCTTTCGCAAAGACTAACAGCCACCGTCAACCCGCTGACAGTAGGCGATCTGCTCTTCGACAGATGTGATGTCCTTGGGTGGGCCATCGCCGCCAGATGAAACGGACTCGTCATCGGGAGTTGCTTGCGTTGCAGTATCTTCGACCGCAGGGTCTGCGGGCGTGCCGATCTTGGGCTTGCGGCCCGCTTCGAGCAAGCTTCGCACGTTCGTTGCGGGATCTTTCCCGCTCGCCGCTGCCGGAGTTGCGGGTGCTGGCACCGCAGCGCCACCCCCACCAGTGACCTCTCCGCGTGCTGCCGCGAGCATATCGGCGACGCTCATTGACTTCGAATCTTTCGCCGGTGCGGGAGGAGCTTTTGCCGGGGCGGACGCTGCCGGAGCAGTTGCAGCGGGTGCAGCAGAACTTCCACCACCGACTTCCCCGCGAGCTGCTGCCAACATGTCGGCGACGCTCATCGTCTTTGTATCTTTTGCTGCGGGAGCTGGTGCGGTCGCGCATCCGCCACCTTTTTCGGTGCGCGCCGCAGCCATGATATCAGCGACACTCATCTTCTTCGGGTCGGCTTTGGCCGGCGCCGGCGCTGCGCCAGCACTCTTCTCCGCTCGGGCTGCCGCGAGCATCTCTTCGACCGACATGCCTCCGGCACCTTTCGCTGCCGGCTTAGCAGCGGGAGCGCCTTTCTTGGCGGCAGGTGCGGCCTTTGGACTAGCTTTGGCGGCAGCTTTCGCCGCGGGCTTTTCTTCTGGCTTGGCAAGAGGCTCGTCGATGACCTTCAGGAAATCGACATCGATGTCGTACCAGCCTATGTTGTTGTAGGCATCGAACTCGACCAGCGCCCGGCCACTCATATTGACCGTACGAACCGTGCCCGTCTGACCGTTGAAACGCCGCAATTCAGGACGGCTTCCATCGACGGTAACGTATTTGTCCGTATACTCTTGCTTCAGCTTCTCGATATGCTCGAAGACCATCTCAGGCAACCTATAAAGAGGGCGCGGACCACTTCAAAATGGAAGCGGTTATTCTTAGCCCGCGCCGCCACGAAATCAAGGCCACAAGCGCCGCGAACGAACAGGTTCTTTCGGCCGCAACCCTTGGTAGAATCGAAATCTCTGTCCGAAACAATTGAGCGATACGCTGTGGCGGTCGGTTTAACCCAGTCGCATCGCGGTCGCCAGCCGGCACTACCAGCCAAGCCGTCGCGATGCGACTGGGTTAAACGAAGGAGGATGAAGCGATGCTGAATCTCAAGCTACGACGCCGCGACTTTCTATACCAATCTGGTTTGATCTCCGGTGCCATCGCAATCGGTGGAAGCAAGTCCCTTTCAGGTGCCGATGAAGTGCCGACGCTGGGACAAGGCAACTTCAAGTACCGCCCTGTGCCCGGTTGGGGCGTGCTGGATGCGAAGACGCCGGTGAAGAACTGCAGCGCGATGGTGACCGACTCGCAAGGCAGGATCTTCTTGCTGACCGATCACATGTCGAACAACATCATTGTTTATGACAAAGACGGGCGGCTGATTGGCAAGTGGGGCGATCGCTTTCCGGGCGCTCACGGCTTGGAGATTGTGAAAGAAGATAACCGCGAAGTGTTGTTCATCACCGACCTCAGCCTCAACCGAGTCTTCAAGACGACGCTTGACGGCGAGATCTTAATGGAGCTGACGTATCCGAAGTCCACTGGCAAATATGCCAACGAGAAGGAGTATCGCCCATCGTGGACGCTGCATCTTCCTGACGGCGATTTCTTTGTGCTGGATGGTTACGGAAAGGATTGCATTCTCCACTACGATCGCGAGGGCAAGTTGCTGCATTGCTTTGGCGGACCGGAAGGCGGGATCGATCATTGGGGACCACACGGTGGAATCATCGATTCGCGTGGCCCGGGCGAGCCGGTAATGATCATCGCGATGAGTGATCAGCAGTCGATCAAACGCTTGTCACTGGACGGGAAGCTGATCGAGGAGATTCACCTGCCCGGCTCAAACCCGCGTATGATTCAGATCGTCGGCAAGCACCTGTTCGTGCCGCACTTGGCTGACAACTGGCCGCAGGATCGTCAAAGCCGCGGCTATGTTTCGGTGTTGGATCGCGACTATCGAATCGTCTCGAACATCGGTGCCTCCGCGCCCGTTTACGTTGATGACAAGCTGCAGCCGATGCACGAACAAGGTGGACTCTTTCAGCATCCGCACGATTTGGTTGTGGCTGAAGACGGCGCGATTTACGTCCCGCAATTCGCATCGGGCAACACGTATCCCATCAAGCTTGAGCCAGCCTGATGCGAGATGATTCGGCGGCTAGCGGTGATCGATTGTTCGAGACGATGCTTTGGAATCTTGTTATCCGCGCAGGCGAACCGACAACCCACCAACAGGCTCTCGCAACTCGGTGCGAACGCTATTGGATGCCGCTCTACGCTTACTTGCGACGAGCCGACGTCCGAAGGAGCTGTCGCATCTCGGATGCACGTACTCCACAACGAACTCGGAGTTTACTTTGATGCACCACCGTGCCATGAGTGTGTGCCCAAGAACACATCCCGAGGCATTTCGTGTGATGGCGGAAAGCGGCTTACTTGAACTGAAACGTAGCTCAACTAAAACGTTATGCGGATCGATCATTGACAGTCTAACCTCAGGACGGGCGATGAACGCAGTGCCCGATCATCTAGAATGTAGGACGTGTGGTGAGACGAAACCGGTCTCTCAATTCCACGATTAGGCCCGGTCAGAGACGGGTTACGCGAGCAGTTGCCGCACATGCGTAAACAGGAAACGGCGGAGTAAGAAGTCTGGTCCACCAGGTACTCCAGCACGTTTGAAGACGCTGGTCAAAAAGGGTGATCTGGTTGGCGTCAAGAAACTGATCGACAATGCGACAGCGGCTTCCCTGAATTCGTTTCTTACTACGTGCGCGACGCCCTACTTCTCTTAATAACAAGTAAAGGATTTGACTTCGCGAGTCTTCGAACCGAAGCTCAAGTCATCTGACGTAACACGGCGGCCTAGCAGATTATCCGGCCAAACGTAATGTACGCGCAACCGATCTCAATTCTTCTGGCCGCGGATTGAGATGCCGTTCTGATTGACTCCCTCATAACTGGCAGAGTTCTCGTTGAGCTGAACATGGTCAACCCACATTCCGCCAGGTGCGTTGGGATCGTGCCACTTCATGAGCAGTTCGCGGCTTTTGACTTCCCATTCGGCCTTGCCCTTCGTGCCTGTTATCTCGCCGGTCGGCTCGAAGAAGACGTCGTATCGGTCTCGACGGTTGACGACGTGACTCCAGCGGCCACAACCGATGGCGGAGGTGAAGCTTTGAGTTTCTTTACGCCCAGCGCATTCCCAACAACAGGCCAACCATCCCTCCAACCGATTGGCCGAAGTTGGAGGATGCGACCGCGATCCGGTGCCCGCGCATCGACCACGTGATACACCAACCATTCTCCATCCTCCGTCGTCAGGAGGCTGTTGTGGCCGGGACCTCGCCAGCGAGTATCGCTCATCAATACGAGTGTCCCGCCTCCGTCCGTCATCTGCCGTCCGCCATCATCCAAATACGGACCGAGTGGAAACTTGGAACGTCTCACCATCACCTTGTAGGTGCTATGCTCCCTGGCGCAACAGAAGTCCCACGAGACGAAGAGGTAATACATCCCGTCGCGTTTGACGATGTACGCACCCTCGATCGATGTCGGTGCCGTTGCACTACGACTAGCGATCGGAATGGCTTTCGGCTGTGATGACTCCGGCTTGCCGGTCTTCAGATCGATCTCGGTGCCTTTGATCCCCGTCCAGTACGAGCCCCAAACGAGGTAACCTCGCCCGGCATCTACCAACAACATCGGGTCGATCGCATTGTAATCGTTCTTGTCCGGAAACGACTCCACCACCAGCCCGCGATCTTCCCAGCGATAGGCCGGGTCGCTTCGATTCAACGTCGCGTTGACTGCCAGGCCGATGACTGATCGCTGGCTACCGAAGGTCGAGACGCTGTAGTAGAGATAGCACTTGCCAGCGACGAGCTGGATGTCAGGTGCCCATATCGAATCGGCTTAACCAACTCGTTGCCAGAACAGACCCAGCAGACGTTGGAGCAGCGTAAAAGTAGAATGTCCCCTTATTACGGCCCGCTGTGAAGAACGTTGTGAGCAATGTCACGGTTGTCCAGACTGTTGCGACTCAGAACCTCACTGCATGTGGTGCGATCTCCCCGTCGCAATCTGCGGATGTCCTGACTGTAAATGCGAGGGCGCGAGAAACGCACACAAGAACTGAGCGCCCCTGCTACAATAC
Organism: Planctomycetaceae bacterium; assembly: GCA_002726245.1. Lineage (GTDB taxonomy): Bacteria > Planctomycetota > Planctomycetia > Pirellulales > Pirellulaceae > PBSM01. The sequence continues at coordinate 9,182 of PBSM01000201.1, read as the reverse complement.
CCCTATGCCCAGCGAGCGGGACAAGACGCATTGAGAAACTACAGGTCAATTTCAACGTGTTTGAAGTCGTGCTTTGGACAGCACTTGGGTGTGAGTTCTCGCGACGTTCCGTTTGGATTGAGCGCTCTTATCGAGGACGGTGCCTGCTCGCAGCTCTCGCCTTCTTCTTGTTTGCCGGTTCCGATGCGGTGGAAATACTTACCGGTGCGTGGTGGCGGCCATGGTGGCTCCTGATGTGGAAGGCGGCTTGCGTTCTCGTGCTCCTGCTTCTTTATCTTGACGTTCGCGTTTTACGTAAGCCGAAGCTGACAGAGGCCCCATGACCAGCCAGCACGACAAGGCGAAGCGGTGGCGACCAAGGTTCTCGGTCCAGGACGTTGGTTGTCGTGCTGACACTGGTGTGCGCGTACTTCGGACTGTGGGAGGCGACGAAGACGCGGGACATTGAGGACGTCATCCAACACGTAAACGCGGATATCTCTCCAGGATTGGCAGAGTTGTTGCGGCCATTTAGGGACGTGTCTGCCACGATGCCATTGCTAGTCGGCATCCATGAGAGCAATGAATGGTCAGGCCCCGTGCGAATACCAAAGACGCGACACTACTACTTCTGGTTCTTCGGCTACGTCGCCAAGCTGCCGTATGAGCGGGAGGTTGATCCGCAGCCGTCGCTCGAAGAGATGCTGTATGTTTTCAGAGCGCGTGCGTATCCGCCCAACGCAAGATTAGGACACTACCCGTAACTGCACTGGCGATTCTCCAGTTCCCGGATCCGTCGCAGGCAGCGTAGTACATGCGATGTTTGCCATTGCCGATCCTAACCAACGACATATCCTCGGCATGCACAGCGTCCAATCCCTCGCCACCGTATCCCTCGCCTTCAATCACACACCGATCTCGCTGCCACGTGAGACCGTCCAACGAACAAGCTGAAAAGATCCGAGACCGATACCCCGCCATATCTGACGCGATCGAAGCCGCTGCAAAGTCTTCCCTAAGTCCATTCGCCGTGGCGGCTGGGTCTTGGCTCGGATGTAACGGAACGACGGACCCGTCCGGTACGTTCTGCCACGCCGAGAAGAACATGGTCCAAGCGTCGTCGGGCGTCTGAGGTGGTATCACTTCGGCGGCTGTGATACCGGCTGAATCGAAGGCTGTTTGATTGTCTCGCATCCGATAACCAGGCTCGAATTCAAAGTTGAGGCCGTCGGACGATACGGCACTGATCACGCTTTGACTTCGTCGCGGACCTTCGTCGTCGGAATCCGACGTTACGAGTTCCGAACGAAAGCAATACAACCGCCCGCGACCATCGGGCAGCGGAAGATACCGTGGTCCTCCGACACCGTCCAAGCCTTGCAGTCGGATGCCGTCTTCGTGTTCCCAATGCAACATGTCCGCAGACACAGCACTGCAAATGACCATCGATTGATCCGCCGGGCCACGCGACTCGAAGTACATTCGCCAATGGCCGTCGATACAGCGGGTTACGGTTGGAGCGAGCACTCGGAGAGACATGTGCCGCAGGTCGGGTTGTGGTGCCAGACGAATGCCTGGCTCGGTTCGGAAGTCGAGTCCGTCTCCAGAAAACGCACTGAGGATGTAGCCCTGACATGTCGCATACGGCTTCGCCGGTCCGACGGCTGTGTAGAAGAGCCGATAGCCACCCCTGGGAATTGGAATAACACAGGGAGCCTGCACTTTGGAGCAATCAAGCGGCCGCGATCCTTGCAGTCGCGCGCCCTGCTCCTTCCGCCATTGATGTGTGACACTCATTTGTGCTTCTCGCGACAAGCCGAGAGCGTAACGGCCCATCAGTCCGGCTCGACTAAACCAGGAAGTGTGCCTATGTGGAGCGGCGAGTTGCCTGTGGGAGCTCGAGCAACTTGGAGGAAGGAGATTAGGTCGGCCATTGATTGTTTGTCGATCTTCTGCTCGAGCCCTTCGGGCATCAGGGATTTGCCGGTGCTTCTTAACTCGTCGATATTCGCGCGAAGGATCGTTTCCGTTTTGTTCTCTTCGCGTTTCAACGTAACACTGGTTGCCGACTGTGATGTGAGCATGCCAGTGAAGATGCGGCCGCTTGTATCGACGACAACGTAATTCTCGAAGTTCGGCAACAAGTATTGGTTCGGTGCGAGCACGTGCGCGAGAAGCGCTTTCGCGTCGCGGGTCGGAGATGACGCGAGATTCGGACCAATTGCATGCCCGACGTTGCCGAGCTGATGACATGCCGCACACTGCGCGCGAAATACTTTGTCGCCGCGAGCAACATCGCCCTGCAAAGCTAACGCCGCTTGATACTTTTCAGTCACCGCGCCGCGAGCGGCGGGCGCTTCATCGCCCAGCAACTCAGTTGCCAGCTCCCGTATCTCTTCGTCCGCGTCCTTTAACAACATCGCACGTCGCGTCAAATCGACTTGAGCGACCGACGCTTCGCCGCGTTTCACCGCCGCAAGATATGCGTGCGTTCTCGCGGGCCGAGCGAGCAGAGCGTCGATGACTTCCTTCCGCACGGCCGGAGTGTGACTTTGCCAACCGGCAAGCAAGATCGTGGCGACTTCAGGCTCCGCGAACGTCGCTAAACTTCGAACAGCTTCTAGCTGCACGGACTCCGGTTCCGAGACATCCAGCAACGTCTCCAAGACGTCTCGCGATCGGTTGAACTGAACAACACCTAATAGCTTGATCGCTTGCCGTCGCGCGGCCTCTCCGGCCGATCCGTTCGCGGCCGTGGTGCGGGCTTCGGCAACGATTCGCTTCAGAAAGGCAGCGACTCGCGGCGAAGTACCTTTCGTCGTGGTGAGTCGTCCGCCGCTGAGCAACATCCCAGAGGCTAGCGATTGCAGCAACTGAATCTGAAGCGTCTCTCCCACCACGAGCACTTCGAGCACGCGATTCATTTCAGCTTGCTCGCTGCGCGTTCCGACGAGCACGGCGAGTTGCGAAAGCAACGCGTTCCCGGCCGAAGTGGCTGCGAACCGGTGATCACCCAACAACTCGACCAGCATCCGATCGGCTAAGCCACTGGCGGAACTCAATACTGCCGTCCGCACCCACGTGTCGCCAGCCGCCGAGTGAGCAAGACGAGCCAGCGTTTGTGCTGCCCGTTGGCTCTTCGATTCGCCGAGCGAGAAGGCGGCTTGCAAACGAATACGAGCATTCGCATCGCTTGATAACTCGATGATCTTGTCGAGCAAGTCAGCCGTCTCGTCTAACCGAGGCTCCGCCAACCGCATCGCGTGCTCGCACAGCGCCGGATGCGAATCGGTAAGGGCCAGCCGCAAGTCGTCGTCGCTAACCGATTTGAGCCCGCGCAGGGACCAAAGAGCGTGCAAGCGAGCCTGTGGAGACTCATGGGACAGCAACTCGCGCAGCGCGCCGACCGCCGACTTATCCTGCCGCTCGTACAACAGGCGATGAGCCGTCTCGCGCCGCCAACCATGTCGGCTGGCCAGAGCGCTCACCAACTCCGTCGTTGCCGTCTCGCCGAGCCGCGGCGGACCAGGATACTTGAAGTCCGGCGGTGCCAGGCGATAGATCCGCCCATGTTTACGGCCGCTTTTGAAGTCAATGAACTTCGTCACGTCGAGCGGCACGTGAATCGTCTCCAGTATCTCGCGGCTCATGTCGAGCACGTAGAGCGTTCCGTCCGGTGCGTTTATGAAATTGACGGGGCGAAACCAATTGTCCGATGACCGCACGAACTCGGTTCCTTCATCCGCCCGCGACGAACTGAACGTGACACCCTCCGGTTTCAGCACGCGGCGGTGGATCAAGTTACTTTGCGCACCGCCGATGAAGATGTTCCCGTAATACTCCTTTGGATAGGCTCCACCCCGATAGATCGTTACGCCGGCGGCCGCGTCGATCACGTGATGGCTGGCGCCGGCAGAGTTCGGCGAGCGGGCACCGACGGCGATGCGCCGGCTCGAACGGATCATGCGCCAGCGTTCGAGCGGACTGATCCGGAAGATTGGCACGGGGCCCGGCGTCAAGTTGTGGATCGCATTGGGAACGGCCAAGTGCGGGTTGCGCTGGAGGTAGCGCTGCGGTAGCACAGCATTGAGCAGCGGTCGTGATTCGCTGCACAGAAACCGATTTCCCCAGTCGTCAAACGTATTGCCGAATTGCACGGTGCCAGTGATCGCCTCGAACTCGCCCGATTCCGGATCGAAGCGGAAGTCGTGGCCGCTCACTGAAATCGGCTCCGGAAAGTCGCCCGGATTATCGACATAGCTAATGCTGCCGCCGTTGCCGGCCGTCGAGCCGTAGATCTTGTGATCCAAGCCCCACGTCAGATTGTTCAGCATCGCTTGCTGGTTGCCGGTGCCGAAGCCTGTGTAGACTTTGCGTCGCACATCCGCGCGACTATCGCCATCGGTGTCTTTCAAGTACCAGATATCCGGCGCGGCCGCGACGAAGACGCCGCCTTTCCACGGTGCAACACCGCCCGCCCACAACAACTTGTCGGCGAACACATGGCTTTCGTCGAAGACACCGTCGCCGTCCGTGTCTTTCAACAGCCGCAACGTGCCGATCGGATCGCGGCCCTTCTGTGGCTTGTACGGATAGTCGCGCATCTCGCAGACGTAGAGATTCCCGTTCTCGTCGAAGGCCGCCGCGATCGGGTCATTTACCAGCGGCTCGCGGGCAACGAGTTGTATCTCGAAACCACCGACGGTCTCGAAGGAAGCGAGCGTCTCTTCGATCGGCTTGGCGGGTTGAGGCTTGAGAAACTCGCGGAGTTCTGCCTCGGTATGTGTCCGACTTCCAGGATCGCCAATCGTAGTCAATGCATTTGCCATGTCGGACGGATGGCCTGTGGACAAGGCACCTCCCGCCGCCCGGACCTGCATCAAGATATCGCGAGACTTCTCAAAGTAGGCGATCACTCGCGCTTGTTCGGCAAACTTGCGGTCTTTATGACGGGCGATCTGTTTGTCGATCGCCGCCACCAAAGCGTCGAGGGAATCGCGGTCGTAAGGGGCTCGGTCGTTCAAGTAGACGTAAACGGGATTCGTATGTGATTCGGCGTCTGGTGTCCCAAGCGAAGAAGTGGAAAAGGCTCGGGCGGCGATCCAAGCTGATGCGCCGAGTTCTATCGTCTCTTCCAATTCGAACCACTGCCCTTGCCCAAGACTCAACGGCACTTCGATCTCGCTAACAATGCGCCCGTTAGCGATCAACTGAACATTGGTGACGGGAGTCACTTCGGATCGAACGCGCACGCGAGCGGTGACGCGGCGCGGTTCACCACCCAGCTTTTCGATCCGTGAACCAGGGCGTTGACCGTCCACCTCCAACAACACCAATGGTCCCGACGTGAAGAAACTCTGACCAGCCGCCATGCTGTGAAGCCACTCCTGCATGTACGGCCTCGGATCGGCCGTGTCTCCGTAGGCTGAATCTGCACGCCTGCGGCGCGGCGATCGACGCCGGAAGAAAAACTGCTCGTCAGAATTGAGGTAGGCATACGTCTTGCAGTCTCCGAGCTTGCGACACGCCGGGTAATCACTCGCACCTGTTGCTGGCACGCGAAAGCCCGCGTTCAGCATGTGATACCAATCGTTCAAGCCAATACCGCGGTAGACACCGAACTGCAGCAACTCGACACCATCAACGTTGCCTTGCACGACGTCAGCGTAAATCTCCTTGGCGTATCCACCGTGGGCATAGAACGCGATTCCGCCGGCTTCTCTCGCGCGTTCGACAATGTGACCGTACGGCGGCCAGTTGTTGGCGTTCACGGACTGGCCGTTCATCACCAGTTCGTCGAGCAGAAACAGATTGAGATGGCCGAAACTGCCGCTGCGATATTCCTGTCCGGAGAGAAGATGGTAGTCGCCACGAGACAGGATCGATCGTCTTCCCAATCCACGAAACTGCGGCGAGTCCATTTGTTTCATGAAGCCGGCGTACGGCCCGGCAGGCTCGTTGTAAGCCAAGACCGTGCCGAAGTGAATGTCCTCCGCCTGCATGAGATCGAGGATTCGCTGTTCGTCGGCTTCATCGTGGCGCTGGATGTGAATGTGGGGATCGCCGGACCAATAACCGTGCTCAGCCACCGACGCGGTTCGCGATATTGTCAGCTCAAGATTCCGCATCCGACCGGATTGAACTTTAACCGTCGTCGCGATCGGACGATACTCGAAGCCCTTCCAGACTTCGACGCGCACAGTTCCTTCGGGGACCCTTATCAAGTCCAGCCCGTCCGAATAGAAGAAGCGGCCAAGGTAACGAATGGGTGCCTTACCCTGCCGGTTTCCCCAACCGGACTTCGGCCACACGCCGGTCAAGTTATGAGCCTTCAACTCTCCCTTGGCTGGCTCGTAGTAGTTGCCGTCGGGGCCGATCACGTTGACCCGACAGAATGTTGGCTGCTTTGTTTCACCATCGCGAATGGTCAACATCAGCCTTCCGGCCGTTGGTCCGTTAGCGATCTTCGGAGTTCCCACCTGGTCGAAACCCGGCGGTGTGAAGAGTACAGCCTCGTCTTTTGCGCCAGGGGCTACGAAGGAGTAGTCAGCGCGGGGCGCGTCTCTCACCCGGAGCGCGGCTGGTCGTGGCCGAGCGCGCAGCTCGCCGAGATGCTTCTCGAACGCTACGGTAATCGCATCGCTGCCTTTTAACGCCTCGGCCGGTAGAGGATGCTTGGCATTAAAAACCTGCATTTGTTCAGGCGTTTCGATCGTGATCTTCGTCAGATCCTCTGGCAGGATTTCGATTTTCTGATCCGAGTCGCCTGACGCGATGAAGCGATTTCGCTTCATACGTAGGTGTTTGGCGAAGAACTCATAGACCAACTTGCGCTTCGACGGACCAAAGTCATGTCCTTCGTCGGCGAAGTGGGTGTTGCTGACCAGATCGCCCGCGCCAGCAACGTCATACATCTGCTTGATAAAGGGAAAGCCGACGCTGGGGAAGTTCTCCGTCGGGTCGTTGCCGACGGAAATCAGTAACTGCGGCCGTGGCGCAGTCGCCGCCGCGAGTTCTATCGCGTTCGTGTTAGCCGCTCGCATCACTGGCATGCCGCCTTCGCAGAGGCATCCCTGCGGCGCGGACCAGGGGTAGACAATGACCAGCGGCGCGGACGCCTTCACTCGGCGATCAACGAGCGACAGGAAAAACGTCTGTGTCCCGCCGCCTGACGCGCCAGTGATGCCAACCCGCCGCGGATCAACTCGTTCGAGTCCCGTTAGAAAATCGACGGCCCGGATACTGTTCCACGTCTGCAGCGCAAGCACGAGCGGATCGTCATGCGTCGTTTGCTGCGAGTCTTGCCAGCCGACCATGCTGTAAGAAAACACCGTCGCGCCCATCCGGGCTAGGTGTGCGCAGCGGATTTGATGGTTCTCGCGATAACGTCCCAGCGGACGAAAGTGGCCGTGCGGGCAGAGGATCGCCGGGCCGAGATCCTTCCGACCGAGCGGACGATAGAGGTTGCCGGTGCAATAGAAACTGGGCAGCGTCTCGATCGCCACGTTCTCTACCGAGTAGCCATCATGTTCGCGGCGGCTGTGCCGAATCGCGTTGACCTCGGGGCGATCAGGCAAAGGCCAGAGTTTGGCACCTTTGAGAAACTCTTCACGAAGTTCCTCTCGCCGCGTTACCCATTTTTGAGCCGTGTTGTAACGCAGACGCGCGAAATGCAGTTGTTTGCGCACCGCGGCTTCATCGGCGGGCGCGATGTAAGGCCATGTTGCCGTGAGGAGTAAGACACAACACGGAAGCCAGCGGCTCGTAATTCGTGGATTTGTCATTGCATTCATTTCTTAACCGCAGTGCGCCCATCATCGTCTAGTGGCGAGCCGCGGGCGACCGCTGAAGTAGGTCACTTTCGCCGAAAGTGACTTCAGCCGAACGTAAACCAGCGGTCTTCGAGGTCACGCTCGGCGAGCGTGACCTACTTGGTGCCGCTAAAACGAATAGGACACTAACCTTTCAAAACTTCGTCGAACAACGGAAACGCGATCCTACCGCTCCATTCATGACCGCCTTCGAAGCGATCGAAGTGTAGTTTGTCGGCGGAGCCCAACGCCTTGTAGGTACGTCGCAATCGGTCGCGGAAGACTTCGTCCCACTTCGGCACGATCAAACCATCTTTCGAGCCGGTCTCCCAAACGCAGGGCCGCGGCGCGATCAACGAGCCGATCTCCGAATAGTCGCCGTACTTCAGCAAGCCGGGAATCATTTGCGAGCCGCAACTGTGCCGCGCCGTCATTCGCTCCTGCATCAGATTCAAGGCACCGCTAACCGATGCGACTCGAATCCGCTCGTCGATCGCTGAAACCATCATCGTCATTCGGCCGCCATACGACAGGCCCGCGCAACCGATTGCCTCGCCGTTGACTTCGGGCCGGCTTCGCAGCAAGTCAATCGACCACCGCAAGTCGCGTACGTTGGCCGTGATTGGCAACTTGCCGAGCGCCTGCATGCGGACAAATGTCACCGCACACGGATCGTTGCCGCCGTAGCTGTTCCTATTCACTCGGCGACCGAAAGGAATCATGCACGGCGCTGCAACGACATATCCTCGCTCGGCGAACTGTCGCCCATAATCGTAGTTCGCGTTTTCGATAGCCTGGGAAACTCCCTCCACATCGTGCCGACCCGCGACCGTGTCATTCCCGTATGCGCCATGGCCATGCACGCATAAGACTGCAGGAGCTTGCTCACCGTTCTTCAATCCCTTCGGCACAAGCAAATACACGGGCAGTGATGGCACGCCATCTGCTTTCAGAAGCAATTCGAATCGCGTGTACTTGTCGAACTCTGCGCGGCTCTCTTCCACAGTCGTCCACTTTGGCGGGGTTGTCGAATCGCCAAGCAACTTCATTAGCCTGGCCCGGAACTCTTTCTGCCAGGCTTGGCACTCGACCGCCGTACTCCCGCGAAACAGCATCGACAAGTCTGCCTTCTCCATCGCCGTTGCCAGATCCCGATTCACGATCGTGGCGGTTTCCTCTCCCAAGCCAATCGACGGAAACAGAGAACACGCCCCGGAACCGAGCAAAGCGTGTGTCAGAAACTCGCGGCGAGGCAGTGACCGTGGACCATAATGGAAACGCATAGTGGCGACTCCTGACTAGCACCAAACGGGATTTGACCAAGGGTGCGTTCACATTGAAGTTTTACGCTTTCTACGACTTCGTCCCCTCCGAGCTTGCTCGGTGGAACGC
>PBSM01000200.1 GCA_002726245.1 Planctomycetaceae bacterium | reverse complement strand
TTATGAACTCAGCGACGTCCATATGTTGTGACAGCGTCGTCTTCATAGCTCAACATTCTGTAGTTCCGAGAAACTTACCAGCCCACCCTAACCCTCTCCCAAAGAAAAAGGGAACCGGAAATGTCCCGGCCGCTCATCACCCTAACGACTGATTTCGGCGAAGGCAGCCCCTACGTCGCGCAAATGAAGGGGGCGATTCTATCGGTGAATCGAGATGTTGAGCTTGTCAATATCACTCATTCCATTCAGCCGCAGAATGTGTTGCATGGAGCGATCGTCTTGGCTGACACGTGGCGTTGTTTTCCAGCGGGAACGATTCATGTTGCGGTGGTTGATCCAGGAGTCGGCACGAATCGCGAGTTGATCTGCGTGCTTTGCGACGATCACTACCTCGTCTTGCCCGACAACGGACTACTCACCGGTGTTCTGCAGTCTCATACGCCCAGTAAGGCGGTGCGACTTTCCGACAGCCGTTATCATCGTGCCGAGGTAAGCAACACATTCCACGGTCGTGACATCATGGGGCCGGCGGCTGCTCACCTGAGCTTGGGAGTGGAAGTCGAAGAACTCGGCGAACCGCATGCAAAACTCGCGCAGATTGACGTTCCTCAACCGACGCTCTCTCCCGACGAAATCGATGGTCAAGTGATGTTCGTCGATTCGTTCGGTAATCTGATCACAAACATCGGAGGTCCGCTGCCGGCTCATCCGAACATGGAAGTTTGGCTCAACGACAAACGAATCGGTCAACCGGTCGCAACGTATGGAGAAGGCTCGCCAGGTCAGCCGGTGGCTCTCGTTGGCTCGGCGAATCGGCTGGAGATTGCCGTCCCGAATGGCAACGCGGCACAGCTCCTCGGCATGCGAAGCGGCGACAAAGTCAAAGTGTGTCTGCTGACACAATCGGAATAGCCGATAAAACCGGGCAGGCCAAGACGCATCACCAATTGTGACACAACTTCTCGCTCAAGACGGGGCGTCCCGGAGTAGCTATGTGAGATAGACTTTCCACCAGAGCTCCCGCAACTGACAGGGTTATTGCATTGAGTGAACGCGTATTAGTCGTTGATGATGATCGGATGATTCTGTTCTTGATGCAGAAAATACGCAAGCAGTTGGGTTGTCAGCTCGAAACGGCTTGCGGCGGTTGGCACGCCCTTGAGAAGATGCGAGAAATGGAGTTCGCTGTCGTTCTCACTGACTACGACATGCCAGGTATGGACGGCTTCGAACTGCTGGCGAAGTGCCGCGAGAAATCACCGCACACGATCGCCTTGATGCTGTCCTCGGCTGAACCAAAATCGTTTGATCAGGATCTGCTTTCTGACTGGGTGTTCCGATTCATTGCTAAGCCGTGTCTGCCACAGCTTTTAGCTTCTCATCTGCATGCAGCGATCACAGAATTTCGCCACCGGCGAGACATGCAGGCGGCCGGACAGCCACTAACCATGTAGCTCGCAATCGGTTAAGCGATTCCGCGAAAAAAAGACGACTGACGAATCCAAAATGGGGACGCATCGTCGAATATGGGTAAGCAAGGCAACGGTGCTGAGATCTTCGGGCTCCAACGGGCACGATAGGTTGAATCTCAGCCACATCCCACCCTCGACGTCGGCGACCGGAACAGTTGGCGACTAACTACCGTTTGACCTTGCAGGACGCAAGCTTGTGGCTCCCACTCCCGAAGCTCTCCAAGTTGCAGAGAGGTTGTATGAGTCTGGCCACATGCAGCGTGCCAAGACCATGTGTCACGAGTTGCTCAAAGCCGGACCAAACGACCGCACACTCCGTTTGCTTGCGCTGATCGCCTATCAAGATGGCAAAGCCAGCGAAGCAATCGATCTCCTTCACCAGGCTCTAGGCCGGCGCGAGGATGTCGCGGAATATCACTCGATCCTGGCAACCAGTTACCGCAAGCTAGGGAAACTCGTCGAAGCGACCACCGCGTATCGTCGTGCAACAGAACTGACTCCCGATGATCCGGAAGCGCACAACAACCTTGGTGCCTGCCTCTTCGATCAACGACTAGTCGCGCCATCTATCGACTGTTATGAACAAGCGCTCTCACTGTCGCCCAATCTTGCAGCAGCTCACTACAACCTTGGCAACGCACGACAAGCTCAGGGCAAACACGACGAGGCCATCGCGTGTTACTTGCGGGCGTTGCGTATCGAGCCGACGTATGCTGCGGCTTACTCGAACCTTGGTGCCGCTTGTTATGCCACCGGGCAACGTGATCAAGCCTACGAGTACTATCGGAAAGCGATCGAACTAGAGCCGAACCACGTCGAGGATCTGAACAATCTCGGCGTGCTCCATCACGATCGGAAGCAATACGACACTGCCGTCGAATGCTACGAGGCAGCGCTTTCAGCGAAGCCCGACTACCTGGATGCTCACGTTAATTTAGGCCTCACGTTGAAGGAACAAGACGGTTCGACGAAGCGATTGAGTGCTACCGGTGTGTCATCGATGCGATGCCGGATTGTGCAGAAGCTCATAACAATCTTGCTGTCGTGTTGCAGTCCGCGGGTCAGCTCGAAGCAGCTTCCGAGTCGTATCGCCGCGTCATCGAACTGCGGCCCGACTGCACGGAAGCGCGCTGCAACTTGGGTGCTCTGTTGCGTGAGGACGCCGAACTCGAAGAGGCGGTTGCACAGTTTCGCGAAGCGATTGGGTTGCAGCCTGAATTGGTCGAAGCACACGTCGGCCTGGGCGATTCGCTAAGCGACCTGAATGATGCGGATGCGTCGATGAAGGCTTATGACAAGGCGATCGAATTTGCTCCCGATCATGCGGAGGCTCGGTTCTCGCGTTCTCTGGCATTGCTGAAATCCGCCGACTTCGAGCGCGGCTGGTCGGAGTTTGAATGGCGCTGGAAGATGGCGCAGCTAAACGATCGTGAGCTGCCAGTTCCACAATGGGATGGGAAGCCGCTCGATGGGCGAACGATCTTGGTTCATGCAGAGCAAGGAATCGGCGACACCTTTCAATTCATCCGCTACCTGCCGTTTGTTAAGCAAAAGGGTGGGCGCGTTGTCTTCGCGTGTTCCAAGCGTTTGCACACAGTATTACAGAATGCACCTGGAATCGATGACGTCGCTTCGTTCGATGCCTCTTTGCCCGGGTGCGATTGCCACGCACCGTTAATGGCATTGCCTCGCCTTTTTCGCACGACGCTCGAGGCGATTCCTTGCGAAGTTCTTACTTACGAGCAGATGACGCCCGCAGCGAACACTGGCGCGAACAGCTTGGGGAAATACCGACGACAAGGATCGGAGTCTGTTGGGAGGGAAACCCCAACCATCGACGAAACCACTTGCGATCCTTCCCAGTTGAACAGATTTCTAACCTTGCGGCAGTTCCCGATGTCACGCTCATCTCGCTGCAGCGGTTCAACGGCTCGCCGGATCAAAAGACGGGCGGGGAAGACATCGTGCAGTTTCCCGAACTGGATCAGAAGGCGAGGGCCTTCGTCGATACTGCCGCGATCATCAGCAATCTCGACCTGGTAATCACCTGTGACACCTCCATTGCTCATCTGGCCGGAGCTCTCGGTGCGCGAACGTGGCTCGCTCTCGATGCTGCTGCGGACTGGCGTTGGCTCGCCGAACGAGACGACAGCCCCTGGTATCCGACAATGAGGCTGTTTCGACAGCCAAAGTTGGGCGAATGAGGCGACGTCTTCGAACGCATGGCAGATGCATTGTGAGCGCAGGGATTTTGACTTGTTCAAGATGGACGTTGCTTTAGTGCTTGTGCTCCTCAAACATCTTGTGGTTCTTGTCGCCGCGGGCGTAGACGAAGGCGATTAGGTCGAGGATCTCTTCGCGGGTGAGCTTGTTGAGCAGGCCCTTGGGCATCTGTGAGACTTTCGATTCCGTTTGATCTTCGATGTCGTCCTTCTTGATGATCGTCGGCTTGGCTTTAGCGAGCGGATCGATCACGACGTGAATCTCGTCCGGTTTGTCTTCGACGATCATGCCGGTGATGATCTTGCCGGAGGCGAGCAGGAAGGTGTAAGACTGGAACTTCTGGTCGATGTCCTTCGACGGTTCGAGGATTGATTGCAAGATGTACTCGGAATTGTGCTTCTTCTCGTCGAGCTTGGCGATGTCAGGTCCGAAAACGCGGCCTTCGTTGTCCAGCTTGTGACAGCCGACACAACTCGCTACTTTGAACAGTTCCTTGCCAACTACGAACGAGCGGCCCATTGGTAATTGCTTAGCATCACCAGCCAACTCGTCGAACTTCCATTCGTGGTTGCGCGTGTTGAACTTCAGCAGTTCGTCTTTGATCGGCAGCGGGTTAGCGGCCAGGTAGGATTCGGGGTTCGCCTGGTATTCCTCCAAGTTGGCGACGACATAGAGCGCGCCGTACATTCTCCGCCAGTGACCAGGATAGGTACAGACGTACGGATAGATGCCGGGCCGCTTCGGAACTTCAAAGCTCAACGCTTGCGTCTTGCCAGGCTCTAGCAGCTTGCTCGCCAGCATGATCTTGTCCGACTTTGGAATGTAATGACGAGCCGCCGCGTCGGGATCGCGGCCGGTCGCTTCACCCAACTCGCCGACTTCTTCCAGCGAGCCCGGTTGCGTGATGGCAAAGTTGTGCGGCATCGCGTCGGTGTTCGAAAAACGGAACTCGACCGGCTTGCCAGCTTGGACTGCAATCAACTCCTTGTCGAAGATCATTCGTTCCCGCACGGTGCCGATGGCGATCACGCGGACATCGAGGTTCTGCAATCGATCCTCGACCGCCTTCGCGACGTCAGCCGGCAGCTTCGACGACAATGACTTGGCCAAAGCGACTGCATCCGTCGCGGCAGCGCCGGTTCGATACCGCGCGGGCAATGAGGTGAGATACCCGATCAAGTTATCGACGAGCGGTCCGACTTGCTTCTGCGGCCAAGCCTTTGCGGGAACGGCGCGCAGTGCCTTGATCGATGCAGGCTGATTCTTTCCGGCGGCGACCAACGACGCCAACGCCGTGAACTTCGCTTCGTCATGTCCGGGGATCGAACCCAATGCACGAATCGCAACATCGTGGAGCGTTTCACCGCCCCCGATACCGAGTGCTTCGGGAGCGATCTTCTGCTTGTTAAAGCCCGGACCTTGCCACGCAACATTCAAGCCATCACCGCCGCCATTGTCGAAATACGTGACTATCAAGTTGTGCACGCCGGCCGGCAGTTCGACCGCCGCACTCTTCTCCGCCATGCCATGCAAGCCGTCGTTGTTCACGAGCAGCTTGTCGTTGAGATAGATTCGCGAACCGTCGTCCGATGCGATGTAGAAAGTGTACTTGCCCGACTTCGGCACGCTAATCATGCCAGTGAACCGCAAGGCGAACTTGTCCCGCTGCTTGAGCTGAGGCACGTTCATCACGATCTGCGGCACAACGCCGCTCGCCTTCGGAGTCATCTTCGCCAACGTCTCGATCGCGACGTTCTTGGCGCTCGGATAGAAGTAATCGACCCTGATGCCTGATTCTTGCAGGAGCGAGCCGCTCTTCTCGGCTTGCAGATGCCAGGGTAGAGCCGAGATCAACGGCTCGACTTTCTCATACAACGCGCCACGGGCCGATGCCTGAACGGTCGGCACGGCGTCGAGGAAATCTTGCAGGCGGTCTTTGCTTTGCGAAGCGGCCAGGAAGGCATCGTCGGGGCCAGCGGCCGCCACCCACGCGGCATACGCGACGCGTTTGATCTCCGGCGTCGAGCCCTTGGTCGCGAGGTTTTCGATCTGGTCGCGGACACGTTGCAGTTCAGAAGCGGGTTGCTTGACGAGCAGCTTACCCAAGCCAGCAAGGTTGCTGTTCTTGTCCTTTTGAGCAGCATCGATCAGGGACATTAACAAATCAAGCTGTTTGGCTTTGCTAATCTTCGCGAGGCCACCCAGCGCGTCAGTCAATTGAGGTTGCTTCGCTTGCTTGCGGCTGAGGATGGCTCGATAGACAGCTTCCGTTTTGTCGAGCTTCAATAAATCGTCTACGCTGGCATTCAGCAACACATAGGCCTGGGCAGCCTGTGATAGCTTCTTGCCAGAATTCACGGCGTCTTTCACCAAGGCGTCCACGTTGATCTGGCCCTTGGCGTATTTCAGCACGGTGTCGAGTTCAGGATCCATCGCCCGCGTCGCCGTTTCGAAGATGACTTCGCTCGCGGCGAGTCCTTGCAGTTCAACCGCTGCCTTGACGGCTTCCGCGCGAACGAGCGCCGATTCGTCGCGAGAAGCGGCGATCAGCGTCTCTTCCCAGCCACCGACTCGACCAGCCCAATGGCCCAGCGTGCGAATCGCCGCCGCGCGGACGCGTGGCTCGTCGGCTTGGAACACTTTCTGAAGCAGGTCCACGTTCACGATGCGTTGCTCTTCAAAGACCCACAAACATTCGAGCAACGCCTGGGCTTCATCGCGACCGACGGAGGCGTGCTTCGGATTCAAGCTGGCTGCAAAACCGCCGACCTTTGCGATGATGTCGGCGGCGGTGCGGCTGGACAACTCCAACCGAGCGCGATAACGCGTGCTGTTCTCTCGCGCAAAGAAACTCTCGCAGACCAGCTCGATCGGCTTGCCCTTCATCTTCGCTGGCTCTAACAGATCACGCCCCTTGGACGTCACACGATAGATACGACCGTGGTCGTGATCGCGATTGGGGTCGCGCATGTTGTGTTGCATGTGGCCGATGATCGTGTTGTGCCAGTCGGTGATGTAAAGGGCTCCGTCGCCGCCGATCTCCATGTCGCTTGGCCGGAAGTTCGGGTCGGACGAGAGGACGATCGGCTCGATCTCGGTGGCGGTGATGTCGGCCCCGTTGTACTTGACCTCGTGTTGCAGCACGCCGAGGACGCCGATCGCGTTGGCAATCAGGAAGTTGCCGTTGTGCTTGTCCGGGAAGTGGCTGCTGGAGAGAATTCCGGTCGAGGAGACGGGACGAACTCGCTTGGTGTACCACTGCTTGTTGCCAATACCTTTGCCGATGTTGACGTAGCTACCCGTGCCGCTGGTGCCGTCACTGGCGAATTGGTAACCCCATTGATCGAACACGTCGCCATGCGGGTTCGGGCCGATGGGGAAGTGGAACTCGATCTCGAATGTACGTGGATTGAAACGGTGCACACCGGTGCCGGGGCTGCCGTGGCGATGGGTCTTGGTGGGCGTCTCGAAGTTGCCGGTGTTGAAGATCCCTCGCGACCAGTACATCCAACCGTCAGGCCCAACGACGATAGCATTCGCTGAGTGATGCGTGTCGGCACTGGTTACGCCTTGCAACATGCGGATCTTGACGTCCGCTTTGTCGTCGCCGTCCGTGTCTTTCAGGAACCATATCTCCGGTGGAGCGGCGACCAACACGCCGCCACCCCAGAATTCGAAACCGGTGATGCTGTTCAATTCGTCGGCGAACACAATGCACTTGTCGGCCTCACCGTCGCCATTTTCATCAGGGAAGATCAGCAGAGCGTCATCGCGCCGCTGGATGGGATTCCAGTGTGGGTAGGAAGGCCAGACCGACACCCAGACGCGACTGTCCGTATCGACTGCCATCTGCACAGGATTAATCAACCGTGGGAACTTCTCCTCCGAGGCGAACAAGTTGACTTCCATGCTTTTATGGATCTGCATTTTCTTGATCGCGTCTTGGCCGGTCTCATACGGCCACTTGCCCCCTTCGAGCGGGCCGGGCTTGTTCGTCTTTACCGCGAGCGTTTCAGGCACGTTCTTATCGTCAAGCTTCAAGTCGCCCCCTTTGGCAACCGCCCAAACTCGCTTGTCGCGGTTCGCGGTCATCACGTCGAAGATCTCCATCTCGCGACGCATCACATCTGCGTTGGATTGATCGAACCAAGCCAGCTTCGACCGCCCGCCGTAGACGTTGAAACCATCGACGACTCGGTAGCGGCTGAACCAGTAGTAATTCTTCTCGAGCACGGCCTCTCGCAGCTTCTTCACGTTCTCCAGTTGTGACGGAGAGGTGCTCGGAAACAACTCGCGAATGACGGATCGCGCGATCGCTTGGTCGCCGTGGGCCAGCAAGTGAACGCCGTTCAAGGTCAGCGGCTTGTCAGCGTTAACGTAAAGCCGCAGTGACGGCGTGAAGAGGTCAACGAACACGACTTCCTTCACCGTGCAAACCTTCTTCATGGCTTGTGTGTACATCGCGAGGTTCTTGTTGTTCGCTTTGCCGTCGGGTAGGTGTGGGCTCTTGTGGTCTTCATGAGCGAGCGGCGAGAAGAAGACCAATCGCGGAATCGACTCGCCGTTGTACTTCTGAGCCAGCATCGAATCGATCGTCTCGGCGAGGTCTTTCTCGAAGCCAGCGAGCCCAGCTTCGCCACGCATCGATTCGTTGTAGCCAAAGAAGCAGAAGATGACGTCGGCCTGAGCCTTTGCCAGCCACTGGTCTGGTGAACCGAAGTTTTCGGATCGTGGGCGGGTCTTTAGTTCGTCGCCAGGGAAACCGAGATTGCGGAAAGTCAAATCAAGGTCGGGATGGAGTGCATACAGATACGTTTCGAGCCACGCGTGGTGCTGCATGCGATCGGCAGTCGTATTGCCGATGCACGCAATGTGGTCGCCACGATTGAGCTTGAGAGCGGGCTCGGCGGCGTTCGATGCGTTGAACTGGGCAGTGCTTATCGCGATCAGTAGACAGAGGATATGTGTGAGATGTCGTGTCATCATGGAAGCAGCTACTTTCATGTCTCTGTTTCGAGGAGGGGTTGTCTGCAGCGGGATCGACTACGAGTATTGTAATTACCAAGCCACCGATGGCTATCCGGCAATGTAGAAGCCATCACGCTCCGCGTGATGTAAGCGGTACGGCGAACCTCCTTCGTTACGCAAAGTGAGCCGACATCGGAAGTCAACGTCTTACGTAGTCCCGCATTTCCTCACGCGGAACGTGAGGGCTACTTTGAGCCGCGTGCTCGACGATCACCCGACGTCGCCGAGCTCCATCGCGGACCCGTATCGCAGAAGAACTCGCTCGCGCAGGGTTTCGTATTCCGCCGAGAGTAGTCCGGGGGCCTGTTTGATCAGGCGGATGGCATCCGATCGGGCTTCATTGACGATGTCCTCATCACGTACAAGATCGGCGATTCGGAGCGGCGGGAGGCCCTGTTGCTTGAAGCTGAATAAGTCGCCCGGGCCGCGCATTTGCATGTCGCGGTCGGCCAACTCGAAGCCGTCCGTCGAAGCGGCAAATGCTTGCAGACGTTCGGTAGCCTCCTCCGACTCGGTCGAAGCGTACACGCATACATAGCTCGGGTGACTTCCGCGACTAATGCGTCCTCGGAGTTGATGCAATTGGGCGAGGCCGAATCGCTGGCCGCCTTCGATTGTCATCACGGTGGCGTTCGGCACGTTGATGCCGACTTCGACGACCGAGGTAGCGATCAAGACTTGGATGATGCCCTCCTTGAAGTCCCGCATCACAGAGTCTTTCTCCGACGAACTTTGCCGGCCGTGAACGACTCCGAGGCGAAATGCCTCTAACTCGCCGTTTGACAAGTTCTCGTAAGTCGACTCGACACTCTCAACGTCTTGCTTCGCCAACGCGTTCACCAGCGGAGCAATGACGAAGCCTTGTCGCCCCTCGCGTAGCTTCTTACGGAAAAACTCCCACCACTTTCCTCGCTGCGATTCCTCGCCGAGGTAGGTATGCACGGGCTGTCGCCCTGGCGGCATCTGGCGCAGCGTCGAGACATCGAGATCGCCGAACAAGGTCATCGAAATCGTCCGCGGGATCGGAGTCGCGGTCATCACCAGGTAGTGCGGGTCGAGTCCCGACTGACGCAACGCCGCTCGTTGTCGCACACCGAAGCGATGCTGTTCGTCGATGATGACGAGTCCAAGTTGCTTGAAGATGACATCTTCTTGCACAATCGCGTGAGTCCCGACTACGAGATCGACTTCTCCGTCCGCGATGCCTTGCAACGCTTCTCGCCGCTCGGCCGTCGAGAGCGATCCGGTCAAGAGTGCGATGCGCACGCGGCCTTGTTGCAAATCCTGGTTCAATGTTTCGATGTGCTGCCGCGCGAGGATTTCCGTCGGAGCCATCAGAGCCGCTTGATGTTGATTCGCAACCGCCGCCAGCATCGCATACTCGGCGACGACCGTCTTGCCGCTGCCGACATCGCCTTGCAACAAGCGATTCATTGGGACATCGCGGCCCAAGTCCTCCGAGATGTCTCGAATTGCATTGCCTTGATCGCCGGTCAACTCAAACGGAAACAGTCGGCGAATCCTGGCGTCGATCTTCGGAGTGACCGGCAGGGCAGTCGCCTTTCGCTCGGCAGTCAGCTTCTCGCGTCGCAGTCTGAGCGCGAGCTGCATCATCAACAGCTCTTGATAGATGAATCGCCGGCGTGCTTCCGCGAGCAGTTCCTCGGTTGTCGGTTCGTGAATCTGTTGCAACGCGTCGGCAATCAGGAGGAGTTGCTTCTCGGAGAGGACTGAATCGTCAAAGATCTCTTCCACGAAGTTGGCGTGCGTCGCGACGACAGCAGACATCAACCGCCGCATCGCTCCTTGGGCGATGCCCTCCGTTAACGAATATACCGGGAGGATCTTGCCGCTGGGCGGATCTTCGTCGTCGGCGAGCACTTCCACACGCGGATGCACCATCTCCCAACGAAAGGCATTCAACTTGGCTTTGCCCGAGAGTAGCACGCGTTCGCCCGTCGCGAAGCGGTCGCGCATAAACGGTTGATTGAACCAGACGGCGCGGAGGAACTGCGACTGTTGCCGTACAAGCACACCGAGCATCGACCTGCCCGGCCCGGTGTTTTTCAACTCGATCTCATCGACTTCGCCACAGATGCTCGCCGGTTCGTTCTCTCGCAACTGGTCAATCGTCCGCAGCTCGCTCATATTCAGGTAGCTGCGAGGGAAGTTAAACAGCAGATCGCGCGAGGTCTTCAGCCCGAGCCGCTCGAGCAGCTTCGCCCGTTGCGGGCCAACACCCTTCAAGAACTGAGCGGGTGTGAGCATCTGCTCAGCGGGCGACTTCTCCGACGTCGTGTCCATGTTCGTATTTTACTGTTCGCCGCGCTTCGTCGTGGAGTGTGATAGTCGCTTTTCGCTCCGAGGCTGTGAAAAAATCGTAGGGCGGAACTGCGCTGCGCTTGTTCCGGCCTACAAGTTGATTCTTTCACCGTCTCGAAGGTAGAGGCGGTCGATGCAGTGACGCCCCTCGCCAAGCAAGCCAATTAGTACGAGAATCGCGTTCCATTCGAACGGCTTCAACCCCACGTAGGCGAGATCCGCCAGAATCGGATGTCTCAGCCGACGCGCGACCACTGGGCCAAGTCGATCGTAGACAGCACGGAGCCAAGTGTGGAAAGTGGGCAAGAGTGTGCGCAGCGCGAGTTCGGCCGCCTTGAGCACGGCGAGCTGACGGTTGACCTGCCATCGTGTTCCACTCGCGGATCGAATGGTCTGACTGCCTACGAAGCGAGTGTGACCCTGCGACGCGGCGGTTGCGATGTAGCAGTTGCTTGGTGGTTCGAGCGGCAGCTTGGAGTATTCCTCAAGCGAGAGAATCACCGACCAGCGACAAGCGGCCAAAAACGCGGCGAGCCACGTCATTGCAGCCATCAACTGCGCGATCGTGAAACGGACACGTTGTGGATAACGGCATACAAGCCGGAGCCCCATCACCAGGTACGCGTCGAAGCACCAATAAGGACCAAAGAACATCGTGAAGAACAACGCAACGGCTGGGAGGACGATGATGCCTTCCGCACCTTCGGTGACGATGGCATATATGGTGCCGACAAACGATCCGATCGTGAAGAGTAGGATGATGACGATCCAAGGAATCCAAAGCTTATGCCGCACCCACAACAAGGCTCGCAGGACTACCCAAAAAAGGAACGGCGTGGCAATCCCAAATCCCCAAAAAACGAGCGCGTCCAGCCAGGCAACGCTGTGCCACTCGGCGATGCCAAAGAGAACGAGTCCATAGAGAACGCCATACCAAGCAGCGACTGGCAGAGCTGTCGCGATGCCGAATCGGACGACGTAGTTGTGCGCGAATCGCTCCTCCCGAAACAACAGCAGCGATAGGCTGAGGATCGGATAGGCCATCAGCGGGTAAAGGACGAAGCCCGCCAATCCGCTAAGGACGAATCCGAGTTGGTCGTCCAGATCGCCGGATTGCCATCTCGGTGTACGAGGCGGATCCGAGGTGGTTGCGAGGTGACACAGCACCGGCAAGACGACTCCCGCGTATCCAATCGCCAGCCAAACGGGCCACGATAACTTGTCTTGCTTGAGACGCTGGAGTGCTTGCGTGGCCTTCGAACGCAAGGCTTCTTCACCGGTATCTCTGGCAGGCTTCGACGGCGAGTTCGTCACAACGTTCGTTCTCGGGGTGGCCACTATGACCGGCGACTCGCGTGTATTTTAGCTGATGTTGCGAAGCGAGTTCATCCAGCCGCCGCCATAGCTCTTCGTTCTTGACCGGCTTCAGCTTCCCGCCTTCACGGCGTTTCCAACCGTTCGCCTTCCATTTCTGCATCCACTCGGTCAAGCCTTTGCCGACGTAGACACTGTCGGTGAACAACTCGACATCGCACTTCTTCTTCAATGCTGCTAGACCCCTGACGACCGCCATTAATTCCATCTGATTGTTGGTCGTGTTTGCTTGGCCACCAGATTGCTCCATCTCTTTGCCGGTTGCCAGATGCCGCAAGACGAATCCCCAACCGCCAGGGCCGGGGTTGCCGCTGCAAGCGCCGTCGGTGAAGAGGTGCACAATTGGGAGAGGTTTGGTGTTCATGCGGGCCGATCTTGCTAGTGGAGGCGTCGCCCGGAGGGGCGCTGAAGGCGAGGAAGGTACCGAGTGTTCCTGCGTCGGCAACGAGGTAGACCGACGGCCTAACTCGCGGCACGGGCGATGTCTTTGGGACGCAAACCGTCAGTATCCGGCCTCGCGAGGGCGTCGAGCTTGTTCGACAGATCGCTGCTGAACTTCGGACGATCTGAGAGATTCCACGGTAGCTGTACTTTGAAAGTGCTGCCAACACCGAGTTGGCTCTCGAAACTAATCTCTCCGCCCAGAAGCTTGCACATCTCGCGAACGATCGAAAGCCCCAAGCCGGTTCCCGAATACTCACGTGTCAACCCGTCGTTGTCCAGCACAGCGGTGCTCTGCCGAAATTTCTCGAAGATCACTTCTCGGTCTTCTTCCGGGATTCCGATGCCCGTGTCTTCGACGGTCAACTCCAAACGATCATGTTTCGTCTTCGCGATGGCGACGCTAATTCGACCGCCTTCGGGAGTGAACTTGATCGCATTTGACAAGAGGTTGGTGAGGATTTGCTGAATCTTGCTCTGGTCTTGATAGACCAGAGGCAGGTCGTCCGCAACGAAATTCAGATCGATGTTTTTCTCCTCCGTCAGTGGCCGCACCATGTCGCAATGCGCACGGACAATGACACTGAGATCGAACTCGCTGGGACGGATCTCCATCTTGCCTGCTTCGAGCTTTGCGAGATCGAGAATGTCATTGATCATCTCCAGCAGCAACCGGCCAGACTTCTGAATGTTCTGAGCGTACCGGCGCTGCTTGTCGTTGAGGGACGTAATACTTCCCAAGACTTCTGAGAAACCAATGATACTGTTGAGCGGCGTGCGTAACTCGTGACTCATGTTCGCCAGAAAATCACTCTTCAAGCGGTTCATGTCGTACAACCGCATATTGAGCTGAGCGAGTTCATCGACCTTGGCGTCAAGACTCTGATTCAGATCTCGCAACTCGCCCTGCGCCTCGCGCATATGTCGCAGCATGCGATTGAACGCCTGAGCTAATTCTTCGAACTCGTCGTGCGTGTTGATCTCGGCTCGAAGCTCCGTGTTGCCGAGGCTAATCTCTTCGCTCACGTCGCGGAGATGCTGGAGTGGCTTTACAACGATATATCGGACGACCACATACAGCACGATCATCGCCAGAAAGACGGTCAGGATACCAACGGTGATCAGCCCAGCACGGGCATTGTTGATCGCGTCCTTAGTGCCTTCGTACGGAATGACAACCTTGACGACTCGAAACGGGGGCCCGACCGGCGTCGGATTGGGCGAATCGATTGCTGACATGATGCCGGCGCTGCTGGCTGGCGCATGGCACAGGCTCGTACACTCGACATGCCAATGAACTGGCTGATAGTAGTGATACTCGTTCCGATCAGGGATCGCCCATTCGGCGAAGACAGTGTCGTTCGAAAGGTCACCTATCATAGCCTCGGCGCTGCCGTCGCCCTCGCCCAAGGGCATCTCACCCTGCTTTGCTAGCCGAATATTTTCTTGCAATCGCTTGACAATGTCAAGTTCATGCGGGTGGTCGGGGATGCGGGAAGTTAATGCTCTTTGCTCAACCGTGTCGAGACCAAGCACTTCCGTTTCATAGTCGTGATACGTAAATGCATCCAGGAGCGCCTTCAAGAAAGCCTTACTGTCCGGATCGTTTTCCCACTCGTCCCAGTGTTTCCGTAGGAGTTGGTTCGTCAGTGCGCTTTGACCTTCGGCCCGTGTGGCTTTCATCACGACGCGCTCGGTGTTGTACGCCACCCATATAAACGCGGCAGCGATCAAGAGAGCAAGACAGACGCCAAACAGAATCCGGCACTTTCGTTCCAGATTCGTTGCGCCTAACGCTTTTTTGATGCTGCGGTAGCCCATAAGTCCAGCCGAACATTGAAAGGACGTCCTACTTTGGGCATTCTACGGAGTGTGACGTGGCCAAGCCAGGGCATTTCGGCGGAGGGCGCGATTGCTGAGAAGAACGGAACTGCTAATCGACGCTAATGACCGCTGATGTGAGACTGGTCTGCAAGCCATGAGAGTTCCGTAGCGTCGAGCAGCGTTGGCCATCTTCCCGACTAGAGCATGTCGAGCGGATCAACGTCGATGACCCATTGAACGTCATCCGGCGATTTGATCTTTGTGGTGGCTGCGCTCACGACTTGGCGAAGCACATCGATGTCTTGCCCCAAGATCAAGAAGTGAAAACGAAACTTTCCACGCAGCTTGCTTATCGGGGCAGGGGAGGGGCCTAGGATGCGAACTTGGAGTCCTCGATCTGAGACACTACTTTCGATCAGCTCGCATACTTTTTCAGCGAAGGCCTCGGTAACAAGTTCGCTTTCGCCGCGAACGATTCCACGAATCATCTTTCCGGAAGGTGGATAACCGAACTCTTCGCGAACCGGAAGTTCCGCCTTGGCAAAGCGACGGTAGTCGTGCTTGCTGGCGGCAATGATTGCCGGATGTTCGGGACTGAGGGTTTGGACGAGGACATGGCCGCCTCGATCACCCCGACCGGTGCGTCCGGCGACTTGAGTGACCAACTGGAACGTGCGTTCCGACGCCCGAAAGTCAGGGAAGTGCAAGGCTGTATCGGCGTTGATCACGCCGACGAGCGTGACATTGGGAAAGTCAAGGCCTTTCGCGATCATTTGCGTGCCAATGAGGACATCGATCTCGCCCGCGCGCAACTTGGCAAACGCTGCTTCATGGCTGCCAGGCTTTTGCATCGTGTCGCTGTCCATTCGGAACACGTTGGCATTCGAAAAGCGAGCACGAACTTCAGCTTCAAGCCGCTGCGTTCCGAGCCCCCCGTATCGGATTCCCTCGAACTGACATTCGGGACAGACGGGCGGGGCGACAATCTGATGGTCGCAGTAGTGGCAGACTGCCTTCTCGCCTTCCCGATGATGAGTCATCGCGATATCGCAGTCCGGACACTTCACGACGCCACCGCA
Source organism: Planctomycetaceae bacterium (assembly GCA_002726245.1). Taxonomy (GTDB): domain Bacteria; phylum Planctomycetota; class Planctomycetia; order Pirellulales; family Pirellulaceae; genus PBSM01. Next base: position 1,563 of record PBSM01000200.1, on the reverse strand, counting down.
TGCTGGACACTGAATGCTCGTCGAAAAGCCTCGTCGGTTTAGAAGCAGGATCACATGGCCGCCGTCGCGTAAAGCCGTTGTCATGGCTTGATGTAACGGTCGGCTGATTGCCCCACGCGATGATCGGCTCTGGTATTCGGCCCGCAGATCGATGATGCCGACGTCGGGCAGTGGCCGCTCGAGGATTCGCTTTTCCAACTCAACGAGCTGATATTCGCTGCGCTGTGCGCGTCGCCAGCTTTCCAGAGACGGAGTGGCTGATCCAAGGACAACCGGCACCTTCTCCATCGACGCGCGTTGCAATGCAACGTTGCTCGCGTGATACCGGGGCAGTGAGTCTTGTTTGAACGAAGCGTCGTGTTCTTCGTCAATAACAATCAGACCGAGGTGCGGTGTCGGTGCGAAGATGGCACTGCGCGCGCCGACCACAACCTGCACGCGACCGCTCGCGATCTCTCGCCATTGCGCGTGACGCTCGACGTTACTGAGGTGGCTATGCAACACCGCCACGCCATCGAACCGCGAACGGAATCGAGCAACGGTCTGCGGCGTTAGGCTGATCTCCGGCACGAGCACGATCGCCTGTCGGCCAAACGCAACGACTTCTTCGATGGCTTGGATATAGACTTCGGTCTTTCCGCTTCCGGTAACTCCGAAGACGAGAACAGTCTCCTGCTCCTGGGAGTTGATTGCATCGAGGATCTTTGCAAGCGCAACCTGCTGCTCCGCATTGAGCGCGAGTTGGTGTTCACGTTCGACTTTCGGCTGGCCGTCGTAATCGCGATGGACCCGGCTGCTCTCGGAATTGATCAGTCCTTTGCGCTGCAGTTCCTTGATGGGGCCTGCGGTGCATTGCGCGGATCGAGCCAATTCCGTCGCGGTTAACGAACGAGGTGAAGCCGCCAGCACACGCAGTGCTTCGGCTTGCTTGCGTGGTAGCTTGAGCTGCGTCAATCTCGCAGCAACGCTTGTCGGCACTGAAAGGAAAGTCACCTCGCGCGTGCCCGCTTGCTGTCGCACTCCGGCGGGCACGACGGCTTCCAAAACTTGTCCCCACGGGCAGAGATAATACTCGGACATCCATTCCGTCAGCCGCAGCATCGACGGAGTCAGCAAGGGCGCGTTATCGACGATCGCGTGCAGTTCTTTCAAACGATGTGAACGAGACGCTTCGGGGCGGCCGTTCGTGATTCGCACACAATAAGCCTGCACCGTACGATTGCCGCGCCCTAGCGGCACGCGAACTCGCATACCAGCTTCCAGCCGCGAAAGCAGTTCGTCGGGCACCAGGTAGTCGAAGGGACCGAAGGGCGTTTCGGGCAACACAACTGTCGCGACTGGGCGATCGTCGGCTTCGTCCAGTTCCCACGGTGCGGCTTCTGCATCGAAGAGTTGCTGTTGCTTGGTCATGAGGAAGCCGGTCACTTGTCACTTGTCAGTGGTCACTGCTATCGTAACGGTCGGTTGTGTCGCTGCCTACCAATGACCAATGACCAATGACCAATGACCAATGACCAATGACCAATGACCAATGACCAATGACCAATGACCAATGACCAATGA
>PBSM01000199.1 GCA_002726245.1 Planctomycetaceae bacterium | reverse complement strand
GGGGGGGGCCGCGATGTTAAGATGGCGAGGGATTTAGGCTTGGAGCGGTTCCATGCTCAACCCAAATGGGAAATCCCGGTTGAAGGCAACTTGGCACCCTATCAACCGTTTGTGGAGATCGTGCGTCAATTGCTGTCGCAATTGGGGGATCTTGAGGCTCAACGACCCGATCCTCAGGTGCGACAACGAACGCGTCCGCCTAAGGATCGCGAGTCGATTGGCAACGTCGATGCGCTGGCTGCCACACAGGATCACCGGACAACGCCGGAGACCGTGGAGGATGTGGTTAGAAACTATGCAGCAGAGTTATTGAGAATCGCGCCGGATCTGCGCACTTGGCTGCCGGGAAAGGCGTTTCGCCAAGTGGACTTGAGTCGTGAAGCAGGTCGTGCGAAAACTCCAGATAGCAAGAATCCGACGTCTCGCTCGGCACGCTTTGCCGCGTTGGTTGCACATCGCATGGCCTGGACTGCGGGCACGGGCCAAACGCATTACGGTTGCGCACCGGGTTTTCAGTACGCTTGAGTTGCTGTGGGCACAGCGGAACGTGCTGCATTGCGGGCAATCGCACGGACGTCACCTCGTACTCGCCAATCAGATCGGCGATCCCGATTTTCTAACTCATGCTCGCGCCAAGCACTGATCTTTGGGATCTTTTCCGTAAACAGCCTTGCGCTTCGTGCCGGGCGGAAAGCGCTCGTTTATGCCAAACAAGCAGGTAACGCGGAGGCGGAAGCGATCGCTAAGGGGCACGTCGGATGTGCTCATTATTTCGGCGGACGCTTGCGGGAAAGCGAACGATTGCTCCGCGAGGCCGTCGCGGTTCTGGACCGCCGCGGCGATTCTTGGGAGCGCATGTACTTCTATCACAATCTACGGCATCTGTACTCCATTGTCGGCGATGCGGGACGCGAGATCGAAAGCGCCCGAGTTGAAATGCAAATCGGCGAAGCTGTGAATGACCCCGAGGGAACCTGTTGGGGAGCTTATGGCATCGCGAACGCGCTGGCACGATCGGGAAGACACGACGAAGCCCATCAGTACATGCAGCGGGCGCTGGGCATCCTCTCCGGACGAACGAATATCGTCGTCGCGCCGACAGCGTTGCAAACGTACGGGTTCGTACACTTGCAGAGCGGCGATTATGAAGCGGCTCGCGAAGTGCTCGAAGACAGTTGTAAAAACATCCTGCACGACTGGGCGTTCATCGAGTACACAGTGCGGGCCTATCCACTGCTTGTTGAGAGTCTATTGGGACCACGTTGGCATGACCCGTCGACACAACCTGACGAGAAGACGATCCAGCGAAGTTGGAAGATGAGTCGCCAGGCGAGATTCTGGGCGTGGCGATCTTCAAATTACATGTCTCACGCCCTGCGTGTCCGTGGCCGTGCAGCCTGGGCAATCGGGAAACGAAAGAAGGCTGCCGAATGTTTCTCGCGGGCGATCAAAGTAGGTGAAAACCGAGGTGCACGCTTTGACATAGCGCGAGCTTGCATTGATCTCTCCAAACTCGACGTTGACGGGAGAGGCGACTATGAACGCCGCGGGCGTGAACTGCTCGACGAAATCGGCGCGGTCCTGCCGGCGTGCGAAGACTAGCGGTACGCACGAACTCCGCGAAGTGATGTCGAGCCTCCACGTCTTGGCGGTGTGACAAGAATCTGGTCTGGCACCGCGATTCGGCGATCGGACGAGCCGATCCTAACTGCACAACAACCTGCTGCGAAGCTACGGAGGCTTCGGTTCGCTTGGTGGGCGATATAAGATCGCGAGCGGAAGCATGATCGCGGCCATCATGGCAAAGACCGCGGCGCGAGGCCATTCGTTGCTGGAGACGATATAGTCGAAGAGGCCGTAGAGGACGCCAGAAAACAGGATCGCGATGAAGTTCACGAAGTTCATGACGGCGATCATCCGCCCCTTCTGTCCGTCGGGCGGTCGCTGCTGGATGAAGACTTGGACCGGAATTGCGAAGAAACCGGCCGAGATGCCTAGCAGCGTAAGGACAACAAGGCTCCCGTAGAAGCCCAGCAGATGCGAACCACCCGGCAGCGAAATGGAAAGCACGAACAGACAGACCACCATTCCCACCATTCCAACGCGAACGATCCGAAAGTCGGCGCGTCCATGACAGAGCCGACCCGCGATTACAGCACCAATCGAAATGCCAACTCCAATCACGGCGGCGAGCACGCTCGTCCACATGCTATCGAGTTCCAGTTGGACGATGCCCAGCGAATTGACGGCTTGGATCGCGATTCCGGAGACGAGCCAAAACACGCACGAAGCCATCAACGCCAGCAGGAGAGGACGATCGGCGAGCAGCAACCGGCGGATGTCATTGGGGATGACCAGCGAGTTGCGTTTAAGGAGCAGGTCCGGCTGCGATGGTGGCAAGCGTCGGATCAGCAGCGACGACACGGTGCCTGCGATCGCAATGCAGACACATATCGCGGAGCCCTTCCAGAGACCAACGGCTTGCAAATGTACGAGTGCAGAATCGTCCATGAAGAACTTCTTCAGTACTCCGGCGGTAGCCATGCCGAAGATGATGGCGATGAACGTGGTCATCAGGATGATCCCGTTTGCGCGAGGCAACTGCTCGTCGGGCAACATCTCGGGAAGCATGCCGTACTTACCTGGCCCGAAGAAAGTGCTCTGCAAACCCATCAAGAACAGCACAAACAAGAGACCGACAGAGCCGCTCGTGGCATAGAACAGGAACGCGAACAGCCCCAGCGCCATCACGACAATCTCCGCGACCTTCGACAGCACGATCACCCGAGTCTTGCTGTAGCGATCCGACAGATATCCCGCGTAGCCAGAGAAGAGAATGAAAGGCAAGGAGAAAACAATCGTGGCGACTGCTTGTCGATCACCAGAACTGGCGGATATCGAACTCGGCGGAATCGCCAACAACAACATGAGCTGCTTAAACAGGTTGTCGTTGAAGGCACCGAGAAACTGCGTCGCCGTGATGCCCAGGAAGGAGCGATCTTGTAGCAGCGATGGCGGAGCAACGCCGGTCTGCGACTCGTCCTGAGTCCTCTTCATAGGCTTGGTTTGGTTCACGTGCTACGGCAGCAAGTCTGACACCCTCACCTCAACTTGTGCACCGCTGCCGAGCATCAAGTGTAACGTCTCGCCAGCCGTCAGGGTTGGCTGCTCTATATACTTGCCAGCTTCTGCATCCGGACTTCTGCAGACTTCAATGAGGTTATCCCGCAGGTTGAGAATGCAATACACGGGTATTCCGGCCCCGCATAAAGGCGTTTCTTAATGTCCCGATCGTAGGGCAGGGACGTATCAGACACTTCAAAGACGACGGCGATGTCGCTGGGCGACGGATGCCGGTCTTGGTAATCGTCCGCATCACGCACCACAACAGCAGCGTCCGGTTCCGGTGCCGACGTTGCCGAGAGCGTGATCGGAAGCTGAACCTGAATATCAAATCCGGATGCTTGCAGTTGCAGTCCTAAACGACTCAGGCGGCGCACAGCCTTCGCGTGACGTGGTCCATGAACCATCGCTTCCCCTCCCGCATCACCTCGATCTTTCTTGACTAGCAATCCCTCGATCAACTCAACCGGCTCACCGTCATCGATAACGCCGGTCGTCAACATCTGATGAAGTTGATCCACCGTGATCCGGTAAAAGGGAGGCTCAGGTAGAGTTGATCCTAGCAGGGACGTCGCCATCGCGAACTCCTTGGGCTGGAAAGCTTCCTCTCATCTTACCCATCAGATTGAAGCGGCACCAACTCACCCTCATCAGTCATCTTCCGGATGTCTTCGGTGATCTTCATCGAGCAGTATTTCGGACCGCACATGCTGCAGAAGTGGGCGCTCTTGAAGGTATCTTGCGGAAGCGTTTCGTCGTGATAGGCCTGCGCTGTCTCAGGGTCGAGTGAGAGGCGGAACTGTTCGTTCCAATCGAACTCGAAACGCGCCTTCGACAACGCATCGTCGCGCTTCTGAGCACCCGGGCGTTGACGAGCTACATCAGCAGAATGAGCAGCGATCTTGTAAGCGATCACGCCTTGCTTGACGTCTTCGTTGTTGGGCAAGCCAAGATGCTCTTTCGGGGTGACGTAGCAAAGCATTGCCGCGCCATGCCAGCCGGCCAGAGCTGCGCCGATGCCGCTGGTGATATGGTCGTAGCCAGGCGCGATGTCGGTCACGAGCGGCCCAAGGACGTAGAACGGCGCGCCGTTGCAGACTTCGGCTTGCTTCTCCATGTTCATCTGAATCTGGTCCATGGGGATGTGGCCAGGGCCTTCGACCATGACTTGCGTGCCGTTCTCTTGGCCGCGTTTGGTCAGTTCGCCAAGGGCATCCAGTTCCGCGAATTGAGCTTCGTCGCTGGCGTCGGCAATCGAGCCAGGTCGTAAGCCATCGCCGAGGCTCCACGTCACGTCGTATTCCCGCATGATGTCGCACAGGTCATCGAAGCACTCATACAGCGGATTCTGCTTGCGATGAACCATCATCCACTTGGCGATCAGCGAACCGCCGCGGCTGACGATCCCAGTCACGCGTTTCGTCGCCAGATGCAAGTGTTCGAGCAAAACGCCGCAATGCACGGTCATATAGTCCACGCCCTGCTTGGCTTGATGCTCGACCATGTCGAGGAAGTGCTGAGCCTTCATGTCCTCAATGTTGCCGCCGAGCTCTTCGAGCATCTGATAGATAGGCACGGTGCCGATCGGTACGGGCGAAGCGTCGATGATCGCCTTACGGATCGTATCGATGTCCTTGCCGGTGGACAGATCCATCACGGTGTCGGCACCGAAATGAACCGAGGTATGCAGCTTCTCGAGTTCGCCTTCGATATCGCTGGTAACCGCCGAGTTGCCGATGTTCGAGTTGATCTTGCACTTGGACGCGATGCCGATGCACATCGGCTCCAGCTGGCCAGCCAAGTGGACGGTGTTGGCCGGGATGACCATCCGCCCCGCAGCGACTTCATCGCGAACTAACTCCGCTTTGAGTTCCTCTCGCTTGGCAACGAATTCCATTACGGGAGTGATTTCACCAGTTCGGGCTGCCAGGATCTGGGTCGTCATCGGGGGCATCCTTTCATTCGCAAGGCTTCACGCCGTTCGAAAGAGAAAAAGTCAATCACTGCAACAAGTTACATTCGACATGGTAGCGACAGCGAGTGGATTGTCAACGCGGCGAGAATCAACGCAGTCGGCCTTGCGAGCTATGTGACGCAGTGCGTATCCGTTCCACACTCCGTTACATTAGCCGGATCGAGACACCGAATGTAGAATGTACAGCATGGCATGGACGCACATCATTTGGGACTCGACGCCCGGCGGGAACGTCGAACACGTTGAAGAACATGGGCTCGAACCGGAAGAAGTTGATTACGTGCAATTGCACGGCAACCGGCATGAGTCAGAGCGCTGGACGACCGTGCGTTTTCGGCTACACACCCGATGGGCGTTACATCATTATTGTCTACGAAGAGATCGACGACGACACGATTATGCCGTGGACGGCGTACGAAGTCGCAGAGCCCTGAAGGACGAACCGATGGCCAAGGAATTGAAACACATCAATCGCCAACTCACTGAAGAAGAACGAGAGCAGCACGCTGCTATCCGCGAAGGGGCGAAGCAGGACTTTCCTCCCAAAGCCACGACGCGACCCTCGCCGCCCCCTGGAATCCCCAGCCGCATTTGCAACACGCGGGAGCAGCGGGGAATGACTCGTTATGAAGTCGGGCAGAACGCGAATGTTCCATCGACGGTGGTGCGGGCTATCGAACGAGGCGACGACGTTCCACTGTCGCAGTTAAAGGCTGTTGCCGCGGCGCTCGGACTATCCATCGAACTCGTCGAACAAGCCTCAGCCCACGCACTCCCCAAGCGTTCACATCGCCGTCACACGCTGCCGCCACTCGGCGAGTTGTTCCTTCGACAGGTTGTTCTCACGCGTGATCTCGTGAGTCACCTTGTCACGCACACCGGAGACGTGTACGCCGATTCGTAGCAGTCCGTTCTCTTCGTACTGAAAGCGGACCTCAACAGGAGTGCCGGCCGGCAGATCCTTGGGCAGATTCCGAACCGTGCACTTTCCAATCGGCATACATTCCGCGGGGTCTCGGCTCTCACCCTCGACGATGCTTGCCACAATCGACCGCTGCCCATCTTTGAGGGTTCTGAAAACTCGTTTCGCCTTCGCTGGCAGTGGTGTGTTGCGAGGTATGAGAACGGCAGCTTGTTTACGTTTCGTCTTGGGGTCCGTGCCAGCAATCCCCAAACTGTGCGAGTTCACATTCCTAACGCGGACTCTCGGAAGCCGGCCATCCAGGCGATCGAGAACGAATCCGGCATGGATCGCCGCGCCTTGAGCAACGGCTTCGTCCGGCGAAAGGCTTGTCTCCGCCGGCTTGCCCGACGTCCGTTCCAGCATCCCGGCTACCGCCGGCATCCGCGTACTGCCACCGACCAGCAAGACATGATCGATGTCTTCCCATTCGAGGCCTGTCGATTGCAGTGTAAGACGAGTAGTAAAAGCGGTTCGCTCGAGCAAGTCGAGCGTGATCTCCTCGAACTTCTCCCGCGTCACCTCAAACCGCTCCGCCCGCCCCTGGTAATCGCAGGCGACCGACGACTTGTTACGTGCCGATAGTGTTCGCTTGGCGTCTTCACACTCCCGCAGCAGCCTGCCGAGCGTGTTTGGTTCTTCGCGAGGATCCAGTCCATGCTTGCGGATAAACTGCTCGGCGATGTAATCGACCAGCCTCTGGTCCCAGTCCCGACCACCAAGTTGCACGTCGCCGTCGGTCGCCAGTGTAACGAACTCGCCAGCTCCGATCTCCATAATGGTGACATCGAACGTGCCGCCGCCCAAGTCATAGACCAACACGCGTTTCACGTCGGTGTCTGCCTCGTCGAGGCTCAAGCGATCTTCTTGGAAGCCGAACGCCAAGGCGGCGGCGGTCGGCTCGTTGATGATGTCGAGAACCTCGATGCCGGCGATGTAGCCGGCTTGCTGAGTCGCTTTGCGACGGACTTCGTCGAAGTAAGCCGGTACGGTGATGACAGCTTTGGCGAAAGGGCCAAGTGTGTTTTGTGCATCCAAACGCAACTTGTTCAAAATCCACGCTTGGATCACTTCCGGGGGATACTGCTCACCGCCAATCGTCTTCTGGAACAACTTCAAACCAAGCTCGCGCTTCGCACACTCGGCGATCGAATCCATGTCGGTCGCCATCGCCTTGGCCGCTTCTTTGCCGACAATGACGTTTCCATCGTCGAGCAAGACCACGCTCGGTGTTGTCTTGTCACCCTCGGTATTTGAAAGGACGAGCGGCCGGCCTGCGTCGTCGAGATAGGCGACGGCTGAGTAGGTCGTGCCGAGATCGATCCCAACCGCGGGCGCACTGCGAGTCGGACGATCCATCGTCGCGTTGTCGTTCGATGCAGCAGCCTTCTCGGTGTCTGAAGGCCGAGTAATCTTTGTCGTCGCCGGGAGATCGAGCGTCTTCGTGTCGGGTTCTTTCGATCGCGAGGGCGTCAACGCAGCGGAGGGCACTGAGTGCTGTACGCCGCCCGAAGATTCGAGAAGCGGCTCCAATTCCACGATCAACTCCGCCATGGTTTGGTAACGCTCGTCGGGTAGCTTGGCCAGCATTCGCCGTACGACCCGATCGACGTCTTCGGGCACATCAGGGCGACAAGCACGTGCAGAAGGTACCGCCTCAGTCCGGTGAGCCAAAATAGTTTTGACTAGCGTCTCGCCTTGATACGGAGGCTTCTCCGTCAGCAAGCGGAAGAAGGTGCAGCCCAGGCTATAAACGTCCGATCGTGGGTCGGCGAGCGACGAGTTATCGACTTGCTCGGGCGACATGTACTCGACGGTGCCGATAATCTGGTTCTGCTGAGTCAGCTCACCATCGCCGATGCTGACCGTACCGCGACCATCGTCAAAGCGAGCCAAGCCCATGTCGAGGATCTTCAGAACGCCTGCTTTGTCGAGCAACAAATTGTTTGGTTTGATGTCGCGATGAATGATGGCCTTCGAATGTGCATAGTCCAGACCGTGCGCCGCTTGCAGAACACAGGAGACCGCCAAATCGATCGCCAATGCACCCTGTGCAGTTACGAGTTCGCCAAGGGCTTGACCATCGATGTACTCCATGACGAGAAAGTGAATGCCGTGTTCTTCACCGGCATCGAAGGCCGTCACGATGTTGGGATGATGCAGTTGGGCGGCCGCTTCGACTTCGCGCTGGAATCGTCGGATCGAGTTTTCCGAATGGGTATGCGATTGGGGCAAAACCTTGACAACGACCGGACGCTTCATGCGTCGGTGCTCGGCGACGAAGACTTCGCCCATCCCCCCTTCGCCGATCTTTTCCTGTATGACGTACTTTCCCAGAACGAGCCCTGCCGCCCTGCCGCTCGCGATTCGGCCAGCCTGATACTTCGTAAGCCGGCCCCGGCGGACGAGTTCCGCTGCTAGCAGCTTCACACTTGGCGGGTCCGTGGTCGGCAGCAGGGTCACCTGGAAGACATGCACTTCCTCGGCGGTCATCAAGCCGCTGCGAGTCAAGCCTTCGATGAATTCGTCAGCCGAGACCACCGCCATCCCCATTACCGTAGGACAATAGAGCCGCTGCTTGGACCTTCGCCAACGTGTGAGTATACCGCTAGAGAACTAAATGCGACATTGGGAGAGTAGTTGTTGGTCCTTGGTCATTAGTCATTAGGGGCGACTGGCTCGCCTCTTTCTGCTCCTTGCCCAATGACCAGTTGCTAATGACTAGCCACCGAACCTCCCCAACCGACTTCCTGTCGGCTAGAATGATTGGTTTGCCCCGCCCGAATGCCTCCCCCTGGAGTGGACACGGATATGAGTACGACTGCCCGCTGCACGATGTTCGAGAAGATATGGGACAAGCACGTTGTCCACGCGGAATCCGGGAAACAAGCCATCTTGTACATCGACCTGCAACTCGTGCACGAAGTCACTAGCCCACAAGCGTTTGAAGGCTTGCGTGTGGCCAGCCGCAAGGTGCGGCGTCCCGGTCTGACGATCGCGACTCCCGACCACAACATACCCACCACCGACCGATCCCTTCCGATAGCCGATCCGATTTCCAAACGCCAAGTGGACACGCTGCGCAACAACTGCCAGGAATTCGGTATCAAGCTCTATGACCTCAGCGACCCCAAGCAAGGCATCGTGCATGTCATTGGCCCGGAGCTGGGCTATACGCAGCCCGGGATGACCATCGTCTGCGGCGACAGCCACACCGCCACGCATGGCGCGTTCGGAGCCCTCGCGTTCGGAATCGGCACCAGCGAGGTCGAGCATGTGCTGGCGACACAGACTCTGTTACAAAACACGCCAAAGACGCTGGAGCTTCGCGTCGATGGACAGCTTGGCCGCGGAGTGACCGCGAAGGACATCATCCTTTATCTCATCGGCCAGATCACGACCGATGGCGGTACGGGGTACGTCATCGAATACACTGGCGACGCGATCCGCGCATTGACAATGGAAGAGCGAATGACGGTCTGCAACATGTCGATCGAAGCGGGGGCTCGTGCTGGGATGATTGCACCCGATCAAACGACATACGATTATCTTCGCGGGTGTGACTTTGTGCCGAGCGACTACGACGCGGCCGTTACTCGCTGGCAGGAGTTGCCCACCGACGGCGACGCCACGTACGACAAATCGCTTGTTTTCAAAGCCGCCGACATCGCCCCGCAAGTTACCTGGGGAACGAACCCAGGACAGGTCGCTGCTGTTGACGGAGCCATTCCCAATCCGAGTACACTCGGTGATGACACCGATCAGAAGACAGCGGCCCGCGCGCTGGAGTACATGGACTTGAAAGCCGACACGCCATTCAACGAAGTCCGTATCGACCGCGTCTTCATCGGTTCATGCACGAACTCCCGCATCGAAGACCTCCGCGCTGCAGCGAGCGTCGCAAAGGGCCATCGAGTATCGAGCAAGGTCAACGCCATGGTTGTACCTGGTAGCGGCCAGATCAAAGTCCAAGCAGAACAAGAAGGCCTCGATAAGATCTTCACCGACGCAGGATTCGAATGGCGCGAGGCCGGTTGCAGCATGTGCCTCGCCATGAACCCCGACAAGCTGTCACCGGGCGAACGCTGTGCCTCGACGAGCAACCGCAACTTCGAGGGTCGGCAAGGTAAAGGCGGGCGAACGCATCTGGTCTCCCCAGCGATGGCCGCCGCCGCCGCAGTGGCTGGCCACTTCACCGACGTCCGCGAATGGGAATACAAATAGGTTGTCTTTCATTAGATATTGGTCAATCGGAATTGGTGATTCACAATATGGAACTTTTCACACAACACAACGGCCTTGTCGCGAGCATGGATCGCGCGGCGGTTGATACCGATCAAATCATCCCGAAGCAGTTCCTGAAACGGATCGAGCGGACAGGCTTCGGCCAGTTTCTGTTCTTTGACTGGCGTTTCAACGAGGATGGCTCGGACAATCCTGAATTTGAGCTGAATCAGCCGGAAGTGGCCGGCGCGTCGGTCTTGCTTGCTCGCCGAAACTTCGGCTGTGGCTCAAGCCGTGAACATGCGGTTTGGTCTCTCGCGGATTACGGCATCAAAGTCGTGATTGCTCCGTCCTTCGCCGACATCTTCTACAACAACTGCTTCAAAAACTCGGTCTTGCCGATCAAGCTCGATGAAGACACGGTCGAGCAACTCTTTCAGCGGGCCTCCCAACACGAGGGCTACAAGCTGACGATCGATCTCGAACAACAAACCGTCACCGACGAACATGGCCTTCAGCTTGCATTCGAGGTTAACGAGTCTCATAAGCATAAACTGCTAAACGGCCTCGACGACATCGCGCTCACCCTGGAACAGGAAGACCAGATCTCGGCATTCGAGGCGGAGAGATTGTAGCCCTCACGCTCCGCGTGAGGATAGCGGTGCAGCGAGGGATAGTGACATCAGTTGGCTCGTACCGCGCGAGCCCTTCCGACACCGCTGATCATCACGCGGAGCGTGATGGCTACATAAAGGAAGACGCGTGCCCACACAAACCTTCCGACAAGTCACCATCGTCGGGAATGCTCAACAACGTGGCCGCTCGTACGGCGAACAACTCGCTGATGAGATTCTGCAGACCGTCAAAGTTTATCGCGAGTTGCTTCCGCGATCAGACGACTTCCTTTTGGCAGGCGGCGAGCGGGTTCGAAACTACTTGAAATCGCTCGATCCCAACCTCGGCGGGGACTTAGTCGCGGAGATCGATGCCATCGGGGAAGCAATCCGCGGCCGCTACGACTTCGATGCTCGCTGGCTATACGCTTTGAATGCGAGAACCGAGCTGTTGGGGTTGGGAGTCGATGAATGTACGTCGGTCTGTTTTCAGGAGACGGGCTTGCTGGGACAGAATTGGGATTGGGCTAGGGCGCTCGAGGAGCGTGTCGTCTTCATGACGATCGTGCCCGACGATGGCCCGACCATTTGGATGCTGACCGAGCCGGGGATCATCGGTAAGATTGGCATGAACTCGTCGGGAGTTGGAGCCTGCCTGAACATTCTTCGCTGTCGGCGAGATTCGCTCCCAATCGACGGCCTGCCGATTCACTTGGTGCTGCGAGCGATCCTGAACTCAGAATCTTTGAACGAGGCGCGAGAGACGCTGATGGCTTATCACATCGACACGGCCAGCAACATCCTTGCTGGCGACGGCGCAGGTGCCTGCTTCGATGTCGAGTTCGCCGGCACGGAGCAACGATGGCTGGCCTACGACGCAGCCGTGACGCTGCACACCAATCACTACTGCGCTGACGGCACACACCTCAACGCCGGCTTCGAGGACGAGTTGCAGAGTTCGTTCAATCGCTATGCTCGTGGAAGCGAGTTGGTGAGCAAGCTGTCGGCGTTTGGCTTGGCGGAGATGGATGAATTGCTTTGCGATCAGTCGGGCGATTTGCCGATCAATCGCGAGTATGTACCGTACGCCGGTTTTCCACCGCAGCATACCGTCGGCACCGTCGCGACACTGCTGATGGATCTTCGCAACCGGCAGCTCTATCTGCGTCGCGGTCCCTACCGGCCCGATCAAGACCTCGTCGAGATGCCGCTCGGCTCACCGATTAGCTGATTAGAAATGCCGTTTTCGGTGTCGCCAAGCACTTCAATTTGCCCGCGTCTGCCATCTGTTGGCTGCGGAGCCGCCTAACGTGCCAGCGTTAACTTCTAGAGACCAACGTTTTTACCCATCTTGCTATGCGAAAAACCGTCGGCCACAATACTGGTCCCTTTGAAAGCAGAAACCCCGCCTCATGATCCCGCCTCCCGTGAAAGGAGCCCCTGCGATGCGTTCTCTCGGTTCCGCTTTTCTCCTGCTTCTTCTCGTTGCGTCTTCGTCTGCCTCCGCTCAGGAATACAAGCTGAAGTACCCGCTTGGCCTGAAGAAAATGAAGATTCCGAAGGACAATCCGCTGACCACGGCAAAGATTGAACTCGGTAAGCAACTCTACTTCGACGCCCGCCTCTCGCGCGACAACACGATCAGTTGTGCGAGTTGCCACGACCCGAAGAAGGGCTGGTCAAATGGAGAGGCTGTTGCGACGGGCGTTCGTGGGCAGAAAGGCGGTCGTGGTGCTCCGACCATCATCAACGCGGCGTATCAAACGCGGCACACGTTTTGGGACGGGCGCGCGGGGCAGTCGAAGTTCGGTGCGAACGACGCGCTCGAAGCCCAAGCACTCGGCCCGATTCAGAATCCGATCGAGATGGACCTGACACTTGACGAAGTTGTTGCCAAGCTGAACAAGATCGAAGGTTATCGCAAGCAATTCCAAAGTGTCTTCGGTACGGATGTGACTTCGGATGGGATGGCCAAGGCAATTGCTTCGTTTGAGCGCACGGTGCTATCAGGCCACTCGCCTTTCGACAAGTTCAAAGCTGGCGACGAAGACGCTTTGTCCGAGGCCGCCGAACGAGGCCGCAAGCTGTTCTTCGGCAAAGCCAATTGCAGTGCCTGCCATGCCACATCCAGCTTCACCGACCAAGGCTTTCACAATGTCGGCATTGGGATGGACAAAGACGAACCCGACGTTGGCCGTTTTGCAGTCACCGATCAACTTGGCGACCGCGGCTCTTTCAAAACGCCGACGCTGCGCGAGATCGCTCGCACAGCTCCCTACATGCACGACGGCAGCTTGAAGACGCTGGAAGAGGTCGTGGACTTTTACGACAAAGGCGGCTTCGCCAATCCTCAACTCGACGAAGAGCTGCTCCCATTGGAAATGACGAAAGAAAAAAAGGCGGACCTTGTGACGTTTCTCAAGGAAGGTCTGAGCAGCTCGGACTACCCGGAGGTCGAACCACCAAAGCTACCCGAGTAACACGAGCTTGCGGTTAAACAAAACTAAGCATACCACACCCAACGGAGACGCTTCTGATGAAACGTAAACTCTTCGCACTGATCGCATTGTTTACACTCTGTTTCGCTTCGGCAGCTTACGCGGATGACCACGTTGAAACTGTACTCGCCGGTCTCGACAATCCTTGTGGCGTTGCGATTCAACCTGGCACCGGACACGTCTTTGTCTCGGATAGTGCGGCGGCAAAGATCGTGCGCGTCGTCGATGGAAAGGCTGAGGCGGTGATCACCGACTTCCCGATCGGTGTCTACGGCAAAGGCCCCATGTTCAACATCGGCCCGCTCGGCTTGGCATTTCTGGACAAAGACACGCTGGTTGTCGGCGGCGGCGGATTGGCCGACGGTGAAGAGTTGCTGCGAGTCTACAAAGTTCCTGCTGCCGGCGGAGACGCAATCAAAGCGGACGCGATGGAAAAGAGTTTTAAGCTTGCGGGTTCGGAAGAACTCAAAGGCGAAGGCAATTTCTACGCGTTGGCAAAGAACAAGAAGTTCCTTTACGTTACGTGCAACGGTGACGATACGAAGGGTTGGGTTTCGCGAGCCCGCATCAAGGACGGAGCCCTTGTTAACTACAAACGCTTCCTCGCAACGAAGGAAGCCACGGAAGTAGATGCTCCCGTAGGCGCGACGATCAGCCCTCGCGGCGAGTTGGTGATCGGTCAGATGGGCGAGATCAGCGTCGAAGGCGATGGATTGCTCACCTTCTACAACGCCAAGAATGGCAAGATACTATTGAACCTGGAAACCGGATTGAGCGACATAACGGCACTCGCCTACTGTCCGAAAGGCCAACTCTACGCTACCGACTTTGTGTGGTTGAACACGAAGGCAGGCGGCTTGTTTCAGTTGATCTCGAAGAAGGATGGCGACGATCAAACGATCGAATCCAAGAAGGTGCTCGACCTCGACAAACCCACCGCGATGGCTTTCGCCGACGACGGCACGCTCTACATCACCGTGATCGGAACTGCCGACGGTGATAAGAAGGGTGGCAAGTTGCTGAAGATAAAAGCAGGGCTGTAGTCGCTACTTCAATCGGATGAGCCCGACGCCTGTGGCCGCTCCGCCGCGGGCGTCTTGCTTTTCTATGGGACAACCTCACCATGAAGTGCCACCGTCGCTTTTTCGGCGGCGTGCTCGGTTTTTCGGATGAAATCCGATTCGGCGTTTCGGCTCTTCAGGCGGCGTGTCCATCAGTTGCTTGAGCACCTGAGTGATCGCGTCTATCTGTGTATCGTGAACCTGAACGGTCTCAGCCAGTTTCGTAAGTTGCTCGACTAGCTCACCGGGTGTCGCCTCAATCTTCGCAGGCGGACGAACGTGCGGATGATCTCGATGTTTACTTGTGCCGCGACCGGCGATTTGAGCACACTGGAGAGCATCGCCACGCCGTGTTCGGTGAATACGCAGGGGCATTTCCGTCGGCCACCACGACCGACTTTTGATGTCACAAGTTGTGACATCAAAGACGTAAACTCTTGCTGCGTAATCTGAAACGCGAAATCCTCCGGAAACCTGTCAGCACTTCTCTGGACCGCTTGGTTAACAACGGTTCGGACTCCGTACAACTTTGCCAAGTCTGCATCCAGCATCACGCGCTGTCCGCGGACGATGTGAATCAGCTCTTCAAGATCACTTGGGACGATAACGAGTTGAGACTTTTTCTTACCCATGTTGCCTCACTTAACGAACGACACACTCTTCGTTCCGAGTGACCACAAACCCCATCTCGTCGATCATCTTGTAATCGGCTTCGGCGACTTGGCCTTCGGTGGTGAGATAGTCGCCGACGAAGACAGAGTTGGCGGGATAGAGGCCGAGGCATTGCATGCTGCCGAGGTGGAGTTCGCGCCCGCCGGCGATGCGTAGCTCGCGGGCAGGGTTCACGAAGCGGAACATCGCGAGCGCCTTCAGGCAGTAACGCGGCGTTAGCTTGTTCGTCGCCGTGATCGTCGCGCCCTCGATGGGGATCAAGAAGTTCAATGGGATCGATTCGGCACCGACCTCTCGCAGCTCGCAGGCCATCTGCACGACGTCCGTGTCTTGTTCGCCCATCCCGATGATTCCGCCTGAACAGACTTCGATGCCCGCATCGCGAACGGCTTGCAAGGTTTCGATGCGATCCTCGTAGGTGTGAGTCGAGCAGATCTCTTTGTAATGTTCGGGGCTCGTGTTCACGTTGTGATTCACTCGGTCAACACCGCAGGCCTTCAAGCGTTGAGCATCCGCTGGTGTCAACAGACCCAAGCAGGCACAGATCTTCAGGTCGTACTGTTCCTTGATCTGTGGAACAAGTTGCTCGACCGCGGCAATTTCGCGCTCGGTCGGTCCTCGCGACGAAATCACCATGCAATACGTCTTCGAATTCCGTTCGTGGGCGATACGAGCTCCTTCGAGGATTTTGTCGCGGCTGAGAAAGTTGTACTTCGGAATCTCAGCTTCGGAGTCTTTCGATTGCGAACAGTAGGTGCAATCTTCCGGGCAAAGACCGCTCTTTGCGTTCATCAAGAAGTAAAGCTGTACTGTGTTGGCAAAGTAGCGATGCCGGATTTTGTAGGCTGCGGAAAGGATATCGAGCAGTTCTACGTCCGGAGCGCGCAGAATCGCGAGAGCTTCCTCTGCGGTGGTCTGATGGCCACTGAGGACGCGGTCGGCTAGTTCGTGCCAGGAGGTTGCTTGACTAGCGGAAATAGTCGCAGATGTTTGTATCATACTCTATCAATCGTTTTGGGAGTGGCAACAACGTAGCCATCACACTCCGTGTGATGACAGCGGCAGCCGTTGGAAGTTTGTTTCGCGTAAAGACGAACGTGCAAATCAACTCGAACTCGCACTTCCGCGTTTCCTCACGCGGAGCGTGAGGGCTACATTGGCCCTTGGCGACGCCAACGGCTTAGCACAGAATAATAACATCGCGAGGCTTGAGTCGTCGATGCCCAATCGACCACTCGCGCGCAGCCCTTCCACATAGACTTCTGCTAACACATGGTTGCTTGCCGACATTTAGTTCGAATTGGGGTGATGGGACACATCGGCCGCTTTGATTCGGTCGATGGTTTCCGCTACGCGCGGCGGACTCGGGTAATCTGTTGTACGAGTCGCGGGTTAGAGGTGGGCGAAGTCCTCTCGGCAAGCGAGTCGAATGGCGAGCAGGCCGACGGCGACTTGGTTCGCAAGCTGACGGTCGAAGACGACTTGCTGCTGGCCCGTCTCGACAAGCACGGCGATGACGCTTTTCAGGCCTGCCGCCAATTGATCGAAAGCCGAGGCTTCGCGACGGCCCTGCTCGACGTCGAGCATTTGTTCGACGGGCAATCGTTGTACTTCTACTTTCTCGGTGAAGTGCCGGCAGAACTGGAGAGGTTAACGAACGACTTGGCCGAAGCCTACGAAGCCAAAGTCAACTTCCAACAGTTCACCGAAACCTTGACTGAGGGCTGCGGCTCCGGTTGTGAAACCGAGGACGCTGAAAACGGCTGCACGAGCGGCGCGTGCAGCTCATGTGCGGTTGCCGAAGCGTGTGGGCCGCGCGGGCGCCGCTGATGCCCGCAGATGACTAACTACATCTCCCACGAACGCTTGCAACTCGGCCGGGCACTTTCCTACGTGCAGCGATTGCAGCGCGTTGTTCAGCCAGACCGTCGGATCTTTGACGTCGAGATCGAGCCAAGCTTTCAGGTGCCCGCGTGGCGAAACAAAGATACCTTTTCGTTTCAAGTCTTCGATCAGCTCTTCCACCCAAATTCGTGTTTCGCGCGGCAGCCATTCCAATCGTTCATGGCGCAGCTTCTCCCAATTGCGTGCAGAATTGACTGCCACCGCGGCCGACAGTTCAGGCTTGGCGGGGATGTCCGTCTTCTCGAGCTTCGACAGAAAGCTTTCGACTTCGTGCGCGCTACGACTGAGGGCTTGATCGTCGTACGCTCCATCGACGTGATTCTCCAATCGATCGCGAGTCGCTAACCATGGTTGCGGCGGCGGATCGCCCGTGACAGCTTTGACCAACTCGGTGAAGTCCTTTTCAGTGCGGAAGATGTCCAACTCCGTGATCACGCACACTGGAACTCCCGCTTGCCGAAACGCGCCTGCGACGAAAGGCAAGTTCTTCGCGCCACTCGCTTGCAGAAATCGAAAGTTCCGTGCATCGGAAAAGCGTCCCGCCACTGTTTGATAGATGACCCGGTCCCGGTCTCCGGGAGCGACAACCGCTCCGTCGCAGAATAATGCTCCGAGCGAATTCTGAGTCGAGAAGACCGGGAAACGAGCGATGGCCTTGGTGGGGGCAGGCGGCACCGTGTGCAGGTGCGTAATGTCTTCGCGACGCGAGGTGCGGAGAATCGTCGGGACTGTGCGGCCTTCCGACAAGCCGTCGAGAAATGAGTCACTGCTCGTCGTCACAAATACCTGGCAGGCATATTCCGGTGCTCGCGTGCCGATCCAGCGGCCTAGGCGTCGAGCTTGTTCTGGATGCAGGAACATTTCGGGATGGTCCAACAAGATCACCCGGCCCTGCCCCAGCAAGATGGTCATCACCATGCCAACCACACTCTGATAAGCATCCCCTTCCTTGTGCAGCATTCGCATCGATTCGTATTGTCGCACGTTCGCGATTGCGTCGCCGGTCTCGGCGGGAAAGGGCTCGTCGGCGATTCTTAGCATCGCACTCACACGCCCGCTGGCATCCAGCTTGATGTGCATGCCGTCAAAGACTTCGCCGAACGCGTCATTCAACGCCTCGTGGATCTCCGGCTCGGCATAATAAAGACTCTGAAGCAGATTCTCCGGGCCCTCCACCGGACTTCGCAAAGCCGTCGGCTCGACAACGTGTTGACGATCGTCGGGACTGAAGTAAGCCATCCGCAGAGCCATGAGTTGCCCCAGGGAAGACGTCCACACCGACCGCGCCGTCATGATCGGCCGGTAAAGGATGTTTTTTAGGTTCTTACTGATCGAACGACGAAGCGGCATTCGCAAGTTGGGTGCGACTCCGTGGACAAGCGGACCGTCTGGATGACTCTCATCCACCACCGTCAAGCCGAGTGTCATCCGCTCGACCGAAAGCTTCGGAACGAAAGACAGGTCGCTGAGCACGATCGGCTGCGGCTCGTCATCGCCCGAACGGTCCAATGCTGAAACGTCGAAATTCGCTCCGAGTCGCAAGATGTCCCGAAGGATCGCCGTCTTGCCGACGTTGTTCGGACCAACGAAAACAGTCAACGCACCAACTTCCACCGGATCACTGCCACGCGGCGTGATCGATTTGATCAAGGAGTGATCGGTCGTCCGGTTTGCCGCCTGTGTTGCGTTTACTGAAGTGTCGGTGCTCACCTTGGTCTACCCTTTGAAGTGCTTCGCCTGTTCGGCGTAATGGGTTGCGGCTTGTGCAATGCGTTCCCTGTCTCGTTCGGTGGCCGATCGCACGACTTTGGCGGGAAGGCCCATCACGACAGAGTCCGGCGGTATCTCAGTGTCTTCGGTAACAACGGCACCAACGGCCACGATGCTGCCACGACCGATCTTAGCTCCGTTCATCACAACGGCTCGCATGCCAATCATGCAGTCATCTTCGACCGTCGCGCCATGGACGATCGCGGCGTGTCCAACAGTAACTCGATCGCCAAGCACACACGGCAATCCCGCGTCCGCATGCAAAACGCACAAGTCTTGGACGTTGGTCTGGCTGCCAATCCGAATCGCCTCGGTATCTCCGCGAACAACCGCATTGAACCAAACGCTCGACTCAGCACCAAGCGCAACGTCGCCAAGAACAATCGCCCCGGGTGCGATGTAGGCGGTCGGATCTAGCAGGTCTTCGCGGATTCGCTTGTTTTCAATCATGCGGTCGAGATGGACCGTTTGAGTTTCAACGAGGAGACTGTCGTCGCGGTGCGCGACACGATAAGCTACTTCCATGATATCCTCCTACACGACGATCGCGTAGCCGCGGAAAGCGAGGACGGAGAGAATCCTGACCCGCATCTGATCTGTTCTCTCCGCACAATTCGTGGTCTTGCCCTTCCAGAAAGGATGCCCTGATGCGACGATTTTGCCTAACTCTTTGCGTCGTTGTCTCTGTTTCTAACTGGTCAGTTCTCCGCGCCGAAGACGAAACCGATCCACGGCGACCGGCCGCGATCCTCACGGAAGAAGTACCAATTGTTCCAGCGGACATCTTCGAGCGATTGAATCAATACAGCAACGTGCGCGGAGCCGGCTTTCGAGGTTGGGCTCCCGATGGCAGTGGGATCCTGATATCGACCCGCTTTGGCAACTCGTCACAGTTGCATCGTGTCTACGAGCCCGGTGGGCGGCGTCAGCAAGTCACTTTCTTCGAAGAGCCTGTGCGCGGCAGCTTCATTCCCGATGCCAAAGACGGCTCGATGCTGCTATCGATGAGTGCCGGCGGGAATGAGAACTACCAAGTTTACTTGTTTGATCGCAAGTCTTTCACTAACACGCTGCTCACCGACGGCGAGTCTCGCAACAACATCAATGCAGTTCGCCATGACGGATCGCAACTCGTCATCACCAGTAACAAGCGGAACGGTCGCGACACGGACCTGTACATCGCGGATCCGCGCAAATCCGACTCGATGGAACTGATCTTCGCGACCGACCGCGAGTATTGGTACGCCGACGATTGGTCCCAAGATGGCAAGACTCTGTTGCTGGGCCGTTACGTTTCGATCAACGAATCGTATTTCGCCCTGTTCGATGTCGCTACGAAGACGCGCACGGGTTTAGAGTTGCCGGGTCCGGAGAAGGCTTCGATCGGCGACTTGGCTTTCTCGCCTGACGGTAAGTCTATCTACATCACGACCGACGCCGGCGCTGAGTTTAATCGCTTGGCTCGTTACGACATCGCCACAAAAGAATACCAGTGGCTGACCGACGACATCGATTGGAACGTCAGTGCCGTTGAAGTCGATACCGAAAGTGGTCTCGTCGCCTTCGCGGTTAATGAGAACGGAGCAAGCCGGCTGTACTTGCTCGACGGCGACGAGCGACGCGACTTGCAGTTGCCGCTGGGAATCATCTCGAGCATAGAATTCTCACCCGACGGCAAGCAATTGGGCTTCACTTTGTCCCGCCCCGACGCACCTTCCGATGCCTATTCGCTTAAACTCTCCAACAACGAGCTGACTCGCTGGACGTTCAGCGAAGTTGGCGGGTTGAATCCCGATTCGTTCATCCCACCGAAGCGAGTCCAGTTCAAAACGTTCGACGATCGCCTGATCCCCGCCTATTACTACAAACCGCGCGGTGCATCCGGCGACAAACCGGTGCCCGTTGTTGTCAGTATCCACGGCGGACCGGAAAGCCAATACCGTCCTTACTTCCGCAGTTCAACGCAGTACTACCTGAACGATCTCGGCATCGCTGTCATCGCGCCGAACGTCCGAGGCTCAGCCGGGTATGGAAAGACTTATCTCAAACTCGACAATGCCGAGAAGCGTGAGGACAGCGTGAAGGATATCGGGGCGCTGCTCGATTGGATCGAGGATCAGCCGGAACTCGACGAATCTCGCGTCGCGGTCGTTGGTGGCTCCTACGGCGGATACATGGTGCTCGCTTCACTGACTCACTTCGTAGACCGCATCAAAGCCGGCATCGACATCGTTGGGATTGCCAGCTTCACAACCTTCTTAGAAAACACCGCTCCTTACCGGCAAGACCTTCGTCGAGCCGAATATGGCGACGAGCGCGATCCCAAAATGCGAGCCATCTTCGACCGCATCAACCCAACGTCCCGAGCCGACGAAATCCGCTCGGCGCTTCTAGTTGCGCACGGAGTCAACGACCCTCGCGTTCCCTTTTCCGAAGCCAAACAAATCGCCGAAAAGGTCCGCGCCCAAGGCCGCCCCGTCTGGACCATCTACGGCGACAACGAAGGCCACGGCTTCGGCAAGAAAGACAACGCCGATTACTTACGAGGCGTGCAGGTGATGTTCTTGAAGCAGCATTTGGGAGTAGAGTGATGTGTGTTCATGGACGACAGTCCTTCTGATGGCGTATGATGGTAGGAAGGAGCTTGCCGATGCCAACTGACCACGACGACATTACGGCGGCGATAGAAACTCGCGATCGCTTTGGACGTCATTTGAGAGAGAATGAGTCAGCCGAGGAACGGCTTGCTCGCTTCATCCAACTGCAACGCACATCATACGAGTTGCTTCAGGCGTCCCCGAAGGGCTTTCAGCACTTTCTCCGCCGAAATCTTCAATCCCGTCGCGCGGAGGTGATCGATGGACAGTGGCGACCCGTTTCGCCTGATCGATGTTCTTGCCAGACATAATGTCCCGTTCGTCATCATCGGAGGTCACGCGGGCACTTACCACGGCTACGTGAGAGCGACCGAGGACACCGATATCGTGTTCAGCGGACAGAGGACGGGGAGGCCGCGCTGTTGGCCGCCCTGACCGAGCTGAACAGTTGCTGGGTCGGTGATGAGATTGACCCAGCGACAGGTATCGAGCGTACCCATCCGGTTTCGGCAAGCTACATCCGAGGAACACGGTTGATGATGCTCGTCACGGATTATGGCTTCCTTGACATCTTCGACTACGTACCAGGCTACCCAAGCGAGGCAGTTGACGAGTTGTTCGCGTCGTCCGAAGCAAGCAACCAGCGCCGATTCGTCTCGCTTGAGCGGTTGAGAAAAATGAAGGAGGCCGCTGGCCGTCCGAAGGATCAGATCGACCTCGATAACTTGCCGGACAATGAATGACCGGCCGACAAGCGCGCACCCCGCTCATGTTTGGGACAAGCCGATCCAGATTCCTAAAATGAAGATGCCAGCTCCTCGTTGATCTCTTCGACATCCGGAAGTTTGACACAAGCAACAGATACGCCTGCCCGCTGTGCGTCAGCGACCGCGGATCGGACGGTTGCAGCGAGGTCTGTCGTGTCGCGATCATCGACCACGATGCACGGGCGTCCGTCGGACTTCGTCAAATGCGCATCATCAAAGCCGGCTTCAAAAAGGGCGTTCGCAACCGTCTCCGTTATTTCGTCGATCCCTAGGATCAGATGGAATTCCTGCTTCATGGTATCAACTCACTTCTGAGGCTCCCGGGCCGGGGCAAGCATCGACTAACTTGCGAATCCGCCTCGCATTATTCTCCGGGTTTCGCGGTGTACTCCAAATCATCATCCAGCAATCGCTGTGGCCGTGTTGGCAGTATGTCTTTCCCCACGCGTGGCCCGCGCCTTCAACGACATGCCAGCCATGCGACTCGGCATATTTCAACGCCTCACGAATGTGTTTGTTGGCATGTGCCATCAGTGCATTCAACGAATTCAACTATTATACCAACTCGCACACCACATCGTCACTTTGCCGCTACGGTCTGTGCAAGCCGCGTGGCGATCACGGCGTCAGACAGCCCGCCGCCGGGCAGAATCAGAGGCTCGCAATCCGGCATAGCCGCACGAGTTGCCTGCACCATATGTTCGTGACATGTCAGGAAGATGATCTGCACACCGGATGCAACTTCGGCCAAGACCTTCAAGGTTTGTTTCGCTCGTTCGGAATCGAAGTTGACGAGGACGTCGTCCATCACGATCGGTAAGGATTCCGCGTCTTGGAAGTAGTGTTGGATGTAAGCCAAGCGAATTGCGAGATAGAGCTGTTCACGCGTGCCCGTGCTGAGTTGACTTGGTGCCTTGCGGTTGCCCGACTCGTCAACGACCAGTAGCGTGCCTTGTTCGTCGAGCTTTCGTTCGATGGCGATGTAACGCCCAAGTGTCATCTGCAGCAACAGACGCCCGACGTCAGCCATCACGGCCGGTTGATGCTCGCGCTCGAACTTGTCGATGGCTCGCTTCATCAAGGCTTGGGCCAACACCAACGGTGCCCATCGATCAACGGCCGTCGCCAACTGTCCGCGAGTGCTTTCGAGATCTTGAGCTAACTCGGCCGCGTGGCTGCCCGCGTCCATTTCCTGGCGCCGGTTCTCCAACAGCGTTTGGCTCTTCAGAGCTGCGTTAACTTCTTCTTCGGCGAGCTTCAACTCCGTCGCGAGAGTCCTTTGCTGCGTAGCAATCGCGTCGGGATCAGCTTCTTGTAACGATTGGGCGAAGCTATCGACGTCTTCGTTTGCACGGATCGCTTTGACTTCGCGCGCGTCTTGGTCGCGAACTCGTGATAATTCGGAGACACGCTGCGCGGTTTCAGCGATCTGCTGAAAGTCACGTTCTGAGTCTGCACCTGCCAACGCCATCAGCCGAGCGATCTCGCGTTCTGTCTCTTCGAGTTTGTCGCGGACACTCGCGAGACGTTTCTCGAGCTTGGCCGTGCTTTGCGTCAGCCGCTCGTAGTCACGCTCAGCTTGCTTGGCGAATTCTAATCGATCGAACAACTCGCCGATCGCGTGCTCGGCCAAGAAGTCGCTCACGTCCGTTGCGATCTGCTCGCAAAGCCTGCGGGCCTGTGACTCGAATGTGGCTACTTCCCTTCGCATGTCTTTGATACGTTGGTCAAGCGCGTTCGCCTTATCGGCTTCGCTTCGGGCTTCTGCTAACCCGGCCAAGATAGTCGCGGCGATATGCACGTCCCACTGATGCGGAAACGCGAATTCGTCCAGCAACGCCTGCCAGTTCGCTTGCCACGCGACATCCTGAACATCCAGTTTCGCTAAGGCGTCGTCGGCAGCTCGTAGAGCCTGCTGTTTCTGAGGAAGTTGTTCCTCATAAGTTTGCCGACGAACGGCAGCTTCACGTGACGCATCGACCAGTTGCTTGGCCTTGGAGAGCAGAATGCTGGTGTTCGACTCGTTATCGGGAAAGGCTTTGCCAAGCTGCGATTCAAACTCGGAGACAGCGGCCTCTGCTTGGGCTATCTTGTGTTGCAGGATTCGACGCCGTGTGTTCGCGTCGGTGAGTGCGTCGTAATCGCGCAGCCAATCGAGCATCGCGTCGGGCGAGAGTGGCTCGAAAGGGCACGCTGCCCAAAGCGACTTCCAATTCGCGCGTTCTTCGGCCAACTGCCGTTGCCGGTGGTCAAGGAGTTGCGATTCCGAAACCAGCCGCCGTTGCAACCGGTCAATCTCATCAATGAACTGATCTCGCTTGGCGGCTTGCTCGTACTGCTCCTGCCGCTCGTCGGCCAGTTGATCTGTGGAATCGACTGATTGCTCGTAGGACGTCGCCAACGCCGCTGGCAGGCATTTGGAGTCGTCGGGAAGCGAGTCGCCGAGCCACGTTTGGAGCGTTTCGCTATCTGCGATATCACCATCGACAAACTGTTTGCTGATAATCTGCCAGCCGGCATCCCGGCGTTTTCGTTGAGCAAGCAACTGCTCACGATCAGGCACGCTAGAACGCGACTCAAGCTTGTCGAGCTGCGTTCGCTTTTCCCCCAACTCGCGTTCGGTGCGGCCCATTTGACCTTGTGCCTCGCGTTCTTCTTCTTCAGCTCGTTGCCATCGTTCTCGGAACTCGACGACAGTGGCTTCAAGCGGCACGGGCAACGTTGCTTCGTTTAACCGCAAGCCGGAGGCGTGCGATTCCTCCGCCCCCATAGAAACGCACGCCTCCGGATTGCGGTTAAACGAAGCGTCACGCCCACCAAGCGAACTAGCGAATGGAGCATTCAGCTTCGCGATGGCAGCGTCGATATGCTCATCGAGCTCTGCCGCTTGTTCGCGCAGTTCGCTCAAACGCTCTCGATTTCGCTGATAGGTTGGCGATTGATCGATCAAGCCAATCAAGTCGTCGGACAGCTCGGTGGTGTCTGACTCTGCGAGCTGTTGCTGGAGCGAAGCGATATTGGCTTCGATGGCGCGGCGATCGCTAGCCAATGCAATACGGTCACGGTCAAGCTTCTCCCGCTCGCGTTCGAGTCGTTCGATTGTTTCTCGCTGCACAATCGTACTTTCGAACTGTTCGAGTTGCGATTGATCCCACTTCGGGTGAAGCTCTCGCAGTTTTGCCGCAACGCTCAACTTGATAGCGGTCGATGCCAGTTCCAAAGACTGAGAGTCGCTGCGGCAGCTCTCGATCTGTTTGATCTGTTGTTGTAGCTGCCGGATCTCGGCTTCGCGGGCCAGCAGTTCAGGAGCTAATTTCAGCTCCTGCAAGTCGTGAGCATCTGCCTGCAGGTCGGTCTCGATCCTTTGCAAATCGTCGGCCAATTCGGCACGCCGCGTCTTCAGTCGCAGAAGTTGAGCGGCTCCGTCGAGCTGGAAATCAGGTGGCACGCTAAGTTTCACCAACTCGTTTGCCGCCTGCTGAGATCGCCGCCACGGATCGAGGGCGCTCGCAACGCGAGCCGCTCGCGCCTCCTCCAGTCGCAGTTCGTCAACGCGTTTTCGCAGACGCTCGACCTCCGCATTAGCCGCTTCGCATTCGCGCGCGAGTTGTTCATAGTCGCGAGGCTTGACCGTTTGCGATCGCAATTCTTTCGCTTGTTCTTTCACCTGGCGAAGGATGCCGTCGATGATCTTTGTGCGGCCACGTGGCGCGAAGATCGACTCTGCTTCGTCTCTCAACTCCGATCGGATGTTCTGACAGTTGGCCAAGCCGCCGACCGCTCCTCCATACAGGGCTTCGCCGATGTTCGCTTCGTTCAGGCTCTCCTGGCCGGCCGTCAGCTCTGCGAGCGAGAAGCCAAACAAGTGCTCGTATCGCTCGGGTGTCATTCCCCCGAGCAAACTCACGAGTCCGGTCGCATCGATCTTCTTACCAGATGACGACAACTCGCCAACGACGACATCCTTCTTTCCCTTGCGTCTTCGGAACCGCAAGCGGTCGCCGGCCTGGAGTTCAAGTTCGGCCGTCGCCGCCATTTCACCTGCATGACTGTCGAAGGCGTACGGATTTTGCACTCGAAAGCCAAGCAGTTGCTCGCGGATCAGTTGAAGCAGCGTCGATTTGCCAGCTTCGTTGGGGCCGAAGACGAGTGTGAAATCAGACTCGAACTCGAACGACTGCCCGCTGAAGAGCCCATAGTTTTCGACCTCTAGGTGCCGCAGCTTCATCCGTGCGTCTCCACCATCCGCGAAACAAGCATCGCCTCCGCATCGTCGAGCCACGCGCGAAGCTGCTGAGGATCTTCGAAGTTGATCTCGCAGTCGCTCAGTTCCGTGGCGGCTTTCGCCGCCAATGGTGCCAAGTCGCTCGCTAGTTTCACGATCTGCTCGTCATCGTGGCGTAGTTCGTTGGTCGCCACGAGCAGATCGGCGACCAAGTCGGAGCCGCGGCGGAGCTGTTCAATGTCAACGGGAGCTCGCGTCTCGAGCTTGATCTTCTCGACCCAGATATCGTCGTCCAAGTCGTTCGCCTGATTGCGAATCTCGGCGAGCGTTTCTTCTCGCTTCACGCGTTCGACCAACGCCCGGTGAGCTTCGCACGCACCGCGAACAACCACGCGAACCGCACAGAACCGACCTTCCGATTCATCACGGCATGTGGCCAACGCGTCTCGCACTGCCGCGTGCAAGTCGGGGAGATCGTCGGATTCACTCAGCTCCACTTCTGCCAGATGCCAGCGAAGAACATCCGTTTCCATGAACTCGACGTTGGTGAGTTCTCCGTCGGCGACCGTATTCAGAAAGCAACCGCGCGGGCCGGTCTCTCGGATGTGGCGACCTTGCGTGTTGCCCGAGTAGGCGATGAACGGCTCTTCGCGAATCGGCGGATCGGAGCGTTGATGAATGTGGCCCAGCGCCCAATAGTCGTAGCCCTTTCCAACTAGCACGTCTTCGCTGGTGGGGGCGTAGGTGTCGTGCTCGGAGTTGCCGGTGAGACTGGTGTGCAAGACGCCAATGTTGAACATGCCACGCACCGTCTCGGGATACGTCGCGGCTAAATCCTCAGCGCACTCCTGATGCCGGAAGCCTTGACCGTGCAGTGCCACGCCGATGTCTTTGAGTTTGAACGTCTGCGGCGTGCGAACGGAGAATTCCTGGACGTTGCTCGGCCAGCTAACGGCTTGGCGGACTTTGCTGGCTGCGTCGTGATTGCCGCGCAGGAGATAGACAGGTATTTGCTCGCGCTCAAGCTGCCGGAATTGGCCGGCGGTCCAAAGCCCCGTCCTTGTGTCTTGCCACTTGCCGTCGAAGAGGTCACCAGCGATGACAACGAAGGCAACTTGTTGTTCGATCGCCAGCGTGATGAGGTTCTCGAAGGCGTCGCGAGTTGCCGCTCGGAGCTTATCGACGGGTGCTCCGGGATAGGCTTCCAGGCCTCGCAGCGGGCTATCGATGTGCAGATCGGCCGCGTGAATGAACTTGAACATCCTTGCAGACGCCTGAATGGGCGAAGCTCCTTCAAGTGTAGTGAACTCTCGTATAGATGCGACTCTTAGAACAAGCTGGCATTGGGTTCGAAACCGAGTTCACGGACGCGGTCGCGGTCGGCCTTGGCCTTCTCGCGCTCACCTTGCTTGTCGTAAACGAGCGAGCGGTGGTAGCGAATGATGGCAATCACTTCCTGTCCTTGCTTCTCGAACAAGTTCAGTATTCTGGCGTCTGGCAAACCCTTGAGTCTCTCGGTATCAGAATAGAAAGCTTCGGCATTCGCGACCGCCTGTTCTAAGTCGCTAATCGCGGATGCGTAGTCGTCCAGCAAATAGTAGAGGTAGCCGCGCGTATCGAGCAGGTTGTGTCTGGGTCCGGCTAGTCTAATAGCTTCATCTGCGTTTCCCAAACCCTCTTTAAGCTCCGTACCGTGCAACGCACGAGCGTAGGCTAGAGCGTTTAACGCTTCCCAGGTACTCCCCGTCTGCTCCTCCTCGCTGAGACGTACGAGTTCCTTGCCAGCCTCAATTGCTTCGGCATACTTACCGACTTGATGCAGTGCGTAACTGCGGGCCGTCAAGACTACGTCTAGGTCTGCTCCTCCAATACGAGCCTGATCCAAGTCGTGGATCGCCTTCTCGTATTCTTCCGCTTCGGAATGGTAGGCCGCTCGCCGGAGGTAAAACTCCGCTGATTCCGGGAATTCTATGATCGCTTCATCGAGGCTCTGAATCGCTCCTTCGAGGTCTCCGTCGAGTCGTCGTTCTTCGGCCGCAGCCATCCGCCAGCGAGCCGCTTCGCTGGGCAGCCAGTTGTAGATCATCGGCGCAGACATCAGCCCTAGTATCGCCAGAATCATCAGCAGCGCGCGACGGTTCGAGCGTCGAGGCGGCTTCTCGCCAGCAACCTGCGCCTGGAAAACGTCGGGATTCTCGGGGTGGGAGGAACCGCTCATCGTTAACC
The DNA here is from genome assembly GCA_002726245.1 of Planctomycetaceae bacterium. Classification (GTDB taxonomy): domain Bacteria; phylum Planctomycetota; class Planctomycetia; order Pirellulales; family Pirellulaceae; genus PBSM01. Next base: position 12,236 of record PBSM01000199.1, on the reverse strand, counting down.
GGTATTGGGGTGGACCGGAGTCGCTACTTCCAGAATTGACGGAAACCGGGCGAATCCGCCAGGAGGCCGCTGTTAGTTCAAGCCATCCAAATGTATCATATCGTTCCTGTTCCACTCACCCCATCGGTTCTCGATACGGAGGAGTTCACGATGCCATTGTTCGAGGTTGAAACTGACGCGCACATCATTATCACTTGGGCTGATGACGAGCCAGCAGCTCAAGCGGTCGTTACCGATGCTTATCCTCATGATACGGTAACTCGGCTCACCAAACGGCCCCGTGACACTTGGGTTATCTCCAAGGGAGCACTGGGGTTGGCAACCGCCAGCCCGACCGATCCGTGCGGAGTTGCACGAGACTGCCTGTCGAAGGCGGCCGGCGACAAAGTCCACGCGATCCGACTCTACATGCATGAGACGGGCACGGATCTCGAACGGGCGCGAAAAGTGATCGAGTCGAATATGGTTATGGGCTGGTAGCCTCAATTCGCCATATTCTGTAATCAGCGACCGCCTCCGCGATCGATGATCTAGTAGGTTTAGATCTCGAAACGGAGGCAGTACGAATGCGGTCCAGCAAAGGAAGCTATTCCGCTCAGGTCATTGCATCGGTAGCCAATCCGGGCGTTGGGCGTCACTTTCGTGTTCAGTATCGCGACACCGCGCATGACGATTGGCGAATGTACGCTGTGTTTCGTCGTCGTGATCAGGCGGAAGCCTGTCTCGGTATGCTGCACCAACGTGGCGTGACATCTCGGCTCCTTGACTGTGATCGATGCCCCACCGCACTTTAGAGCGCAGCTTCGCCGATTCTATTTGTGGTTCGCAACATCAAGAAACAACAACAGAGCGACTTAAATCGCCCTGTTGCTCTTCTGTTGATCGTGCTGTCTTCTACTGACCAGTTGAGGGGTATCCATACGTCGAGCCGCCAGTTGTCGTCGGGTAGGCACTGTTGGTAGTTGGATAACCACTCGCCGGCTGCTGCGTCGTTGGAGCCGATTGGCCGTCCAGAGCACTCGCGTTCCTGGCTGTACTGCCCGGTCGCCATGCACCCGGAGTCGTGCTACCGCTCAAGCCGGCCGAAGAATCAGCCGCACTCGTGCTACTTGGGTAGCTAGCGGTGCTTGGGGCAGTGCCAGGAGTGCTCGGGTAGTTAGTTTCGCCAAGATCGCTTGCCCAAGCGCGGCTTGCCGTTTGTGGTGCTGAATCCCGGGGCTGTTCGTACGTCGCCGGCTGCTGATATCCGCCTGTTGCTCCTGACGCGGGAGATGTCTGCGGGTAGCTGCTGCCAGAGGTCGTTCCGTAGTTCGCGCTCGGATTGTAGCCCGATTGTCCGGTCGATGTTCCACCATACGGGGAAGCAGACGGTGCGGTCCCGCTATAGCTCGACGTACCTCTGCCGTAAGCCGAGTTGGCTGCCGGTTGTGCGGCCGACGATGCATCAGCTCCGCGACGCCATTGCCCGGAGTTCCATGAGGAACCCGCAGGCGAAGCAGGAGTAACGGTCGATGTTGAGTTCGGATAGCCGGTGCCGCCTCGAGCATCCGCCGTCGTGTAGCCGCTATAGCTGCCTGTGTTGGCAGCCTGACCTGATTGATACGGCGATTGGTACGGCCCGGTGGCGGACGGTGTTCCGTATCCCGAAGTGGGTACGCCAGCAACAGAACTCGATCCAGCAGGATAGTTGCGTGTCCCGCTGCCCGTGCTGTATTGTCCGGTTTGATATCCGCCCGGCGCTGCCTGTCCACTTTGATAACCAGCCTGTCCGTATGGTCTGGCACCGGAGTTGGCTAAGCCATTTGTGTTTGTTGTCGCGGATGGACCAGGCAGGGCATTCGCCGATGGTCGAGCCGCGGAGGAGAGTGCAGTCGTCGAGGGCTTCTGTCCCCAACTCAACCAATTTATACCGGAGCCGCCGGTCTTACAACCCGTTACTCCTGCAAGCAGAAAGCAACTCAAAGTGATCCCAACCGACGACCAACGCCAGGAAGACGCTCGCATGGCACTTCGCCCTTATTTCGACGTTTCGAGAAGAGCCGACAAGGTCGCGAAGAATGCGAACTCGAAGAAGTATCTCTTCCCTGAGACAAACGAATCACGCACGACAACTGGCGTGCATGGTAATCAACTTCTGTGTATTCAACTTCACTGTGTAGGGGGTTATTCGGTCGATAAAACCCAGACAGCCCAATCAATCCGAAAAGTTTCCCCAACTTTCTGAACAGTCACGCTCTACAGCGTGGGTGGCGGATCATAGGAGGCGTCGCGGCGAAGGTCAACAGCACTCGCCCGACATGCTAGCGGTCAGAGTAGGTCACTTTCGCCGAAAGTGACTCGCGCCGATTCCATGCGGGATTCCAAGTCCCGCCCGGCGGTCGGGACCTACTCAGGAATGTAGTTCAGCGTGTAATAGCCCACATTGTGGAGTAGTGGCAATGCCTTCACCGAACGCACATTTCCCATATGCAATTCGTGGACGTGGCCTTCTTGCAGACCGTCGATGCGGAGCCGAACGCTTAGCCCGTCTGATGCCACTTCCGCCGCAGTGATCTTCGGCTCGGTGTGGTCCACTTCAGGACTGCCGTAGCTGGCTTGGTAGATGTAGGTGTAGGTCTGCATTTTGTAAGACGCGACGTCACCGGCCGTCTCCGGATCGACGGGCTGGGTGAAAGTGAGCTCGAAGCCATCCGGCTTGGCTCGCATTTCGTGAACTTCAAAGGAGACCTCGCCGGTCCACACCAGCCGATCGAGGGCGTATGGTTTGTTTCCTCGCGATCCCCAACCGCGATTTGTCCCGCCAACGAACAGCCCGCGATCCGTCAGCTTTAACGAAAGCGAACCAGATCCCAAACCACTCCGAAACGGGAAGCAAACGCCTTGATAGTGTCCTTTGACTTTCTCAAGATAGACTCGCATCACCGTACTGAACGTCTGATCGCCGACGAAGAGCTGACCCTCGAACGGACCAAACTTGCCACCGGTTGAGTCGCACGCAATGCCGCTGGCCGATTGCCCCATCTTCTTGTACGGAAAGAAAACCGCCGTCGGTTCCAGCTCAGGAATCTTCTTCGCCTCCGTCATGATGCGGCTGCCGCTTTGCGGTTCGGTTGGCCGCTTGCCAATCACTCCTCCAGTCAAGTTGTACCAGCCGTTGCCACCGGGGTGTCCTTGAAACGAACCGGGGCGAAGATGTTTCAAACCACACGTGCCGTTCCACGGCCCTTGGTTGTCGGTATAGAACATATCGCCCACAGCATTCATCCCGATGCCGCCCGGCGAGCGAATGCCGCTGCAGGTCGGAATCATCTTCCCATCAGGCGTCACGCGCACGCACCAGCCGCGATAAGGCACGTTGCTGTTGAACGAACCGGTCAGGCACAACACAAGCCACTGATTCCCATCCTTGTCGGGTCGCGAGCCGAAAGCGTATTCGTGATAGTCGCCGCTGATCTCCCAACCGTCGGAAACCGTCTCGAACAAGTCGGCTCGCCCATCACCATCCTCATCTTTCAAACGAGTCAGTTCGCACCGCTGCGTCGTGTACAACCAATCACCAACCGAATGGATTCCGAGCACTTCGTGTAAGCCACCCGCGTACTTCGTCCACTGCACCTCCTTCGGCGGATCCGCGAAGGGTTTATCCACCAGAAAGATATCGCCGCGGCGGGTCGAAACCGCCAGCTTGCCATCCGGCATCAAATCGATCCCACCAGCCTCGAGGTTAATGTGCGGCGGAATGTCGAAACGGATCATCCGGTAGTAGTCGTCTTCCGCCGGTTGTCCGAAAACGAACGACGAAAATGACGCCGAAACGAGCAACGCCAGCGCAGACACCGATCTGAAGAATGGAGATGCAGTTTGTTTCTTCATGACAGTCGTTGTAGAATCCATGAGAGTTATGTTGAGTGTCATCGAAAGATTCTGTTGAAAGTGATGATGGCAAAAGTCCCTACAACGTACCGCGATGGCAAAGTCATCTTCGACACGCCCGTCGAGTGGCCTGATGGCACTCGGATCCTGGTCGCGCTGGTGAATGATCGCGTCGGAATCGACGAATCCGAATGGCCAAAGACGCCACAAGGAATCCAGGCGTTGTTGCAGCGGATGGACGTGGTGGAGCCTCTGTCACTCGAAGCCGGTGAGCAAGAACTGATCGACAAGGCTCGTGCCAGTTCGCGATCATTCAACGCAGATTCTTGGGGAAAGAACGCGAGCGAACTGGAGGGGCTCTTTTGACCCGCTTTCTTTTGGACACGGGAATCGCGAGCGATTACGTAAACCGTCGCTGTGGTGTCTACGAAAGAGCGAGAGAAGCTGTCGCCAACGGTGACCGAGTCGGCATCGCGGTGTCTGTGTTGGCAGAACTCTGGGCGGGCATTGAACTCAGTCAGACGCGACAACGCAACGAACAGCGACTTCGGCACTAGCTCGGCGATTTCATTGTCTGGCCGTTCGATCAGCACGCCGCCAGGGAGTACGGACGCATTTTCGCTGAGTTGCGACGGGCGGGCCGCCAAATGCAACAAGTCGATATGCAAATCGCCGCGATTGCCACGTGCCTCGCTGATTGTGTGGTCGTGACCAAAGACAGCGACTTGTCCGCCGTACCGAGATTGAGCGTCACGGACTGGTCCAAGTGAACGGCGGCTATTCGTTACCATTGAGTTACCACTCATATTCCTGCACGATCGTTGCTTTCCCATCGACGAACCGGACAGGAACAAGCAACTCCGCGCCGTTCGACTTCCGCAGCTTGCCGCCGGTAACGCGAACGCGCCACGAGTCGTCGATTGTTGCGACGCCGTTGGCCATCGCGATCGTGTTGCCAGTTGCAGCTCGATACCACAGGTTGTCGATTGGCTCGGTCGCCGTGATCGTCAACGTACGGCGAACAGAAGTGAACTCTTTCTTTGAAGTTGCAACAAGTTCATCCTCGACAGACGCATTCCCGATCTGATAGCGGAACGCCGGCCGACGAGCCTCACCCAATCGGTAGCCTCGGAATCGGTAACCAAGATCCTTCGCTGTCACCGTCGGCCACGACGTCTCCGGATTCTCAAGCACCGCGAACGAGACACCCTCGGGCAGCTTCAACACATTGTCTCCGAGCGGCGGCTGAAAACCTTGGCCGCGCCCAAGCCAGTGCTTCGAGGCGTCGATGAAGGCTCCGTGCCAAAGCAACGCGATCCGCAAGTTGTTTGCGTCGAAGGCTTGATTCACTTGCTCGGGATAGCCAACGCCGATCGCGCGGGGGCCGGCACCTTCGATGAAGTTGCGATAGATGATGGCCTCGTCGTACGCTGCCAAGACAATCGGATTCGCTCCCAAGCCGACCGGCATCGCGGCTTTGTCACCATCGTCGAGGAACCGCCAGATGGAATTAACCTGCGTGAGTGCTTTGCCATCGAGCAAATTCGGCAACAGCACCTGCCCCTGCGGCCACGCAGCGGGCATTCGTGTGCCCGGGCGATACTGTTGCGGATTGAGCATGTAGTGATGAAACCAGTTCTCTTGTAAACGGCGAGTCAGCGTGACCATGTTGATCGACTGAATACCCGTCGCCTTCACGTTGCCCCACGTGTGACACTTGATACACGAGAAGCCCTGCGAGCCCGATAGTTTGCGCCCGGCCGATTTAACCTTTCGTTCACCGATGTTCGTCGCGACACTATGATCCGCGACAGGCGGGTCGGCTTCCGCGAACGACTTGATCAGATGCCCGACGTTTTGCGAACCGAAACGCGGCATTCGCGTGAACATGTACGGCCGGTCTTTGGCTCCGTCATCGAAGACCTGCTTCAACCAGCCAGGCTTCAATTTCGCACCAACACCGGTCAAGTGCGGTGGGATGCGCCCTTCGTCACCCATCTCGGGTTGGTTCGAATTGAACAGGGCGTTACGCGATCGTTCAACGCCGCCAACTTCGCCTCGCTGATGGCACGCATAGCAATTGAAAGCAGTCAATGTCGCGTTGATCGCATCCGTTGGACGCGCAGGCCGCAAGTTTGGGCTGTTGAGCGACTTGATTGCTGCGGCAAGCGCGACTCGCTGATTCTTGCTGAGATGGAAGTCAGGCACCTTTGCTGGCGAGTCGGCCAAACAACCTTTCTCGTTGTCGAGAGAAGTCAGCGGTTTCGCTGAGACAGCGGACGCGATCTGCTGATTACCGATGCGAAGCTGATGACACGACGCACAGCCAAGCGAACCGAAGAGTGCCCTGCCCTTCACAACGAGTTCGGGCTTTACAACAAACTTCTTCTCGTCTTTCGCTTTGTCTTCGGGTGGCATCAGCGCATATTCAAGCGACTGCCGCTTAATGCCAGGTCCTTCGTACTCGACTTTCAGTTCCTGACCGCCGCCTTGTTCGAAGAACTCAACTTCGGCCTCGTGCGTGCCATCTGTCAGCTTCACCTTACCACTCTTGAAGACAACGGGATGAACACCCGGTACGACAGCGACTTCTTTGCCGTCCACTCGAATTCGCGATCCGTCGTCCGAGCCGATATGAAATGTGTATTCACCCTCTTGGGCAACATCGAACAACGCTTTGAAGACGATTCCAAATTGATCCGGCCGTCCGATGTTGACATCGAAGCTTGTCGTCTTGCCCTTCGACTTCGGCTCGAGTTTTGAGAAGTCCGGCAGATCCTGCCAGCTTCCTTCGTAGTAGGCGTACTCGACGACGCCCGCCACTTCGAGATTGCGCAACAAGTACGAAGCGACATCGCGAGCTTCGGCCTCGTTGAGGTTCAAGTGCGGCATGCGCCCGGATGGGCGAACGTGCAATGGGTTCTGAAGAAACTCGGCAAGGCCCGGCAGGGTGTACTTCTTCTCCATTTCCGCCGGCAGCGGCACCGAAGTCGAGAGCTTGGCGAAGTCCACCTGACTCGGTTGATGGCAAGCGACGCAACCAACCGTATGAAAGAGCGTTTCGCCGCGCGTCACGGCCGGCGTGATTGGAGCCGCTTCGCGAAGCTTCCCGGTCGATGCGAGAAAGTGGACGAGTGCTTCGACCTTGTCTATCCGCTCGGATTCACTCGCGCTCGCCAGCAGATCAGGCATCGTCGTGCCGGGCTTCGCCTTGTGAGGCGCGGCCAGATACTCGCGGAGAAACTCGGGACGAACGCGCTGGCCGACGTTGTCGAGTATCGGAGCTTGCTTCGTCTGCACATAAGCCGACAGGGCGGCCAGAGCCTCGTGGCACGACAAGCAATTCAACTCACCGAGCAACAACGCTCCGCCGTTCGCTGTGTGTGCATCATCCTCTGCAAAAAAACGCTCGTATCCAGGTACGAGAGGATTAGCTTGTACAGCAGGCGCATGGGTTGCGAACAACAATGAGATGCAAGTCGCCAAACTAACTATTGCACACCTCATACTGAGTACTCGGTACTGAGTACTCGATACGTGAAGTGCCCCGCCAAGCAACGATCGTCTCGTTCTGGAGACAGTACGTACACAACGGAAATCGAGACGTAAGGCAGCCGGCATCGATTGGCTCCGGTGGGATCAGTTCAGTGTGAATAGTCGAAGGGGCGACCGCACGAATAAAGGAGAGAGCACGAATGACGATCGACGATTCCTGCTCTTTCATTTATTCGCGCGGAAGTATCAGCGGAATATCGTCGTGCATGCAAGGATTGTCAATCCACGTTAATCCGCGGATCGGGGAGTCGCAAGAAACACGGGCGTGGCTGCTCGTGCATTCCAATTCCTAGCACGGCCGAGCCGCAACCACGATGGGATGGACGCCCTCGTCCGTCCAACGCAGAGTGACGGACGAGGGCGTCCATCCTACAACATGCGCGCACCTAACGCGCATGTTGCACCGAGAAGTGCCTAATGCCTAACTGATAATCTCACGAATCGGCTCGCCGAAGTCGCGTTCCAGACGTTGGCGGCCGGGAACGGCCAGCCGGCGCGGATCGAGTCCCAACTGGTGTAACAGCGTGGCGTGAACGTCGGTGACGTAGTGGCGATTCTCGACGGCATGGAATCCGAGTTCGTCAGTTGCACCGTGGGCAATGCCGCCTTTGATGCCGCCGCCCGCCATCCACACCGTAAATCCGTAGGGATGATGATCGCGTCCGTCACCGTGTTGGGAACCGGGAGTGCGCCCAAATTCACTACCCCATACGACGAGAGTCTCATCAAGCAGGCCGCGCTGTTTCAAATCCTTCAACAATGCTCCGATTGGCTGATCGACTTGCCGACACATCCGCGTGTGGCCTGCCTTCAGTCCGCGGTGCGCGTCCCAACTTCCGGCTCCACCATTGTTGCCGTGATAGACTTGCACGAATCGTACACCGCTCTCCACCAATCGCCGAGCCGTCAACATCTGACGCCCGAACTCCTGCGTGTCTTCGTTGTTCAATCCGTACGCATCTTGAGTCTGTTGCGTTTCACTCTCGATATCGACAACGCGCGGTACCGCCATCTGCATGCGAAACGCCAACTCATAAGCACGTGTTCGCGCCGTGATCGCTTCGTCGTCTGGATTCTGACTGGACGTGAATTGATTCAGACGACGAAGTAGATCGAGTTGCTGGCGTTGTTCTTCGACGAAGGTGCCTTGCTCGGGCGACAGGTACGGCATGCTGTTCTTGGGATCGACCTGTAGAGGCACGCCGTCGTACTGCGGGCCAAGATAGTTGGCTCGATGAGCCTCTTGGCCTCCGCAACAATCGGCCAGCGGCGTTCCCATCACCACGAACTCCGGCAGACTCTCATTCAGCGACCCCAGCCCGTAGTTAGCCCACGCGCCAACTCGGAACGACATTTGCGCATTGGCACGCTTCAACTCGTACCGCAGCGCGTTCGCTCGCATCAGATCGAGCGAGCCCGCACCGTCACGCGCAAGCCAAGCGTCGGCTTGCCGCCCGAAATAGAGTAACGTCTCAAACGCCTCGCCGGGCTCGTCGATCGACTCAGTCGCGTATTCCGTGAGCAGCCGCCGGAAGCGTGCCCGTGTCAACTCTTCCGTTGGGTGACGACTTGCGGCACAACCTGAAGCACAGACTTGCTCGCCGTGCGGATGAAAGCTTGCTCGATCGCCATAGACGAATTCGTGAGTTGGCTCCCTGGCCAACGACTCGTTCGATGACAACAGCTCGATTGGAAGAACTAATGTCTCGACGATCGAATGTTCCGTCTCGCCTTCGAATTGGACACTTGGTCGGTTCGTTTCCGCTGAGCGCTGTGTCGCCGGGCGAACGGCATCGCGGAAGCCAAGCGGAAGCATCGCCAGACCGACGACGAAAACCAAGGGAATCCAGAGTCGCATTGCTTACTTCGTCGGGAGCTGTGCGTGCAAAGCGTCGCAAGTTCACTCGCGGAGAATCCTTGCGGTAAGAAACGATAGGCCGCAAGAACGATAGACGCTAAGAAACGCGTCTCCTCAAAAGAAAGAACATTCCCCTGTTCTGCTGAGAAGAGTACCGAGGAGTCGGCCAAGTTTCAAGTGCGAAATCTATCGTGGGTCTTACGAGTCTGTGTCATCAAACACCTTGCGCGCCATCGCCAACGCTTCCCAAGCCGCCGGAAAGCCCGCATAGGGAGCAAGCTGCAGGAGGGTTTCGACGATCTCTTCGCGTGTCGCTCCGTTTCTCAGAGCCATGCGGATGTTTAGCTCCAGCGCCAACGTGCGACCCGTAGCCGCAACCGTCGCGATCGTAACGAGACTCTTGGTCCGCAAGTCGAGTCCCGGCCGGCTCCACACGTCCCCGAAAACGAAGCCAGTGATGTAGTTCTCCAGATCAGGTGCGATCTTCTCCCACGACTCGCGGGTCGCGGCTGAGGACTCGTCGCCGAGCATCTTCGCGAAGAGTTCGATTCCGCGTTGCTTGTTTTCGTCTACTGACATAAAGCGATGCCTTTCTCAAGTGATTCGAGATCGATCTTTCGTTCTCTCAACCGGTCGTAGGGGTTGCCGCAAAGAACGCAAAACGACGCAAAAAGGAAGACGAGAAGGGAGATGAGCCACGAGAGAAGAGGAGGACCTTTCAGCGATTGGGCCGACATCGTGTTCGTCGTCATGAAGCACTTCGAGATCGTCCATCGTCCTCCCTTCCAAATCTCCTGCTCTTGGCGTTTCTTGCGTTCTTTGCGGCTACGCACTCATTGCACGGCCGCCATGCGTTGGCTCCAATGTATCGCATGACAATCACGATTACAGACCTCACCGTTCGCGATATTCGCTTCCCGACCTCCGACAACCTCGACGGTTCTGATGCGATCCACGTCGATCCAGACTACTCCTGTGCGTATGTCACTCTGAAAACGGACCAAGACGGCCTGGAAGGAGACGGCATTACATTCACGCTCGGGCGCGGGACCGAGTTGTGTGTGGCCGCGATTGAAACTCTGAAGCGATTCGTCATTGGCAAGACACTCGAAGAGATCACCGATGACTTCGCCGGCTTTTGGCATCGGATCTGTAATGAATCGCAGTTGCGTTGGCTGGGCCCGGAGCGTGGCCTGATTCACATGTCGGTCGCCGCGATCATTAACGCGATCTGGGACCTTTATGCCAAGCACGAGGGGAAGCCGCTTTGGAAGTTGCTCGCCGACATGTCTCCGCAGCAGATCGTTGATTGCATCGACTTCCATCACATCACCGATGCGCTCACGCCGGACGAGGCCTTAGCGATCTTGAAGGAGAACGAAGCAACGAAGGCGACTCGCGAGCAAGAGCTGCTCGACATCGGTTTACCTTCGTACACCTCGAGCGCCGGCTGGATGGGCTATGCCGACGACTATCGGCGCGAGCTGTGCCAGAAGTATCTCGATGGCGGCTTCACATGGTTCAAGATGAAGGTCGGAGCGGATCTCGCCGGCGACATGCACCGTGCGACGATCATCCGCGAGGAAATCGGAGACGACTGCCACTTGATGATGGATGCGAATCAGGTCTGGGACGTCGGTCAAGCCATCACGCAGATGCACGAGCTCGCTCAATTCAATCCAACCTGGATTGAAGAGCCAACATCGCCGGACGATGTTCTCGGCCATGCGAAGATCTCCAAGGCCATCGCACCGATTGGCGTTGCAACAGGCGAGTGCGTCTCGAACCGCATCATGTTCAAGCAGTTCCTCCAAGCCGGTGCGATGCAGTTCTGCCAGATCGACTCGTGCCGTGTCGGTGGTGTGAACGAGCTGCTCGCGATCATTCTGCTGGCGAAAAGGTTTAACGTACCTGTTTGCCCACATGCTGGAGGCGTCGGGCTGTGTAACTACGTTCAACATCTGGCCGCGTTCAACTACATCGGCATCTCGCCGTCGCTGGATCGCGTCGTGCTTGAGTTCTCAGATCACTTGCACGAGCATTTCGTCGATGAACTTCGCGTTGAAGACGCTCGCTATCGGTTGCCCACGATGCCTGGCTACAGCATCACGATGAAACCCGACTCACTCGCGGCTTACGAGTTCCCAACGGGCGAGATCTGGCAGAGCCGGTCGCGTTGACGACAAGCTGAATCGTTGTCAAATGGCAGCAATGTTCTGCGACTCAAGTAGGTTATGCTCTAGCACAACGGTAGGTGGCTGGATCGTTATGCTACTAACATTTGAAAGCTTCGCAGAGCAACAAGGTTTCAACGCCGAGGGCTCAACAAGTTGCTGCAAAATCGGATGATTACGTTACGTCACTCGTTGGTACACTGGGCGCCGATCCGCTTTGATCATTCGGCCGCCTGCCCTGAGATATGAGGAGGTCAACACGTATGTTCGCCACGACAATTCAAGTGCTCGCTCTCAGTTGGGCCGCCGCGGGCCAAGGCGCGTACTACGAACCCTTTCCCGCCCATCAGGTCATCGGGAATGTCTATCACGTCGGCTCGAAAGATATCGCCGTCTTTCTGATCGTAACCGACGAGGGACATATCCTGATTAACAGTGGCTTCGAGCAAACAGTGCCGTTGATTCGCGGTGGAGTCGAGTCGCTGGGCTTCAAGATGAAAGATGTGAAGATCATCTTGGCGAGTCACGCGCGCGCCGATCACGTGGCGGGACATGCGTTGCTGAAGGAGCTGCACTTTAGGGGATCACGCGGCGAGGGCAATCAGGTCCTGGAAGAGCATCGACAATTTGCGGTGTTTGGGGCCGTGCGGCAGAGCGGCCAGGAATTGTTTTCCCATCATTTCTCGGGAAATAGAACGCCGCCGGTCCGCATGCGAGGGGCGAAGCTCCGCGTTGTCCCAAGGACGATCACTGCGGTCAGTCAATTCCGACTTGTG
>PBSM01000198.1 GCA_002726245.1 Planctomycetaceae bacterium | reverse complement strand
TGTAACCACAACGAAATGTATCTGTGTTAAAAAGTCCGGAGACCGTCCTCAAGTCAAACTCTTTCAGGGACGGCTTGCGGTTAAACGTACACCGAGATCCCAGAACTTCCGTGTACGGCGAGGCTCGAAGCGATTACAATCGTGGCAGGAGTCCTTGCCTCGTAATCGCGACACGGGAGTATCGATGCCGCGGGAAACCCGACGCCGATTCTTGAAGTCCAGCTTATTGGCCGGTGGCGCCGGATTGTCGCTTGCCGACGTGTTGCGGCTCCGCGCGGAGAACGCGGATGCGGCGAGCGATACTGCCGTCATTCAAGTGTGGCTCGGCGGTGGGCCTAGTCAGTTCGAGACGTTCGACCCCAAGCCCGACACACCGGAGGAAATCCGCGGGCCGTACTCGCCCATCGCGACGAAGTGGCCCGGCGTCTTGTTCTGTGAGAAGCTGCCGAAGACAGCACAGGTCGTTGACCGAGCTGCGATCATCCGCACGGTGACTCACACGACGAACGGCCACTTCGTCGGAGCTCACTGGTGCTCGACGGGCTATATCGGAGAGAACAATAGGGCGTCGCGGCCCTCAGCCGGCTCGATCGTCTCGCGTTTCAAGAACGCGGCCAAGACCGGGTTGCCTCCCTATGTGCTGCTGTCCGAAGAGCAAACTCGCAATCTCGAAATTGGCGAAGTGATGGGAGCCGGTCATCTCGGCGCTCGACACCAACCGTTCACCGTCCTACAAGATTCGTTCCAGCACGAATTCGACGATGCACGACTGCAACGCGCCACGGCCAGCCTGCAGCTTGCCGACGATATCACAGTGCAGCGCGTTGGCGATCGCAGATCGCTGCTCGCAAAAGTCGATCGTCTTGCTCGTGACATCGACTCGTCCGGTAATATCGATGGTCTCGACGAATTCAATCGAGCCGCGCTCAACATGGTGACCTCTGGCAAGGCCCGGAAGGCATTCGACCTCACCCGCGAGTCGGAAGCGACATTGAAACTGTACGGTTCGCATCGTTGGGGAAAGATGGCCTTGCTCGCTCGGCGGTTGGTCGAATCGGGAGTCAGCTTCGTCACGATCAATACAGCGCCCGATTCGCTTTGTTGGGACTGGCATCTCAACATCGTCAACGATGATCGACCGGCCGACGGCAGCAACGGACCTAGTCGCGGCATGGATATATCGGGGCCGCGTCTGGATCAGATGCTGTCGGCGTTGATCACAGACATCTACCAACGTGGCTTGGACAAGAAGGTCCTGCTGGTCGTGTGGGGCGAATTCGGAAGAACTCCGCGCGTGAACAAGACCGGTGGCCGAGACCACTGGGGCTCACTGATGAGCATCTTAGTGTCCGGCGGCGCTTTGAAAGTCAATCAAGTCATCGGCACTTCCAGTAGCAAAGGCGAAGTCCCCGCGACTCGCCCCGTCGGACCAACCGACGTCCTCGCCACGATGTATCGCCACCTCGGCATCGACACCCGCCAACACACCCTCACTCCCCAAGGCCGCCCCGTTCCAATCCTCCCCGACGGCGAACCGATTCGGGAATTGATTTAACAGCGAGCAGCATATGGGATTCGTTTCCCACCATCGTTTAACCGCAAGCCGGAGGCGTGCGCTTCGTCCGCGCCCCAGAACCGCACGCCTCCGGCTTGCGGTTAAACAAGCGGTGCTCTTAGCCACGGCGTGGCGACAGGTAATAGCCTGGGGCGTAAGCCCCAGGAAACGCGTCCGCAAAGAGATCAAGCCCCGAAGGGGCGACACCAACGCCTATCGCGCTGACATCTGTCGCCCCGCTGGGGCTCGGAGGGTTGGATGTCGAACGGTTCCTGGGGCTTACGCCCCAGGCTATTCGCTGTCGTCCCTACGGGACTGGTGGTGTGGAGGCATAAGCGCGATCGCTGTGCTGTTGGTAATCTGCTTCTCCGCAGAGGCACAACAACTTAACAGCATCTTCCCGCCCGGTGCGCAGGCAGGCACCTCGACGTCTGTCGTCTTCGCTGGCGGCGGGCTAGAGAAGCTATCGGCGGCGCGCTGTAACCATCCGGGCGTTACGTTTGCGAAGGGCGAGGGCAACTCATTCACCGTTCATATCGTTCCCGACACTCCACCGGGCCTGTACGATGTTCAGACAATCGGCTCGAACGGCGTGAGTTCGGCGCGCACGTTCTTCGTCTCCAAACGAAACCACATCGTCGAAGCCGAGCCGAAGGATTCGGAAGCGACTCAAGCGGTCCCGCTCGACTGCGTCATTAGCGGACGCATAGCGAAAGGCGACATCGACGAGTTCCGCTTCAAAGCAGTGAAGGGCGACAAGGTTGTCATCGAGTGTTGGGCCGATCGGATTGATTCTTCGTTGCGAGCGATGTTGGAACTACGCGATGCCAACGGAAAGCGGTTGGCCGTCAACCGCGGTTTCTTCGGCGTCGATCCGGTCATCACGTTCGCGATTCCCTCGGACGGCGATTACATCGTTCAGTTGCACGATCTCGTCTATTCGGGAGGCGACAGTCATTTCTATCGCCTCGATATTGGAACGGGGCCACGCGTCGTGTTTGCCGTCCCGCCGGTCGTCGAGCGGGGGAAAGATGCTCAAGTCACGCTGTACGGTTGGAATCTGAATGTGCACTTCACCGAGAAGGTCGCCGCAGTCGGGCCCGAAGCGAACATAAACACAGAATCTCTAGGCTCACAGAGTTCGCCGCCACGCGCGCCGCTGCAGCCCGAGGAGTTGGGCAAGCCGCTTTCCTTCGAATCGATGATTGTTCGCCTGAAGGCGCCGGCAACGCGAGCAATTCCAGCAGTACACCGTCGGCCCGCATCGCTGGCGGTTGATGCATTCGCGCATTACTACGGTAGCGCGGACGTCCCGACGGTGCTTGGCATCGCCGCTATCCCCGTTGCGTTGGGAGCCGACAACAACTCGGCCAACGCTGCACAGGTCGTCAACGTTCCGACTGAGGTTGCCGGCCAGTTGACCGCCAGCGACGAACGCGATTGGTATGCGATCGACGCGCGCCGCGGAGAGGTTTTCTATTTCGAAGCCTTTGGCGAACGAATCGATTCGCCCGTTGATCTCGATCTCTCGGTGCTCGACTCGACAGGTGACATCGAGATAGCCGCGTTCCACGACGAAGTACGCAACGTCGGCGGCCTCCGGTTTCCGTCCGCGCATCTCGATCCTGAAGGCCGGTGGGTTGCTCCGGCAGATGGACGCTATCTAGTCACCATCCGGAATCTGATCGGCGGGATTGCGGATGACCCGCGCCGCGTTTATCGCCTGAGCATTCGTCGAGAAGAAGCGGACGTCCAACTTGTCGCCATCGCCCAGGCCGGTTCTCCGGCTGGGATCAACCTGCAACGCGGCGGGCGAACGGTTGTTGATGTGTTGGCGTTCCAGCGGCGAGGCCTGACCGGTTCGGTGAGAGTTTCCGCGCGGAACCTTCCGGCTGGTATCACCTGTCCCGACATCTGGCTGGGACCGGACGTCACAACGGCGCCGCTGGTACTGACCGCCGACCGAGACGTTGACGAGATCGTAACCACACTCGACCTGATCGGTCAGTTCGACAGCGGCGGTGGCGATGCGATCCGCGACGTGCAAGGTGGCACGATGATCCGCAGCGGGTTGCCAACTGGCAGCGGTCGTCTGACGCCTGAGTTGCCGGTCGCGATTGCTGGTGATGCGGGGATCCAGATCACGGCCAATGGCCACGAGATACGAGACCATCATCTGTACGGCAAACTCAAGGTGCGACATTCGCCCGGAGGTGTCCTCGACGTGGCCGTGCGAGTCGATCGGCGCGAAGCGGGCCACGCCGCACCCGTCAAGTTAGTCGGAGTCGGCTTGCCGGAGATGATCCACAATCAAACTGCCTCGATTCCCGCGGGCGACAACAAAGGCTACATCAGTTTCTATCTGCCGCATTCGCTTGCTGTTGGAACTTACACGCTCGCGATTCGTGCGGACACGACCGTGCCGATTCCCGGCCAGAACAAGGCCCAAAACGTCACGATCCACAGCAACGCAGTGACATTCGAAGTGCATCCGCCGGCATTTCGCTTGGATCTCGACTTGTCTGCGCCGCGCAAAATCAAACGCGGCGAGATCGTCAAAGTCGGCTATACGACACGCCGCATCAACGGGTTTATTAGCAAAATTCACACAGAGTTGGCCGCTCCCGGCAAGGTTACCGATGTCGGTCGGCTTCGTGGACGCGGCGTGACTTCTGTTGGCCAGACCGAATCGGGTACAATTCAGATCATCGCGAATGAGGATGCCGAGTTGGGAACGCAACCGTTCTTGAGGCTCTACGGAGTTGGAGTGCTTGAAGACGAAGCGGTCTATCACGGCAGTTGTTTTTTGCCATTGGAGATCATCGAGTGAGTCGAGTTGCCCCTCAATCGTTTAACCGCAAGCCGGAGGCATGCGCTTCTGTGCGCTCCAGGAGAGCGCACGCCGCTGGCTTGCGGTTAAACGACGATGCGACTGCGCCCGCCCGCTCTGAGTACTCCGTACTGAGTAGTCAGTACCGCGTACATCTTCGCGACCTGCCGCAGCGATTGACGCTGCTCGGCGTGATGATTCTGTCGCTGTTCCTGCCCTCAAGCACGCTCGCCGAGCAACCAACTCCCATTCGGTTCACCACGGACGTCGTTCCGGTGCTAACGAAGCTCGGCTGCAACAGTGGCGGCTGTCACGGGAAGGCAACTGGTCAGAACGGATTCAGACTTTCTTTGTTGGGCTTCGAGCCGGACTTCGATTTTCGGGCGATTGTCAAAGAAGGCCGCGGACGGCGAATTGCCTTGACCGCGCCCGAGCGAAGTTTGCTGTTGGTGAAAGCGACGAACCAGAAACCGCACGGCGGTGGGCGAAGAACGGAAGTCGGCAGCGAAGAGTACGAAGTACTACGACACTGGGTCGCCGGTGGCGCGATTGCTCCTTCGCCAGACGATCCCGTTGCCGAGCGGATCGAGTTGTCGCCGAGCGAGAAAGTGCTGGGCAACCGAAGCAATCAAGCCTTGCTCGTGACAGCGCACTTCTCTGACGGAACGACGCGCGATGTCACTCGACGGGCTATTTACGAAGCGAACGAACCGGAGATCGCATCGGTCGAATCAAACGGCATCGTTGCAACACATGACAAGACGGGTTTGTTCTCGGTGATGGTCCGATTCGGCGGCCAGATCGCCACGTTCCATGCGGCCGTGCCGTTGCAAGTGACGGAGGAGGAGCGAGCGAGTGCTGAAGTAGAGTTGACCCGGTTGGAACAACGACGTAGTTCGCCTTTTGATCGGCTGCTTATCCGCCAATGGCGGCGCTTAGGTATCACGCCATCGAAATTGGCCGACGACGCGACCTTTATCCGTCGGGCCTCGGTTGATATCTGCGGCACATTGCCGACGCGAGAGGAAGTCGAAGCCTACGTTGCCGACACGAGCGCGGACAAGCGTGCTCGGCTGATCGACCGGCTACTGGAGCGCCCCGAGTACGCCAGCAACTTTGCTCTCAAATGGGCTGACATCTTGCAGAACCGCGGAAGCGGCTATTCGACGAGCAAGCAGCGCGCGGGCACGGCTTTGTTTGCCGGCTGGATCCGCGACTCGCTCGCCGAAAACAAACCGTACGATCAATTCGTCTCCGAGATTATCACGGCCAGTGGAAAGCAAAACGAGAACCCGCCGGCGATTTGGTATCGTCAGGTCCGCACGCAGCCTGACTACGTCGAGTCGGTCGCCCAAGCATTCCTTGGTGTGCGAATTCAATGTGCCCAATGCCACCACCATCCTTTCGATCGTTGGAGCCAAGCAGATTACTACGGCTTGGCCGCCGTCTTCGCTCGCGTTGGCCGCAAAGGCGGTTTCGCGGATGCCGAAGTTCCCACGAACGAAGTCATCTATGTGAAAGACAAAGGCGATGTCTTGCATCCTCGCAACGGCAAGCTGATGCGGCCGAAGGCGCTTGGCGGGCCAGAGTTCGAGCTAACTCGTTACGACGACCCGCGGCGGAGCCTGGCTCACTGGATGATGGCGTCTGACAATTCCTTCTTCGCTCGCACAATGGTCAACCGGACGTGGGCTCATTTTCATGGTCGCGGGATCATTCATCCGATTGATGACGCACGCGACTCGAATCCACCGTCCAATCCGGCGTTGCTCGACGCATTGGCCGCTGACTTCATCGCCAGCGGCTACGATATCAAGCATTTGGTTCGCGTGATCTGTAACTCTCATTCGTACGGGCTGGAAGCCGCGCCAAACAAGTTAAATCGCAACGACTCGCAAACATTTGCGCGCTTCTACCCGCGCCGTTTATCCGCCGAAGTTCTACTCGACGGAATCAGCCAAGTCCTCGACGTACCGACGCAATTCGCTGGCGGACCGGGTGCGTTGCCTGCCGGAACCCGGGCGATCGAATTGCCCGACGAGAACGTTCCGGTGAGCTTCCTTGATGTTTTCGGCAGGCCGGCCCGAACATCGGCCTGCGAGTGTGAACGCGTCGATGCTCCGAGTCTGGCTCAGGCTTTGACTTTGATCAGTTCGGCCGAGATTCAACGAAAGCTGACCGCCGATAACGGTTACGCTGCCCGGCTTGCGGCAAGCGAACGAACACACGCGGATAACGCCAAAGAGATCTTCGTGCGACTGCTTGGACGAGCGGCCAGTAAAGAAGAGTTGAAGACAGCGACCGAGTTTCTGGAGTCCGAAGAAGATCGTGCCGAGGCGTATCGATCACTCTTGTGGTCACTGTTGGCAACGAATGAGTTCATGTTTAATCACTAACATCGTTTAACCGCAAGGCGTGCGCTTCTGCATGCGTGACGAAAGCGCACGCCTCCGGCTCGCGGTAAAACACCGACGGAGTTTCCGAATGTTGCGTCTCAACGGAAGTACATTCAAGAATTGTGACGGCGTTACTCGCCGTAACTTCCTGCAACTCGGCGCGCCCCTGCTGGGGCTGGGTCTTGCCGATCTCCTCCGGTCGGACTCACATGCCGCTACCGCGGCACAATCGAAGAACAAGAAGTCCACTATCGTCTTCTGGACGCATGGTGGCATGAGCCAGCAGGATACGTACGACATGAAGCCGGACGCTCCGGCTGAGTATCGTGGGATGTTTACGCCAGTCGAGACGAGCGTGCCGGGGACGGCCGTTAGCGAGCGCTTCCCGCTGCAGGCCAAGATCATGCACCACCTGTCGCAAGTACGTTCCGTGCATCATGAGAACGGAATCCACGCACCTTCGGCGCATTGGATGCAGACTGGCTACTTCGGCCCGACGCTGGCTCGCATCGCCCAACAGAGTCCGTCCTTTGGATCGGTCATTTCTCGTTCGCTCGGTGCTCGGCAACCGCAAATGCCGGCTTACGTCGCGGTGCCGAAGGCCGAAGCGTTCGGTTACCAGCGGGCGCATTATTTGGGCAAGGCCTACAACCCGTTCGACGTCGGAGCCGACCCGAATGGGAAGGACTTCAAGGTCCCGAACCTTTCGCTGCCTGGTGATTTGAAGCTGAAAAGCGTCAACTCGCGCCGCAAACTGCTCGCCAAGTTCGACACGATTCGTCGGGACATCGACAAGAACGGCGTGATGGAGGGGCTCGACACATTCAAGGCACAGGCACTTGAGATGGTCGCGGGTGATCATGTGCGAGAAGCCTTTGACATCTCGCAGGAAGATCCGAATCTGCGAGACAAGTACGGACGACATCAATACGGCCAGAGTGCCCTGCTGGCTCGGCGTCTGGTCGAGGCTGGCACGCGCTGCGTGACGGTAAACACGGGCTACTGGGATCATCACGACAATATCGAGAGCGGACTTGAACAACACCTTCCGCCGCTCGATCGCGCAATCTGGGCATTGGTCGAGGATCTAGCTGACCGCAACATGCTGGATGACGTGGTGATCTATTGCGCTGGAGAGTTTGGACGGACGCCGCTGATCAACGGACACGCAGGCCGAGACCACTGGTCGAACTGCTTTACCGTGATGCTTGCCGGGGGCGGCATCAAGGGCGGCCGAGTCGTCGGCGCGAGCGAAAAGTGGGGCGGCGGAGTCAAGGAGCGCCTCGCAACGCCACTCGACATTCTTGCGACGATTTACCACACGCTTGGCATCCCGCTCGACACCTATTACGAAGACTCAACCGGCAAACCCAGCAGCATTGTTGACAGCGGCCGTCCGATTCGCGAGTTGCTTTAATTCTTCGTAGGACGGGTTAGAAACCTTGTCCTTACCCACATTTCACCACCGACCCCGCGTCGGTGGAAGCATGATTGAAGGCTGCAGTCGAAGCACCACGGACGCAGGCCCCTCCGACCCCGCGTCGGTGGACCTCGTGACGCGACATTGCTTCCACCGACGCAGGGTTGGCGGGGAGCCGTTTCTCGCTTGGCTCCTGGTAGCTTGCCAATCGTTGCCCCACCGACACGGGGTCGGAGGAGGCGAGGAATATGAGTAAGGACAAGGTTAGAAACGCCTCCTACACGGCGCGCGCGACTACAGTTCTCGAATCGAGATGTTGCGAAACTGAACCAGTGCCGGCGGGCTTCGCCACTCACCGTCTTTCTTACCACCGTGGTGCTGCAGTGCAATTGGTCCCTTTTCTGGAATGCCCGGAAGCTGAGCGTCATCGAGCACCTGCTTTCCGTTTAGCTTGACCGACAACCGATCACCTTTCATCGTGATCTCGAAGGTGTTCCAGTGGCCGATGTTGTGATCGGCGTTCGTTTTCGGAGTGACGCCAGCACGCACTTCGGCAGACATCTTCTTGTCCATCCGATAACCGTAGACCTCGCCTGAGCCGATCGGCCAGCACCAGATGTTGATCTGAGATTTGCCTTCGCCGCGAACGAAGACGCCCGAATCTGAATCGGGAACGGAGATTCGAATCTCTTTGCCCTCGGCGTCCAGCTTGTGTGTGCCGTCGGGCATCACGATCGGCACACGCGGGTTGATGTAAGGCGTTTCTTTGATCCGCCAGTCGATACGCAGCACGAAGTCGCCGTATTCCTTCTCGCTCCACAAGTTCTTATCGCCAGGGGCTTCACTCGACGCATCGTAGTCGATCACCCCGTCGATTATCTTCCAATGGCCGTTGTCACCTTGCGGCACCTTCCAATTCGTAAAGTCTTTGCCATTGAACAGCGTGGCAAAGCCGTCGTCGGCAGATGCCGTGGCAGAGAACAGAATGCAGAAGATCAAAGCAGCGTGTCTCATTGTCTATCTCCAGTTAGTTGATTGTTTCGCCATTTGGGGAAGTCGTCCAAGTACGACCAACGAAAGTCTTTCTTCTTCCGATATCCAAGGTCGCGATTCGCCAACTGCTCGTTGACGAATGCATCCACGTTGTCTTCGTCGATGAAGGGATCTCGGGTTTGCTGCTGCCAGTCGCGTAGTGCGGCGATTAGTCGCTCCTTCACTTTCGCGTGCTGAAGATCATCCGCAAGGTCGTGCCATTCATTCGGATCTTGCTGCAGATCGTATAGCTCGTAACGCGGGGGGCGAGACCAACGCGCGAAGGCTTGCCGGACGTGTGGAGAAGCAGCCGCCTGTTCTTTCGCGGTCGCACCGGACACGACGAAGTGCTGGTGCTGCTCGTCGAGATAAGTTCCGGCATCCAGGTTCTCGGTCAGCGGGCGAGGACTGGAGATCAGCTTGAAACGTTGATCGCGGATCGCGTGCTGCACAAAGCAGGCACGTGGGAACGAGCCGGTCGTAAAGCCGAAGTTGTACTCTCGCCAAGCTGGAGAAGCGTCTCCACGCAACAGTGGCTGCAAAGCGCGGCCGGGCAACTCGACCGGCGCGTCGAGTGAGGCGGTTGCGAGGACAGTTGGGAGAAGATCGACCGTCGATACGAGCTCGTTCCGATCGGTCCCCGGTTTTGCGTTGCCCGGCCAGCGCACGATTAAAGGAATGCGAAGGCCTCCCTCGTAGACCGCCCCCTTCCCACGTGGAAACTGCGCCCCGTGATCGCCGAAGTACACGACGATTGTGTTATCGGCGAGTTCGGTTTTCGCAAGTGCCTTCAACAACAATGCGACTCCGACGTCGAGTCGCTCCAAGCAGTTGTAGTAGTTCGTGACTTGCTCTCGTAGCCGAGGAAAGTCGATGTCGACCCACGGCATCGGCTTTACATCATCTGCGTCAAGAGGTGCGGCTGGATGCCCATTTGCTTTGCGGAGGAAAGGCAGATGCGCGTCGGGGAAGTTCACCGACAGGAAGAACGGCGTGTCGCCTGACTCTTCAAAGAAGCTTGCGGCCGCCGCCGCGTAATCCTCGATCGTTTGCTTGCGATTGAAGTTAGCTCCGCGGATCGCGCGGAAGTCGAACGGAAACGCGCTCTCTGGATTTACATGCAGCTTGCCGATCAATCCCGTTCGATATCCCGCTGCCTTGAGCAACGTGACGATGTTCGGTGTGTCTTCGCGATACAACGCGAACTTGTGAGTGGCGAGCCCAACCTGCCCGTTTTGATGCGGATACAGCCCGGTCAGGAAGACGGCCCGTGACGGCGAGCAGACCGAGTACGGAACGAACGCGTTCTCGAAACGCACGCCTTCGGCGGCTAAGCGGTCGAGATTCGGAGTACGCGCATAAGGATCGCCATAGCATCCGAGTTCGGGGCCGTTATCTTCCGAGACGATGAAGAGAATGTTCGGACGATCGGACGCAGTGACGCAAGCCGCGCACGAGACGATGCAGAGCAGAAAAGTCGCGACGAATCTAATACCTGGATTCATTTGCATTTGTACAAGTCGAGCGACGCACGTTCACTTGGCTACTGGCGCGATGATTCGCGACGCGAACTTGCGATTGTGATAGATCGTGTTCTCAGCTTTCACCGCATCGTCCGGGAACTCGATCGTCAGTGGCTTGCCGTTCTGCGGATTGGGTTCGTAAAACGGCGCGCCGGTGCTGGCAATGGTGACACGGATGCGATGACCTTTGTTGAAGATTTGGCTCATCCAACCAACTGGGAACGCGACTTTGTAGACCTTTCCCGGTTCCATCAACACTTCCTGCTCGAAGCCTTCGCGGTATCGGACACGCCACGGATAATCAACGATCAAGATGGAACGGCCGTCAGGATAGACGTCACTCACACGGACAATCAGGTCAGTGTCGCGGGCTGTCGATGAGAGATACATTTCGGCTTGGACGCGCCCGGTCCACTCAATCGGCGATTCGAGCGGCTCGGTCGTGAACGTACGGACTTCGGCTTGCTTCTCGAATGCTCTCGCATCCCGCGCACCGGGGAAGCCGCGGCCCGGGATTTCCATCGGGTGGAGCGGATCGCTGATGTAGCTTGTCGAACTCTCTTTGTCGGTCGGCTTGTCGCCCGACAGAGCGCCGTCGCTGCGCAGAAACATCGCTGTCGCTGCCGCTTTGGGAGGGAAGTCTTTTGCCGTTCGCCAGACATTACCAGTCGCACCCTTTTCATCGACCGCTCCCATCACGTAATAACGCACCGTCGATTCAGTCTCGGCACCGTTGTCTTTACCTTTCAAGAAGTGATTGAACCAGCCGACCATGTGATCGTGAACCGGCCAAGCCGCGTTCTCGGGATAGGTCAACTCGCCGATACGATTGCCTTTGTTCATGCGTCCGTGGAGCCAAGGGCCGATGATCAGTTGCTGTTGGCCGCGTGAGTTGACTCCGCCCTGATGCTGCCGGCCGACGAAGCTGGCGATCGAGCCTTGATTCATGAAGTCGTACCAGCTTCCGATCGTGAAGCACGGCACGTTCATCTTGTCGAAGTGCCGCGTGCAGTCTTCGGCTTGCCAATACTCGTCGTAGGTCGGATGGGCGAACCATTCGGCGAGCAGCTTGCGATTGTCGTCGGGATTGCGGCAGACTGCGTCCATCCCCTTGAAGCGCTCGGGGCGCGTCCCACCGCCGATACGATATCCTTCTTGGAACAGACTGAGTCCCGTATCGGTCATGTACTGGCAGACGAGATGCGGGGGTTGTGTTACCGCAAGATAGTTCTGAGCATACCCGCCTTGCGAGCTGCCGAACGTGCCAATCTTGCCGGTACACCACTCTTGCTTCGCGAGCCACTCGCAGGTGTCGTAGCCATCGCTCAACTCACCCCACTGTAGAGCGCGATAGCCGACCCAGGTGCCTTCCGATTCATACGTGCCGCGGAAGTTGACGAGCGCGACGACGAAGCCTTCAGCAGCGAGTTTCGCTGCCGTCTCGCGAGTCGTCTTGTGACGCAAGCTCGCATACCGCTGCTCGAACGCTGCTGGCCAAGGGCCATCGCCTGACGGCACATATAGATACGCGGACAGCTTCTTGCCGTCGCGCATCGGGATCATCACATGTTGTTCTTTGACGTCGCCGAGATCGGGTTCTTGAGCGGAAGCAACCGCAGCGAGTAATAGGATGGCGACGATTGGACGAATCAGGGGCTGGGTGCGCATCAATACTCCTTCGCCCAATTGAGATCGTTGCAGAGATCAATCTGAGCCTGAGTGCCTTTGCCCCTGTCGTTGACCAAACCGAACTGCAAGCCAACGCATCTGGCTCTGTGGCATGTAGTAGCCTGCGGTGTAAGCCCTCGTTGTTTTACACAAGTTGGCCGGCCGGATTCGCCCCGAAGGGGCTGCGACATATCAGCCCAGGGCAGAGCGCAGCGCCGCCCTGGGTTGGAAGGCGATGAACGCGAGAGCCCTGAAAGGACGAAACAGATGGGGCGGCGTCCAACTAGCATGTTGTTTCGCCCCTTCTGGGCTTGCGAACATGATGTTCGTCTACCCAGGGCGGCGCTGCGCTCTGCCCTGGGCTGGTGTGTTTCTGACGCTTCGGGCCGACTTGTGTACAACAATAAGGGCGTAAGCCCCAGGAGGGAAGGTAAACCTCGCTCAAAGCCCCGGAGGCGGCAACATCCGAGTGGTGCGGATCGATCGTGTTGCCCCTTCGAGGCTTTGTGTCTGTTGTGAGGACGTTTCCGGGCGTTTACACCCCGGCTACTACCTATCGTTCGTACGGGACTGACGCAGAACGTGCCTGTTTGTTTTGGTTGCGGCTACGCCGCGCTAGGCTCAAGCATAACCTACACAAGCTCGCGAATCACTTCACCTTCCGGCAGAGCCTGGGTGGGTCGATCGTCGAGTGTGCGGAGTGTGGCGTTGGGGTTCAGGCCGAGAGCGTGGTAGACCGTTGCAGCAAAGTCCGGCACGGAGACAGGCCGGTCGGCGATCTCCGCCGCGTGCTTGTCGCTAGCGCCAACAACAACGCCGGTTTTGATTCCGCCTCCGCCAAGCGTGAGGCTAAAGCAGCGGTTCCAGTGGTCGCGGCCCGGGGCTCGCGGATCGTTGTTCAATCGCGGCGTGCGACCGAACTCACCGGCCGTAATAACCAGTGTGTTGTCGAGCATCCCGCGATTGTGCAGATCGTTTAGTAACGCAGCGTAGCCTTGCTGGTAGGGCGGAACCTCCGTTCGCAAGCGGGGAAAGACCTCGGGATGATGGTCCCAGCCGTACCGCACGTAGCCCTTCACGGTTACGAACCGCACGCCCGCTTCGATTAACCGTCGCGCCAACAGCAAACCCTGGCCAACTCGGTTGCGGCCGTAGGCGTCGCGAAGCTGCTCGCGTTCCTGGGCGATGTCGAACGCTGCCTTCGCTCGTTGCGAAGTGATCATCGAGAAAGCTTGTTCTCGAAACGCGTTGTGCGTTTGCGCGAATGGTAATTGCCGTTCTGTCTCCTCCTGAAAGCGATCGACCGCTGAGAGGAGCGATTGTCGTCCCGCAAGCCGGTCGATGCTGACGGATTCGGGCGAGCTAAACGCTTCGACTTTGAAGCTGCTGGTATGCGGTTCGCTTTCCACCACAAAGGGATCAAAGGTGTGGCCGAGGAAACCGCCGAAGCCAGGATCGCCGTAGCGCGGACTCGCCAACTTTCCGATCTGCACAAACGGAGGCGTGTCACGTTCGCGGCGTTCCTGTTGGTGCGTAACCATCGCACCAAAGCCGGGCGGGTTGTGCTCGTTTGTTTTCCGATTTCCGCTCATCAAATGAAAATCGCCCAGGCCGTGTGTCGGCGAATACGAATGCATCGAGCGAATGACGGAGAACTTGTCGGCACAGGCCGCCATGTCCGGCATCAACTCACCCAGTTCCAAGCCGGATACGCGCGTCGAGATCGGATTCAACTCGCCTCGGATCTCAGCCGGAGCCAGCGGCTTGAGATCATACATATCAATATGGCTTGGTCCGCCAAGCAGCCACAGGAGGATGCAATTCACCTCTCGCTTTGAGTTTCCAGCGTGTGCCGCCTCTTGTGCGAGCACGTCCGGGAGATTTAGCCCGAGTGCCGTAAGTCCACCGATGCGCAACAGTTCGCGACGACTGATGCCATCACAGGTACGATCGTAACCGGATTGAAGACTTAGCAACGTTCTCACCACGTTGGTTGTTCGGGAGCAGGGACACTTGCAATTGCCCAGTGTATCACTGAGCCAGCGTTTGAAGAAACGCCTTAATCGTTGAGGCGGAACGAGCCAGAGCTCATTTCAGTGGGATCGGCTTCGAATTGAGGTACTGCAGGTTGTGCTGAAAGTCTTCACCAACGAAGGCTGCGATGATCACAGCGTCGGTGGCCGTTCCGGCTGGGAGTTCAAACGTGGCTTTCGCTTCGCCAGTGCCGGTGATCTTGATCACCTTTCGCTCGATGCGCTGATTGCCGCCGTTCTTCAGAGTCACGTGAACGAGTTGCTCGCCGCTGTCGTTCGGCAGCGTGTATTGGACGACGACGGTGATCGGCTTGCCCAACCTGAATACTTTCGGCGGAACAAGCTCGATCAGATTGGCGTTCCGGCGAGGCTTCGGCTGGCTGCGGCGTTGTTTCGGCCGCTTGCGGCGCGCCGCCGACTCCGCTTCGATTCGCGTCATATACGCTTGAACGACTGCCTCGTTGTCGCGCTGCTGAAAGACTTCGAGCATGTGATCCTTCGTCTGGACCATCCAAGTTTCCATCGTGTCACGCAACTTGTCGGCTTCGTCTCTATAAGCGGGATCGTCAATCAAGTTGTGCAGCGCGTCTGGGTCCTTTTCATAATCGTAGAGTTCCTCGCGAACGCGATGATTGAAGAAGTTCAAACGCGCCGCAACTCTCTCGTCAGTCACGGCCAAGGACTTCATGCGGCGATACGCCATCGTTCCCGTTGTCGCGGTCTTGAAGACCCGTTCGCCATCGGACCACGGATTGAAGATGTATCCAAAACGCTTGGTCTGCACGCTGCGCATCGGATGCCGCCCGCCGCCAGCGTTCTCGTTGTACTCCTTGAAGATCATGTCGCATCCGTCTTGCTCCTCGCCTCGCAACAGTGGCAGGAACGAGTTGCCTTCGAGCCCGTCGGCACGTTCGAGACCAGCGACATCGAGTAGCGTGGGTAGGAGATCGATCGCCGAGATCATGTGCTGTTTGTCAATCGCGTTGGCCTTCGTAACACCTGGCCAGCGCACAAT
Organism: Planctomycetaceae bacterium; assembly: GCA_002726245.1. GTDB lineage: Bacteria > Planctomycetota > Planctomycetia > Pirellulales > Pirellulaceae > PBSM01. Next base: position 8,021 of record PBSM01000198.1, on the reverse strand, counting down.
CCACGGCGTGTGAGTGCTATGGTGCCAGACGGCGGTCTTCGCGAATGGCAGCGGCATGCCATGATCAGACAGGAACACAACGACGGTGTTCTTGGCCATTCCGCTCTCGTCGAGAGCTTTCAAGATAGCACCCGTACAATCGTCGGCTCGCCGCACGGAAGAATAGTAATGAGCCAACTCAAGTCGCACGTCCGGATGATCTGGAAGAAAGCCAGGTACAGGTACTTCGTCCGCCGTGAACACCCTTGAAGGCTTGTTCGGATCGTCAACGATCTTGCCTTGTTTACCGATCGCATAGAACGGCTTGTGCGGATCGGAAATGTTGACCAGGAGACAGAACGGTTTGTCCACCTTCTTGCTCGCCTCAATGCCGCGTTTCGTCGAGTTGTAGTACGACTCGATGCTTTTGATGTGTTGCCTTTCGCCGTCGATCGTGTCGAGCACGAGATCCCAGGCGTACGGCTGATACGGCGTCGAGTGGCTGACCTTGCCGCGGATGGCGGTGAAGTAACCACCTGCCTTCATCAAATCGCAAAGTACTGGATAGTCGGGGTCCTTGACTTGGTAAAAGCCCTCGACGCGGTTGTTGTGCGGGTAGCGTCCCGAGAACATTACGTTCCGTGACGGCATGCAGTTACCAACGCAAACATGCGCGTACTGAAATCGCAAGCCCTGCTTCGCGAGTCGGTCGATGTTCGGCGTCGTATCAGGCAGCTTGCAGCCAAACACGCCAACCGAATCGCAACTCATGTCATCGACGCTAATGAACAAGATGTTGGGACGAGGTTCGTCAGCGAACGTGTCGGTCACGGTGGCGAGAAGCGAAGCGAGGGCGACGAGTTGAAGGAGGGTGAGTTTCATATAGCGTCTCGATGATGTTGCTCTGGGGCGGGTGGGTTTGGAATGGTCCCCTTTCCTAGCTCGTCATTTGAGTACCAGTTTAGCCTGCCGGACGGAGAAATGGTCGTCGCCGGAGAAGACGAAATGCAAAGTCCGTCCGTCACTGCTCATCCATTTGGTTGGAAAGCAGGAGGTTTCGCCTGGGCCCACGTCCCACTTGTCGGTTCGGAACACGGTCGTCCACGGTCCCCAGGGCTCGGGCGCATCGTACATCGCGAGGCCACCTTCGAACCGCGGCGAACTCCCAATTCCCGTCTGGCACCACAGGTAGCGTTTGATGGCAGCGTTATACGAGACGCTGGAGCGATAGCAAAGCCCTTCGCGTTCGAAGACCGCTCCTCGTTGCGAGGCATCTTGTGTCCACGTCGGCTGTCCGTTGTCGTCGAGCTCTGCAAAGAACTCATAAGCCGCTCGGTCTCTTAACTTGTGCTTGTCCACTCGTGCGAGAATCATGCGATCGGCGCGTTGATAGGCGCTGTCCGAGTCGTGAGAGTAGATGTAGACAAAGCTGTCGCGCGCACCGGCGTAGTTCTTGCCAAAGTTGAGAAACGAAGGATAGCCAAAGCTTTCGGTGAACTTCCAATCACTCCACGTCCATATCTTGCCATGATCGTGAGACCAGGCGAGTTGTGAGTTACCGGCGTTGCGCGCCAACATGTAAAGCACGCCATCGACCGTCAGCATCCCACTCGCCTTCTTGCCTTTCTTGCCGCCGCCGATGTCTTCGCCCGACTCGGTGCGGATGTTAAAGCCGCGGAAATCGCTCGGCCCGCCTTCGATTCGTGCCAAGCCGAGACTCAGCTTACCTTTCACACGTGGATTGAAACCGTTGCCGTCGCCGTAGGCTCCGTACAAGTGGTCATCGTCGGCCCAAGTTAGCGGCCAGTTGTCACAGCCTTTGGCCCTTCGCACGATCGTGTTTGCCGGAGCCCAGTTGATCGTGGCAATGACCGGGCTCGGTGGATACGGCGCAGCGGATGCCCGTGCGTCGGCCGCGGCGGCGACTATCGGATCCAAGAAAGGAGCCAGGACGTCGTAGTGTCCGTTCCATTCGCGCTTCCACGACTTGCCGGCTCGCGCCACGACGATGTCGAGGCTCGGAAGGACGACGATCAGACTTTCGTAAAGTCCCCACGACCAATATGCGTCGCGAGGCACATTTGGCAGCGTGCCGTCAGCGTTGTTCCACCACAACAGACCGTAATGGTCCGATGCGTTCCCGTATCGCTTGGCATCGACTTCAGGCAAACCTAGCACCTGCTTCACGGTTGTGCGTGCTTGATCGACGAAGTTCGCTGTGATGACTTGCTGATCTTTCCAGCGACCCCTTCGCAAGTACAGCAAGCCAAACCGAGCCATCGCATCGACGTTCGCGTGGACCCCCGAGCCGAACTCTCGGCGTTCGATTCCTCCAATCTGTTTCTCGCGATAGCTGTTCCTTCTCCACCGCAAGTCTTCGCGCGTTATGCCGAGCGGAGTGAAAACGCGTTCGAACATCAACTCCTGAACATCGCGCTCATATGCCAGCGTGACACACTCAGCGAGCCAATTAGGGCCGCAGTCGCTATACGCCCACTTCGTTCCCGGCTCAAAGATCAGCTTCGAATACCCTCCGGGCTTCTCGAAGCCGGCGGTTTGCATGGCCAAGTGTTGGATGGTGATTTCGTCGAGCCAGCCAGCTCGCTGATTGCTCTTGGGTGGCACACCGAACGTGGCGTGATGTTCTGCTGCCTTGTCAGCGAGGCTGATCTTGCCGTCTTTGATTGCTAAACCAAGTGCCGTCACACCGATCGATTTGGTTATCGACTTGAGATCGTACGTTTTCTTTGCGTCGCCCCACGCAAGGACCAATCGCCCGCCTCGCGTGATGTAGCCGGAGCCTCCGCCCGTCAGTGCGTAGTCGCGAGCCCTGCGAAGCTTCTCCGCATCAAGGCCAGCTTCTTTCGGCGAAGCCTGCTCCCACTCAGCGCTTGGCCAGACCGCCTCGTCAGCGGCACGCGAAGGCATCGTCGCCGATGCGCACAGCATCATCAGGCACGTGAAGTGAAACCTCATCTTAGATCGACCATCCTTTGCGATAGGCGGTGCGTATGTACTGGTCGGCTTCGGGACAGTTCGTGGCTTTCATCTTCTTTCCATTCCACTTCAACTTCTTACCCACACGCAAGGCAACGTTTCCGACAAGCAGAGACTCGGTCAGCTTCGATGCAGCCACGAAGCTCGAGTGCACCTGGAGGTCCTCTCCTTTACAACGTCGGATCCACTCTTGGTGATGTCCGGGCGAAACAGGCCGGTCAGACTCCGGGATCTTGTAGTCGCGGAATCTCTCCTCGGGCAAGAAGACCCACTTCGTGCAGTACATGTTCTGAGTCAGAATCGACCCTTCGTCGCCCACGATAAGACAACCATTGGCCGGCAAGACACCGCCGGGCGCGAGATGCTTCGGGGGGCGTGGTTGATTCGCGTATGGCTCGGGCTTCACACCTTCGTACCACGTCAACTTCACTGGCGGCAGATCGCCTCGGGCTGGAAAGTCGTAACGCATCACGCACCAGAGCGGCCCTGTTTCCCGGTTGACGGGCGACGATTCGGCATCGACTGCGATCGGATACTCCAGGTTCAAGCCGAGGTAGGCGAGGTTGACGATATGGCAAGCCATATCGCCGAGGACTCCCGTCCCGAAATCCCACCAGCCTCGCCACACGAACGGATGGTACGCCGGATGATACGGTCGCAACGGAGCGGGGCCCAGCCAAAGGTCCCAAGCTAGGTGCGGAGGCACGGTCCGTGTTTCCGTCGGCCGCTGAAGACCTTGCGGCCACGTAGGTCGATCCGTCCAGGCGTGAACTTCACGCACGGTGCCCAACGCTCCGGCTCGGATCGCTTGGACACCTTCGAGCAGTCGTCCATGGGAAGTGCCTTGGTTGCCCATCTGCGTGATGACGCCTTCTTCTTTCGCGGCGGATGCCATGACTCTGCATTCGTGAATCGTGCGCGCCAGCGGCTTTTCGCAATAGACGTGCTTGCCCATTCGCATTGCCATCACGGAGATCGGCGCATGCAAATGATCAGGTGTGCTCACCACAACCGCTGCGATGTCCTTCTGCTGTTCCAGCATCTTGCGGAAGTCCGTCCAGCGTCTGGCTTGCGAGTGTGCTTCGAAGGCTGGGCCGGCGTACTGTTCATCGACATCGCAGATCGCCACCACGTTCTCAGCATGCATGGCAGGAAGGTTGGCGATGCCACCGACAGATCCCTTGCCGGCTCCGATCACCGCGACGTTGAGCTTGGAGTTTGGCGACTGCGCAGAGGCAGATCTCGTAGCAGCAGTCCAGAAACCGACACCTGCCACGAGCGTCGAGGCCAGGGCGTCACGACGATTGATCGCTCGCGGGTTGTGCTCGCGTTTCTTCATGCGATTCGCCGTCTACTTCACCGGCCCCCAAATCTCTTCGAGTAGCGAGAACATATCCGGATCGTGCTCCTTCAACTCGGCACGCACGAAAGGATAGAAGTCATTCACGCCGAAGTAGGCTTCGGTGGATTCAGCGAAGTACTCTTTGTGATTGTTCAAACCGTAATGCCGAACCTTCTTACCGGTGTAGAGCAGTACCTCCTCGTAAATGCCCTTTGCCTTTGCCGCATCAAAGACTTCGATAACTTCTTCGTTGTCGAAGCTAAGGATCTGGTCATGGTAAGCATGTGCCAACTCGTGCAACACAACATACGGGTGCTTGGCCCACATATGAGCTTCGAACAGTTGGCGGGCTTGTGGGATGTGAACGTGTTTGACGAGCCGCGGATCATGCTCGTGAGCGATTAACCAACCACGGTCGGGATGGTATTGCATCGCCTTCAACACTGGATGTTCCAGGTCGATCCAAATACGAAGTTGCTTGAGTTGCTTCAGGCGCTCTTCCGGAACGATATAGGTCACACGCTGCAAGTGATTCGCCAACGCCTTCAGCGCTTTATCGCCAACCTCTTTGTGCTCGCCCTCTAGCAACTTCGGGTCAACGGCGATTGCCCAGCCTTCGATCTGCTTCTCGACGGGGACGTAAAAGTTGTTGGGCTCTGCCGCGCTGATGGAACGAGGAGGGAGCGGGCTGTCCAAGCCAGCGATGACAATTAACAAAAACAGAGTTGCGATCTGGATATTTCGCATGCTTGAATCCTCGTCCATTTTGCTTTCGGTCGTGCGAGCATAGCCTGCCGCCGACCGCCGTTCCAGTGGCACGCGGAGGCCTCGCTGAAAACAGACATGCTTGAACTGGATGTTGTGGCGCGCCGTGCCGCTGGGGTTTTCGCTTGCAAAGCCAGACGGGCTACGCAATACTGTACCGTATGGTCGGGGGGGCAGAACGGCCGACAGCACGCCTACGACGTGAGCCCACCCAATGGTCGGGGGGGGGCAGAACGGCCGACAGCACGCCTACGACGTGAGCCCACCCAGGATGACTGCTCAACAAGCCTCTCCACCCCAGTTGTGGGATAGAATCCGCGAGAAACGGCGCAACACCTAGAAAGATGGGCAGTGTGTTCGCGTCGAGACGATCGTCCGACAACTTCCTTCGCTGCTCGACGACTCCAATGTCATTGCGGAGTTGCTTTACCAAGAGTACTGCTTGCGGGAGGAGCAAGGTGCCGAGCCGGAGCGCGAGGTCTTTCTATTACGTTTTCCAGATGCTGCTGAAGCACTGCAATCTCTTTTCGAAAGGCATCGGGAGACGGGAGACAGCGGAACTGGATATCGCGACACGATCGATGCATCGGCGCATGGTTCAACGTTAGCAGGCATGCTAGCTGCTGAGTTGAAGGCTCCTGACAGAGCCAAGTTGAAGAAAGGGAAGAAGCTCGGTCGCTACTTGCTGATCGATCGACTTGGCGAAGACGCGATGGGCGTCGTCTTCCTTGCCCGCGACACGATGCTAGAACGACCGGTAGCCATGAAGTTCCCTCGCTTCACGGAAAAGGAAGTCGAGGAAGGTTGTCGCGTTCGTTTCTATCGTGAGGCCCGAGCCGCGCGGCAATCGAGCATCCGAGCATTTGTCCAATCTTTGACATCGGCGAAGTTGACGGGCACGACTACATCGCGATGGCATACGTTGCTGGTGCCATGCTGGGTGAAGCGATCGCGCTGGGACCGATGGATGTACGCGAGGCGTTCCAGATCGTACGTGACGCCGCGACTGCGTTAGAAGAGTGCCACTTGAACGGCATTGTCCATCGCGACCTGAAACCATCGAATATTGTTATCAACCAGCGAGGCACGCCGGTCGTGATGGACTTCGGTCTGGCTTCGATGGAAGATGCGACACGTTTGACCAGTAACGACCAAGTGCTCGGCACGCTGAGCTACATGCCACCCGAACAACTGAGCGGCCAAGTGGATGAGCTTGGTCCGCGGAGCGACATCTACAGCATAGGTGTCACGCTTTACCAAGCGATTACCGCGCGGCCGCCGTTTCCCGGCAAGCACTTGATGGAAATCTACGATAGAATCCAGTCTGAACTGCCTCCACCGCCATCCAGCATCGTGCCTTCGATTGACGAAGAAGTTGACGCAATTTGCTTGAAGGCAATCGCGAAGGTGCCTGAGGATCGCTATCGATCGATGGCGGAGTTTGCCGAGGCGCTCGACGGTTTTCTGTCGCGATAATTAGATCAAGTAACTTGCCGGTCGAGAATACTAAGGGGCCGTCGTCTGTTCTATCAGGCTGGTGTCGGTGTTCCAGTAATACGCCCAGAATTCGTCTGCTGTGCCGATGGAGGTCTGATCGTTCTCGACGGCCACCGGAGTTCGTGGCGGAGTTGCACGCATGGCCGGTCGTTCTGTTGGAACTACACTTGCGAGTGTTGAGCTAATCGTTTGCTCTCGATTGGCTTCGACGTCGGCCACCTGCTCCATGTGGCTCAACGGAACGAAAGGTACCCACGAGGCTTCATTTGCTACGGGCTCGCCTTCACCAGCCGCCTTCACCTCGTCCATGTAGTTAATGACGAGTAAGGCATCCAAGGCGGAGAGCCAGCCGTCACCATTGCAGTCGTAATACGCTGGCACTTCCGTTCCAGTCGGAGCGGCAAGCTGCCGTGCTCCTTCGTCGTTGATGCTGTTGATCTGCCACAGCACATCGAGCGGGACGACAAAGCCATCGTTGTTGACGTCGTGCTGATTGACCGGATTCTGCCAAGGTACCTGCTCAGCCATCGCGGCGTCGATCAGCTTGGTTCTTAGTGATGTATAGTCTATGCTATCCGCCAGATTGTGTTCGGTCAGGTTGAACGATTCGACAATCGAGTTGCCACTGTCGAGAATCACCACATCACGGAACGTGACATCCCAGAGTTCCGTCCATACGTCGGAAGCTTGGTTACCATCACTATCGACATCCTGCAACCACGGTTGCGACCTGCCTGCCGTCATCAAGCTGTTGGCCGACTCATGCCCGATCTCATTGATTCCAATAATGTCGATATTCAAGATCGGGTGCGCTGCATCGAGATCTTGTTGCATGGAGTCTAGGTAGCCGAACTGGCTACGGCAGTAACCTCACGTCGAATGCCCGAAGTACCACGCCGAGACTTGCGAAAGATAGTCACGCGGCGATACGCTTTCGCCGAAGCGGGGCGAATCTGGGTTAACGTCTTCGAGTTGAAAGGCCGGCTGTGGGTCACCCTCGCCTTCTGGCGTTGGCAACGCCGTGACGCTGCCCGTTCCATCCATCGTAATTCGCGATTCGAGTTGTTCGATCGACAGCTTCCGGCTCATCATGATGTTAACCCCTCCGCACTTGTGCAAGTTGCCTCTATTCCTTCACCTTACTGAGGGTTGTAGATCCGTCAAGCAGATTCGCAATGTGCACACCGGTTCGTGCACAATCGCGCGCTGATCGCCACTGGCCGCGCAGTCCTTAGAATCGCTAACGCCGGAAGTCAGGCGTGGCCTTCATTAGCCTGGCGGCCATCGTTGGCCGGTTTATGTCCTTCGCATTGCGCGACTGGTTGGGCCGGATATTTTGGGTATTGCCTATCCTGTTGAGACCCTTCACTTTAAGGGAAGTTTTGAATTGCGCGCATAATTGGTATTAGCAAAAACGCTGCCCTCCGCGATGGTGTGATTG